>JALOTG010000030.1 GCA_025458005.1 Thiobacillaceae bacterium
GCATCAAATGAGTGAGGCGTGAGGCGTGAGGAGCGAGGCGGGAAACCGCGAGCCGGCACTTCACCCCTCACCCCTCACCCCTCACCTCTTGCCCCTCACGACAAGATTAGACGCGCCCTCCTATCCGTATCCGACAAGACCGGCCTGGTCGAATTCGCCCGCGCCCTCGCCGATGCCGGCGTCGAGCTGCTCTCCACCGGCGGCACCGCCAAGGCCCTGCGCGACGCCGGCATCCCGGTCATCGAGGTGGCCGACTACACCGGCTTCCCGGAGATGCTGGATGGCCGCGTGAAGACCCTGCATCCGAAGATCCACGGCGGCATCCTCGGCCGGCGCGACCTGCCCGAACACGTGGCCGCCATGGGCCGGCACGGCATCGGCGACATCGACCTGGTCTGCGTGAACCTGTATCCCTTCGCGCAGACCGTCGCCAAGCCCGGCTGCAGCCTGGAGGACGCCATCGAGAACATCGACATCGGCGGCCCGGCCATGGTGCGCTCGGCGGCCAAGAACCACGCCTTCGTCACCATCGTCACCGACCCGGCCGACTACGCGACCGTGGTTGCCGAGATGAAGGCGGGCGGCGGCGCGGTGAGCGACGCCACCCGCTTCTCCCTGGCCATCAAGGCCTTCGAGCACACCGCCGCCTACGACGGCGCCATCGCCAACCACTTCGGCAAGCTGGTCGAGGAATCCGCGTTCCCCCGCACCATCAACCTGCAGTTCCACAAGGCGCAGGGCATGCGCTACGGCGAGAACCCGCACCAGAACGCCGCCTTCTACGTCGAGGCGGGCGCGGGTGTTGGCAACCTCGAAGCCTCCATCGCCACCGCGAAACAGCTGCAGGGCAAGGAGCTCAGCTACAACAACATCGGCGACGCCGACGCCGCCCTGGAATGCGTCAAGCAGTTCGACCAGGGGCCCGCCTGCGTCATCGTCAAGCACGCCAACCCCTGCGGCGTCGCCTACGGCGCCAACCTGCTGGAGGCCTACGACCGCGCCTACCGGACCGACCCCGAATCGGCCTTCGGCGGCATCATCGCCTGCAACGGCGAGCTCGACGCCGAGACCATGCAGGCCATCGTCGAGCGCCAGTTCGTCGAGGTCATCATCGCCCCCAGGGTGAGCGCCGCCGCCGTGGAGATCGCCGCCGCCAAGAAGAACGTGCGCGTGCTGGAATGCGGCATGTGGCCGGCCGAGCCGGGCCAGCGCCTGGACTTCAAGCGGGTCAACGGCGGCCTGCTGGTGCAGGAGGCCGACCTGGCCCTGACCCATGAAATCAAGGTGGTCACCCAGCGCGCGCCGACCGAGGCCGAGATGCGCGACCTGCTGTTCGCCTGGCGGGTGGCCAAGTTCGTCAAGTCGAACGCCATCGTCTACGCCCGGGACCTCATGACCATCGGCGTCGGCGCCGGCCAGATGAGCCGGGTCAACTCCGCCCGCATCGCCGCCATCAAGGCCGAGCACGCCGGGCTGGAGGTGAAAGGCTCGGTGATGGCCTCGGACGCCTTCTTCCCGTTCCGCGACGGCATCGACAGCGCGGCGGCCGCCGGCGTCAAGGCCGTCATCCAGCCGGGCGGCTCGATGCGCGACGAGGAGGTCATCGCCGCCGCCGACGCGCACGGCATGGCCATGGTGTTCACCGGCATGCGGCATTTCCGGCATTGACATGGCGAGGCGCGAGGCCTGAGGCGTGAAGCGTAAAATCCACCCCAGGCCTTTTCTCCTTACCCCTCACTCGTAACTCCTCACGGATTGAAATGAAACTACTGGTCATCGGCTCCGGCGGGCGCGAGCACGCCCTGGCCTGGCGGCTCAAGCAGAGCCCGCGCGTGCAGAAGGTCTACGTCGCCCCCGGCAACGGCGGCACCGCCCGCGAGGAGGGGCTGGAGAACCTGCCCCTGACCGCCTTTCCCGAACTGATCGAGTTCTGCCAGCGCGACGGCGTCGCCTTCACCCTGGTGGGGCCGGAGGCCCCCCTGGCGGAGGGCATCGTCGACGCCTTCCGCGGCGCCGGCCTGAAGGTGTTCGGACCGACCCGGGCCGCCGCCCAGCTGGAGTCCTCCAAGGACTTCGCCAAGCAGTTCATGACCCGCCACGGCATCCCCACGGCGGCCTTCGCCACCTTCACCGACGCCGCCGCCGCGCACGCCTACCTGGATGCCCGCGGCGGCGCCATCGTCGTCAAGGCCGACGGACTGGCCGCCGGCAAGGGCGTGGTGGTGGCGCAAACGAAAGACGAGGCCCACGCCGCCATCGACATGATGCTGGCGGGCAACGCCTTCGGCGAGGCGGGCGCCCGCGTGGTCATCGAGGAATGCCTGCAGGGCGAGGAGGCCAGCTTCATCGTCATGGCGGACGGCGAGCACATCCTGTCCCTGGCCACCAGCCAGGACCACAAGCGCCTGCTCGACGGCGACCAGGGCCCCAACACCGGCGGCATGGGCGCCTATTCGCCGGCGCCGGTGGTCACCCCGGAGCTGCACGCCCGCATCCTGCGCGAGGTGATCCGCCCGGTGGTGGCCGGCATGAAGGAGGAAGGCGTCCCCTACACCGGCTTCCTCTACGCCGGGGTGATGATCGGCGAGGACGGCGTGCCGCGCGTGCTGGAGTTCAACTGCCGCATGGGCGATCCGGAGACCCAGCCGATCATGATGCGGCTGAAGAACGACTTCGCCACCCTGGTGGAGGCGGCCATCGACGGCCGGCTCGACCAGGTGGAGGCGGAGTGGGACCGGCGCTACGCCCTGGGCGTGGTGCTGGCCGCCGCCGGTTATCCGGACAGCCCGCGCAAGGGCGACGCCATCGCCGGCCTGGGGGAGGGGGACGCGAACGTGCACGTCTTCCATGCCGGCACCGCCCTGGACGGCGATCAGGTGGTCACCGCCGGGGGCCGGGTGCTGTGCGTCACCGCCCTGGGCGACACGGTGAAGATGGCCCAGACGCGCGCCTACGAAGCGGCCGACCGCATCGACTTCGCCGGCCGCCAGATGCGCCGGGACATCGGCTGGCGGGCCGTGCAGCGCAAGGGCAGCGGCAGGAAGAAACCCTGAGGGGCGGCGCTTGGACGCCGCCTTCCCGCCCCTCTTCCCGGCCTATCGGGCGCCCGCCTGGCTGCCCGGCGGCCACCCCCAGACCGTCTGGCCCTTCCTGCTGCATGCCCTCGGCAACGGCGCCCCCGGGGTGGCCCTGCGCCGCGAGCGCTGGGAGCGCGCGGACGGCGACTTCAGCGATCTCGACTGGCTGGACGGCCCGGCCGACGCCCCCCTGGTGGTGCTGTTCCACGGCCTGGAGGGCAGCGCCCGCAGCCACTACGCCGTCAGCCTGATGGCGCGCTTGCGGACACGCGGCTGGCGCGGCGTGGTGGCCCATTTCCGCGGCTGCTCCGGCGCGCCCAATCGACTGCCGCGCGCCTACCACGCCGGCGACTCGGCCGAGGTGGCGGCCCTGCTCGAACGGGCGCGACACGCGGCGGGAGCGGCGCCCCTGCATGCGGTGGGCGTATCCCTGGGCGGCAATGCCCTGCTCAAGTGGCTGGGCGAGTCGGGTCCGACGGCGGCGGCCCTGGTCGACCGGGCGGCGGCGGTCTCCCCGCCCGTGGACCTGGCCGCCGCCGGGCGCTGCCTGGACCGCGGCGGCAATCGCCTCTATACCGCCCACTTCCTGCGCAGCCTGAAGGCCAAGGCGCGGCGGATGCGCGCCGCGTTTCCGGGCCTGCTGGACAACGTCGACCTGGACGGCATCCGCACCCTGCACGACTACGACGACCGGGTCACCGCTCCCCTGCACGGCTTCGCCGGCGTGGAGGACTACTGGGCGCGTTGCGCCAGCAAGCCGTTCCTGAAGGGCATCGCCCTGCCCACCCTCATCGTGCACGCCCGCAACGATCCCTTCCTGCCCGCCACGGCGATGGCCGGGCCGCAGGACGTGTCCGCCGCGATCCGCCTCGACTACCCGGAGGAAGGCGGCCACGCCGGCTTCCTGGCCGGACCCTTCCCCGGTCGGCTGGACTGGCTGCCCGAGCGGCTGCTGGCCTTCCTCGCCGACGCGATCTGACGCCCCCGGCGGGGGCCGCCGTCTACCAGGCGTAGGCCAGCCGCAGATGCAAGGCGCGCCCCTTGCCGGGCAGCTTGTCGTTGAGGGCCACGTCGCCTCCCGCGACCCGGTTGATGCCGCCCAGGTGGTCGTAATAGCGCTTGTCGAACAGGTTCTCCACGCCGCCGGTGAGCGTCAGGCCGCCGTCGAAGCGGTAGCCCGCGCGCAGGTTGACCACGCCATGGCCCGCCGTGGGGGTCTCGCCGTTGTAGGCCGCCACGTCGTCCTGACGGTCCGCCAGCAGCCATTCGCCCCGCGCCTGCCAGGGACCGCGCATGTAAGTAGCGTTGAGGGTCGCGCGCAGGGGCGCGATGCGGTAGAGGTGGTCGCCGTTGTCCCGGTTCTTGCCGCGCACCCAGCTCAGGGTGCCATCCAGGCTGAAGGCCTCGTTGACCGCGTAGCGCCATTGCGCCTCGGCGCCGTACAGCCTGGCGTCCACGTTCTGGTACTGCAGCACGGGCAGGACCGGGTCGGCCGGCGTGCCGGCCCCGGCGGTGCGGGCGATGGGCGTGCCCTGGATGAACTCATCCACCTGGCTGTAGAAGAGGGCGGGGCGGATCTCCAGCCCGCCCTGCCGGTAGCGCGCGGCCAGATTGACGGTATGCGCGACCTCGGGGTCCAGGTCCAGATTGCCCAGGTAGCGGCGCCCGTCCGCCTGTCCGGCGCTGGCGTTGAGCGGCGTCCACTCGTAGCGCTCCAGCAGGCTGGGCGAGCGGCTCTTGCGCGCCAGGCCTGCCTCCAGGTCCAGGGCGGCGGACGCGCTGTAGCGCGCGAGCAGGGTGGCGTCCCAGTTGGTGTCGGTCAGGCCGCGCTCGGCGGCGTTGAACGCGGCCGCGTCGTTCTGCACGGCGGCCGGCGAGCCGGCGAAGAACGCCACCCGGCCGGCGTCCATGCTCACCCGGTCCAGGCGCAGGCCGGCGTTGTAGCGCCAGTTGCCCCGGCGGGGCGACCACCAGTCGGCGTAGGCGCCCAGCCGGTCCCGCTCGGCGTCGTTGATGATGTCCTGCCTGCCGGCGTCGGAGCGGCGACTCTGGTAGGCGTCGAAGTCGTTGGCGCGGTACTCCAGACCCAGGCTGAGGTCGCCGCCGCCCAGCGGCCGTTCCCAATCCAGGACCAGGCCCGCGTCGCGGCTTTGCGCCGGCGCCCACATCTGCTGGGCGAGGGGATTGGCGTTGGGACGCAGGCTGTAGTTGTCCATCAGATGGTCGATGTCGTGCAGGTAGAGCCGCGCGTTCAGGCTGCCCACGCCCAGCGCCCCCCGCCAGGCCAGGGCCAGCCGGTCCGCGTCGTCCTTGACCATGTCCATCGGCAGGGCGGCGTTGCCGGCGTCGCGGGTGCGATGCGTGCCCGCCATGAGCTCCAGGACCCCGCCCCCGAGCTGGCCGGCCAGGGTCAGGCCGTGGCGCTGGCTGCTGCCCACGCCGGTGTTGCTCGCCGTCCCGCCCGGGTAGTCGTAGTCGTTGCTGGACAGGTAGCTGCCCAGGTAACGCAGGGAGACGGCCTCGCCGAGGAATTCCAGGCGCGCGGCCAGGTCCGTCGCGTCGTCGCCTTCGCCGTGGCCCACCGAGACGGCGCCGCGCCTTTCCACCCCCTGGCGGCTGAAGGCCAGCGGGGGGGTGCGCGCCTGGAGGGTGCCGGCCAGGCTGTCGCCGCCCTGGGAGACCGGGGTGACCCCGGAGAGCACCTCCAGTTCGCCGATTTCGCCGGGGGTGGCGTAGTGCAGGGGCGGGTCCATGTGGTTGGGGCAGGCCGGCGTGATCTCCATGCCGTCCACCCGCACCTTGACCCGCTCGTTGAACAGGCCGCGCATCTGGGCGATGCCGGTCAGGGGGCCGTTGCGCACCACCGCCAGGCCCGGCAGGGCGGCCAGCTGGCCGGACAGGTCGCCGCCGGGCACCGCCAGCTCGGCCGCCGGCGCCACGCGCAGGGTGCCCAGCGGCGCCGGCAGGCGCGCGGCGGTGACGACGAGGTCATCCAGCAGCGCATCGGCGGCCAGGGCGGCGGGGCCGGCGGCCCACAGGGCGGCGGACAGGCTGGCGGACAGGGGGGTGAGGCGCATGGGGGTCTCCGGGGCAAAAAGAAGAGGCCCCCGAGGGGGCCCCGAATCTCCGTACAGAAGCACCACCCATGCTAGTGGCAGGCGCGGGCCGGGTGAATGCGACACGTTGTCGCAGGGCCGGGCGCGCCTGCGCGAGCCGGGGCCACGGAACACCCCCGGCTGGCGTAAAATCCGCCCGACACAGCAACCATGGAATGCGATGAACCCCTTACAGGTGAAGGAATTCCTCCTGGAGCTCCAGGATCTGATCGTGCAGCGTCTGGAGCAGGTGGACGGCAAGTCCTTCCGCAAGGATGAATGGCAGCGCCCCGAGGGCGGCGGCGGGCTCACCCGCCTGATCGAGGAAGGCAACGTCCTGGAGCGGGGCGGGGTGAACTTCTCTCACGTCACGGGGGCGCGGCTGCCGCCCTCCGCCACCACCCATCGCCCCGAGCTGGCCGGGCGCCCCTGGGAGGCCATGGGCGTGTCCCTGGTGATGCACCCGCGCAACCCCCACGCGCCCACCGCGCACATGAACGTGCGCTTCTTCTGCGCCTATCCCCCAAGCGCGGGGGGGCAGGCAGAGGGTGAGCCGATCTGGTGGTTCGGCGGCGGCATGGACCTCACCCCCTACTACGGCTACGAGGAGGACGCGCGCCACTTCCACGCCACCTGCCGCAAGGCCCTGGCGCCCTTCGGCGCCGACTACCACCCCCGCTTCAAGCAGGGGTGCGACGACTACTTCTTCCTCAAGCACCGCGGCGAGCCGCGCGGCGTCGGCGGCATCTTCTACGACGACCTGAACGCGGGCGGCTTCGAGCATTGCTTCAACCTGACCGAGAGCGTCGGCGACCACTTCCTGCCCGCCTACGTGCCCCTCCTGGAGCGGCGCGCGGACACCCCCTACGGCGAGCGGGAGCGCGACTTCCAGGCCTACCGGCGGGGCCGCTACGTGGAGTTCAACCTGGTCTGGGATCGCGGCACCCTGTTCGGGCTGCAGTCCGGCGGGCGCACCGAGTCCATCCTGATGTCCCTGCCGCCGATCGTGAAGTGGCGCTACGACTGGCATCCCGAGCCGGGCAGCGCCGAGGCCCGGCTGTACAGCGATTTTCTCCGGCCCAGGGACTGGCTCGCCGAACTCCCCGCCTGATCCGTGGTGAACGCCCTGTTCCGTCGCCCCAGTCGGCGCTGGCTCTGGCCGGTCGGCATCCTGGCCCTGCTCGCGGCGGCGGTCATCGCCGCCTACGAGCTGATCGCCTCGCCCTTCCAGGCCATGTTCCTGGCCCGCTACGCGGAACGCCTGGCGTTCACCCTGGAGCAGGGCAAGAGCGACCGCATCCGCTTCCCCGAGAGCGGCCCCCACGACCTTCGCCTCGGCTATGTCGGCCTGCCCGAGTACCTGAAGCGCCTGCAGGGCGACGGCTTCCTCATCACGCGGCAGGCCCGCATCTCCCCGGAGATGGTGCAGCTGCACGACCTGGGGCTGTTCCTGCCCTACCGCGAGAAGTCCGTCGCCGGCCTGGACATCCGCGACTGCCAGGACCACTCGCTCTACACCATGCGCTATCCGCGCCAGTCCTATGCGAACTTCGAGGCCATCCCGCCGATGGTGGCCAACACCCTGCTGTTCATCGAGAACCGCGAACTGCTCGACCCCAACCACCCCCAGCGCAACCCGGCCGTGGAATGGGACCGGCTGGCCCAGGCGCTGCTGGAGAAGGCCATGCAGGTGGTGGACCCCAACCGCAACGTGCCGGGCGGTTCCACCCTGGCCACCCAGATCGAGAAGTATCGCCACTCGCCGGACGGCCTGACCATGACCGCCGGCGACAAGGTCCGGCAGATGGCCTCGGCCTCGCTGCGCGCCTACCTGGAAGGACCGGACACCCGCACCACGCGCAAGCGCATCGTGCTGGACTACCTGAATTCCGTGCCCCTGGCCGCCGCGCCCGGCTTCGGCGAGGTGCACGGCCTGGCCGAGGGCCTGCAGGCCTGGTTCGGGCTGGATTTCGACCAGGTCAACCGCCTGCTCGCCCAGCCCGGGCCAGGCCGGGACGCGGCGCGGGCCTACAAGCACGTGCTGGGCCTGCTCATCTCCCAGCGCAAGCCCTCCTGGTACCTGCTGTCGGGCCGCGAGCACCTGGACCAGCAGGCCGACGTGCACCTGCGCCTGCTGGCCGACGCGGGGGTCATCACGCCGGCCTTCCGCGACCTGGCTCTGAGGGAACGGATCCGCTTCCCCGGGCGCGGGGCCGGCAAGAAGAAGAACGGCAACTTCATCGAGCAGAAGGCGGCCAACGCCATGCGCGTGGAACTGGCCCAGCGACTGGGCGTGCCCGGCCTCTACGACCTGGACCGGCTCGACCTGAAGGCCGACGCCACCCTGCACGTGCCCACCCAGCGCGCCGTCGCCGACTTCCTCGGCCGTCTGGACGATCCGGTGCTAGTGGAGGCGGCGGGCCTCTATGGCCCCTACCTGCTCGCGCCGGAGAACGACCTGAAGAAGCCGATCTACAGCTTCACCCTCTACCAGCTGACGGATCGCGGCGCCCTGCTGCGGGTGCAGGCCGACAACCTGAACCAGCCCTTCGACATCAACAAGGGCGCCAAGCTGGACATGGGGTCCTCCGCCAAGCTGCGCACCCTGATCACCTATCTGGGCGTCATCGCCGACCTGCACGCCCAGTACGGCAAGCTCGGCGCCCGCCAGCTGGCGGCGGTCAAGGCGGCGGAGAAGGACACCCTGACGCGCTGGATCGTCGACCATCTGCGCCAGGCCGAGGACAAGTCGCTGGAGGCCACCCTGGAGGCGGCCATGTCCCGCATCTACTCGGCGAGCCCCGGCGAGTCCTTCTACACGGGGGGCGGCGTGCACCGCTTCGCCAACTTCAACCGCGACGACGACGCCAAGGTCATGGACCTCTGGGAGGCCACCCGCAACTCGGTCAACCTGCCCTTCATCCGCCTGATGCGGGACATCGTCCGGCACTTCATGTACCGCGCGCCGAGCACCGCCGCCCGCGTCATCTCGGACGCCGAGGATCCGCGCCGGCGCACCTACCTGCTCAAGTTCGCCGACCAGGAGGGGCGCGCCTTCCTGGCCCGCTTCTACAAGAAGTACAAGGGCTTGAAGCCGGACGACGCCATCGCCAACCTGATCAATCACCTGACCGCCAACCCCAAGCGCCTGGCGGCGGTGTACCGCTATCTGCAGCCGCGCGCCGACCAAGCCACCTTCACCGCGTTCATGAAGGGCCGCCTGGCCAACCCGTCCGCCTATGACGAAGGCGATTACGAGTATCTCTACGAGACCTACGGCCCGGAAAAATTCAACCTGTCCGACCGGGGCTACATCGCCCAGATCCACCCCCTGGAGCTCTGGCTGGTGGCCTACCTGAAGGCCCATCCCCAGGCCGGCTGGAGCCAGATCGTCCAGGCCAGCGCGAAGGAGCGGGTGGAGGTCTACGACTGGCTGTTCAAGACCAGCCGCAAGAACGCCCAGGACACCCGCATCCTGTCCCTGCTGGAGATCGAGGCCTTCCAGGAGATCCACCGGCGCTGGCAGAAGCTGGGCTATCCCTTCTCCAGCCTGGTGCCCTCCTACGCCACCGCCATCGGCTCCTCCGCCGACCGCCCGGCGGCCCTGGCCGAGCTGATGGGGGTGATCCTCAACGACGGCGCCAAGCTGACGCCGGTCTCCCTGACCCGACTGGAATTCGCCGCCGGCACGCCCTACCACTCCGTCCTCGAGCGCGAGAAGCCGCGCCCCGAGCAGATCTATCCCGCCGAGGTGGCGCGGGTGATCCGCAAGGCCCTGGCCAACGTGGTGGAGGAGGGCACCGCCCGGCGCCTGCGCGGGGCCTTCCCGCTGGCCGATGGGTCCAGCCTGGTGATCGGCGGCAAGACCGGCACCGGCGACCATCGCCGCGAGACCTACGCCCCCAATGGCGCGGTGATCGAATCCAAGGTCATGAACCGCACCGCCACCTTCGCCTTCTTCCTGGGCAAGAGCTTCTTCGGCGTGATGACCGTGTTCGTGCCCGGCGAGGCGGCCGCCGACTACCGCTTCACCAGCGGCCTGGCGGTGCAGATCCTCAAGGTCATGGAGCCCGCCCTGCGCCCCCTGGTGGTGGGCAGCGACACCCCCGAACCGACCTGGGAGGAACTGGTCCGCCGCTTCGACGCGGAAACCGCCACCATGACGCCCTCGGGCAGTCCCAAGGCCAGTCTGCTGGGAGACCAACCGCCGCCCCCGCCCGCCGCCGCCCCACCCGCCGGTGCGCCGAGCACCGCCACCCCGCCGGCCAGTGCCCCGCCCAAGACCGGCGCCCCGCCCGCTCA
The DNA here is from genome assembly GCA_025458005.1 of Thiobacillaceae bacterium. GTDB lineage: Bacteria > Pseudomonadota > Gammaproteobacteria > Burkholderiales > Thiobacillaceae > JALOTG01. Next base: position 10,475 of record JALOTG010000030.1, read on the forward strand.
GGCCAAGCCGGCGCCCAAGGCGACAGCGGCGGGCCCGCCCGCCAAGGCTGCCCCGGCCAAGGCCGCCGCGAAGCCCGTGCCGGGCCGGGAAGCGGACGTCAAGCCGGCGGAACCCGTTGCCCCGACGCCGGCCCCCGAACCGCCGGCCGCCCCGGCGACGCCGGGCGCCGCCCCACCCGGTCCCGCCAACGGCGATGCCGCCGCGCCTGCCGCCCCCGAGAAGCGCCGCGTCCCCTGGGGCTGGCCCGGCGGCGAGGGCGGCTAGCGTCAAGGCACGCGCCCCCCGGTTCGGAGTACAATGCGCATCCGTTTTTTCGATCGATTTTCAAGGACATGCTGCTGTTCGCCTGCGGGGTGAACCATCACACCGCGCCGGTGGCCATCCGGGAACGGGTCGCCTTCCCCGCCGAGATCCTGCCCCGCGCCCTGGTCGACGTGACCGGGCGGGAGGTGGCGCGCGAGGCGGCCATCCTGTCCACCTGCAACCGCACCGAGATCTACTGCAGCACCCCCGAGCCCGAGGCGGTGGTGGACTGGATGAGCCGCTTCCACAGCCTGGAGCCGCGCGAGGTGAAGCCCTACCTCTACCTGCTGCCCGGCGACCAGGCGGTCAAGCATGCCTTCCGCGTCGCCTCGGGGCTGGACTCCATGGTGCTGGGAGAGACCCAGATCCTGGGCCAGATGAAGCAGGCGGCGGACAAGGCCCAGGCCGCCGGCACCCTCGGCCTGCTGCTCAACAAGCTGTTCCAGCGCACCTTCTCGGTGGCCAAGGAGGTGCGCACCGCCACCGAGATCGGCGCCAACACGGTGTCCATGTCCGCCGCGGCGGTGACCCTGGCGGAGCGCATCTTCGCCGACCTGCGCGAGCAGTCCGTGCTGTTCATCGGCGCCGGGGAGATGATCGAGCTGGTGGCCACCCATTTCGCCGCCCGCAACCCGCGCCGCATGATGGTGGTGAACCGTACCGTGGAGCGGGCCCGCGAGCTGACCAAGCGCCTCGGCGGCGAAGCGGCGGCGCTGACCAGCCTGACCGAGCTGCTGCCCGAGTTCGACATCGTCGTCACCTCCACCGCCAGCCCCCTGCCCATCATCGGCCTGGGCCTGGTCGAACGGGCGGTCAAGCAGCGCAAGCACCGCCCGATGTTCATGGTGGACCTGGCCGTGCCGCGCGACATCGAACCGGAGGTGGGCCAGCTCAACGACGTCTTCCTCTACACCGTGGACGACCTGGGCGAAGTGGTGCGCGCCGGCCACGACGCCCGCCAGGCCCAGGTGCAGCAGGCCGAGGCGATCATCTCCACGAGCGTCAACGAGTTCATGCACTGGATGGACTCGCGCCGCGCCGTACCCGTGCTGCGCGCCCTGCGCGACCACGCCGAGCGGCTGCGCCGCCACGAGCTGGACAAGGCGCACCGGCTGCTCGCCCGCGGCGTGGATCCGAAGGAGGTGCTGGAGGCGATGAGCCGCGGCCTGATGAACAAGTACCTGCACGACCCCAGCCACGCCATCAACCAGGCCGGCGGCGACGAGCGGGACGCGCTGACCCACACCCTCAGCCGGCTCTACAACCTGCATGCCGACTAGCGGCCACCCGGCCCGCGCCGGTCGGCCCGGGCCGACCGCGGCCCGGTCCCGGCAAACGCCATGAAACCCAGCCTGCTCGCCAAACTCGACCACCTCGCCGGCCGCCTCGCCGAACTCGACGGCCTGCTCGCCCAGGAGGACGCCACCGCCGACCTGGAGCAGTACCGGCGGCTGTCGCGCGAGCACGCCGAGCTCACCCCCCTGGTGGCGCACTACCACGCCTGGCGGCGGGCGGGGGCCGATCTCGCCAATGCCGAGGCCCTGCTCGCCGACCCGGAGATGCGTGAACTGGCGCAGGAGGAGAAGCAGGCCGCCCAGGCGCGCATCGAGGCCCTGGAACGCGAGCTGCAGGTGCTGCTGCTGCCCGCCGACCCCAACGACGCGCGCAACGTCTTCCTGGAGATCCGCGCCGGCACCGGCGGCAGCGAGTCCGCCCTGTTCGCCGGCGACCTCTACCGCATGTACGCCCGCTACGCCGAGCGCCAGGGCTGGCGGGTGGAAGTCCTGTCGGAGAGCGCAGGCGAGGTGGGCGGCTACAAGGAGATCATCTGCAAGCTGTCCGGCCAGGGCGCCTACTCGGCGCTCAAGTTCGAGTCCGGCGGCCACCGCGTGCAGCGGGTGCCGGAGACCGAGGCCCAGGGCCGCATCCACACCTCCGCCTGCACGGTGGCGGTGATGCCCGAGGCGGACGAGCTGGGCGAGGTGGACATCAACCCGGCCGACCTCAGGATCGACACCTTCCGCGCCAGCGGCGCCGGCGGCCAGCACATCAACAAGACCGACAGCGCGGTGCGCGTCACCCACCTGCCCACCGGCATCGTCGTGGAATGCCAGGACGACCGCTCCCAGCACCGCAACAAGGCCCAGGCCCTGGCGGTGCTGGCCGCCCGCATCCAGGACCGGCAGCTGCGCGAGGCCCAGGCCAGGGAGGCCGGCATGCGCAAGAGCCTGATCGGCACCGGCGACCGCTCCGACCGCATCCGCACCTACAACTTTCCCCAGGGCCGCGTCACCGACCACCGCATCAACCTGACCCTGTACAAGATCGACGCCATCCTGGACGGCGACCTGGCCGAGCTGATCGGCGCCCTGACCGCCGAGCACCAGGCCGAGCAGTTGGCGGCCCTGGCCGAGGGCGAGGCGTGAGGCACGACCTGGCCGAGGCGCGCGCGACCGCGTCGGGAGACGTCCTGGAGGATCTCCTCGCCGCCGCGACGCGGCGCATCGCCGGGGCCCTCGGCCTCGCCGCCCACGAGGCGCGCCTGGAGGCCCGGGTGCTGGCCGCCCACGCCCTGGGGGTGAACCGGGCCTGGCTGGTGGCCCACGGCCGGGAGGCGCTGGCGGGGGACCGAGCGGAGGCCGTTGCGGCCCTGGTCGACCGGCGCGCCGCCGGCGAGCCGGTGGCCTACATCCTCGGCGAGCGGGAGTTCTTCGGCCTTGCCCTGAGGGTCACCCCGGACGTGCTGATCCCCCGCCCGGAGACGGAACTCCTGGTCCAGCTGGCCCTCGATCGCCTGCCCGACGATCGTCCCGTCCAGGTCCTCGATCTCGGCACCGGCAGCGGCGCGGTGGCGCTGGCCATCGCGGCGCGCCGCCCGCTCGCCCGCGTCCTCGCCGTCGACCGCTGCCCCGCCGCCCTGGCGGTGGCGGGCGACAACGCGGCGCGGCTGGGCCTGGCCAACGTGGCCTTGCTGGCGAGCGACTGGTACGCCGAAGTGGGTGTAAAGAATTTCGACATGATCGTCGCGAACCCGCCATACGTGGCCGCCGACGACCCCCACCTGACGCGCGGCGACCTGCGCTGCGAACCGCTGTCGGCCCTGCGCAGCGAGGACGCCGGGCTGGCGGACATCCGACGGATCGTCGCCGGGGCGCCCCGACACCTGAGCCCGGGCGGCTGGCTGCTGTTCGAGCACGGCCACGACCAGGGCGACGCCTGCCGGGCAATGTTGATGCAAGCCGGCTTCTCCAGCCCGAACACCTTCTCCGACCTGGCCGGACAGCCGCGGGTGAGCGGCAGCATCCTGACGCACCAACGGGAGGCGCATGGACACTGAGGCCCGTTATCGCATCCCGCCCGGCGTCGCCTTCCAGCGCTGGAGCGAGGGGGGAAGCCATGGCGCGGACGAGTGGGTGGTCTATCACGACGGCACTGGCCAGACATTGCGCTTGTCCGAGGCGGCCCTGGCGGTCCTGGATGCCCTCCTGGAGGGAGGGCCGCAGGATCGCGCCACTATCGCCCTCGCATTGGCCGGCCTGCTGGACGCGCCGGCCGGCCCGGAAGAGCTGGACACCGCCCTCGACCACCTGCTGCGGGGCCTGCTGGAGCACGAATGCATCGAAGCGTTGCCATGCGACTAGGGGACCTCGCCCTCACCGAGGTGCGCCGCCGGTTACGCGAGGGGCTCCCCCTGTCCACGGGTCCCTTCGTGTTCCGCATCTCGACCCGGCTGCCGCATGTGGCGGAAAACCTCCACCGCCTCTATGCGGATTTCCCCCTGGCCGAGGGTCCCTTCGCCGATTTCCACGTGCGGGTTGACGCCATGCCCGGACCCCGGCGCTGGCTCAAGCCCCAGGCCCAGTTCTGGCTGGACGCTACCCGCCCCTTCCAGCCCCTGCCCCGCGACCAGGCCTACGCCATGCTGGAGTGGGGCATGAACTGGTGCATCGCCGGCAACGCGCACCACTATCTCATGCTCCACGCCGCCGTGCTGGAGCGCAACGGCCACGCCCTCATCATGCCGGGCGATCCCGGCGCCGGCAAAAGCACCCTGACGGCGGCCCTGATGCTGGACGGCTGGCGGCTGCTGTCCGACGAACTGACCCTTATCGGGCGCCGGGACGGCCTACTGCGCGGCCTCGCCCGGCCGGTCAGCCTGAAGAACGCCTCCATCGACGTCATCCGTGCCCATGCCCCCCAGGCCGTCCTGGGCGACGTGGCGCGGGACACCCACAAGGGCACGGTCTCCCACCTGAAGCCGGACCCAGGCAGCGTGGCCCGCGTGCGGGAACCCGCCCAGCCACGCTGGATCGTCTTCCCCCGCTGGAAGGCGGACGCGCCCGCCCGTCTCACCCCGCATTCCAAGGCGGCGGCATTCCTGCACCTGGCCAGCCATGCCTTCAACTACAGCCTGCTGGGCGCCCTGGGTTTCAAGCTCACCGCCGGCCTGATGGATACCTGCGACTGCTGGGACTTCGAATACGGCAGCCTGCCCGAGGCCCTGCGGGTGTTTCGGGGGCTGGCGTCGGCATGAACGCGCCGATCCGCTGTCGGCTGCTGCTGCGCGCCCTGCGGGAGCCCGCGCACCTGGCCGAACTGGACCTGCCCACCTGGGACCGCCTCCTGCCCCAGGCCAGCCAGGCCGGACTGCTCTCGCGCCTGGCCATGCTGGCGGACGACCTGAGGCTGACCGGGGCGCTGCCGGCACCGGTCCAACCTCATCTGGAGGCCGCCCGCACGATCGCCGAGCGGCAGCGACATGCCGTACATTGGGAGGCACGCAAGCTGGACCAGGCCCTGGGGCCCGCCGGCATGCCGGTGCTGTTGCTCAAGGGCGCCGCCTATGTGCTAGGGGACCTGCCGCCGGCGCGCGGCAGGCTGTTCGCCGACATCGACATCCTGGTGCCCAAGGCCCAGCTGGGGCGAGCGGAAGCCCGTCTGATGCTGCACGGTTGGCACGCCAGCCAACATTCCGATTACGACCAGCGCTATTACCGGGAGTGGATGCACGAGCTGCCGCCGATGAGCCACATACGCCGCCAGAGCCATCTGGACGTGCACCACGACCTGCTGCCCGAAACGGCCCGCCTGCGCACGCGACCCGATCTGGTCATCGAGGCCTCCACCCCCCTGCCGGGGCATCGCTGCCTGCGCCTGCCCTGCCTGGAGGACCTGGTGCTGCACTCGGCCACCCACCTCTTCCACGAGGGGGAATGGGGGCACGGCCTGAGGGACCTCACCGACCTCGACGCCCTGCTGCGTCTGGGCATGGCCCGGCCCGGATGGTGGTCGGACCTGCGGACACGGGCCGAGACCCTCAACCTCGGCTACCCCCTGGCACTGGCCCTGCGCTACTGCCACTGGCTGCTGGCCACGCCGGTGCCGGAGCCGGTGCTGGTATCGAGCCGACAAGGTCTGCCCGGACCGCCCTGGCCCTTGCGCGACGCCCTCTTCCTGCGCGGTTTCTCGCTCGCCCATGCCGACTGCGCGTTGCCGGGTTCGGCATTGGCCGGCTTCCTCCTCTACGTCCGCGCCCATGCCCTGCGCATGCCCCTGCGCCTGCTGCTGCCCCACCTGCTTCACAAGGCACTGGAGAAACGCCGCTCCGAATCTCCATGACGAGAATGAACCACTTCTGTCGCTTTTTTTTACACTCTACCCTCGGGCATACGCCGCGGCCTGCATAACCTACTGATTCATATAGTGCGCCTCATCGAGGCACATAACTTGCTTAATCCTTAGTACCATTTATGTGAAGGTGCATCATGAACGAACCCCATGACCCCAAGCTTACCCAGCCTCCCGTGAACGAGGGACGCCGGCGTCTCGCCAAAGCCGGTCTTGCCGCGCCGGCGGTGCTGGGCGTGCTGGCCAGCCGACCGGTGCTGGGAAACTCCCTGCACCACTGCACCCCCTCCGGCCACATCTCGGGTTTCGCATCGCCCAGGCCCGACGCCGCCCCCTGCAATGTGGGCAATTCCGTCAGTCACTATGCCGGCTCCCTGTCGAACTGGCCTGAAGAATTCAAGACATTGGAAGGAAAGACCCGCCTGTTCAAGGAAAGCCCGGCTGGCGCGGGCCTGGTGTTGTTTGCCGATGCCTACCAGAGGAGTGATGGCGCAGCCGCGACGGTCTGGGACGTGCTCAAGGGGTATCCCGTGGACGATGTCGGCAATCTGATCCCAGGGCTGACTCTGGTGGCAAAGAAAAACACCGTGGATATCGAGTTGGGCCAGCAAGCCCTGGCCGCCTGCATGAACGCCTTCAAGGTCCTGAACTTCCCCATCCAACCACAGACAGCGGTAAAGATGTTCAACGGCGTTCTCGACGACGGCACGGACAACGTGACCGACACCAACTCCTGGAACTACGTCGAACTCAAGGCCTACTTCCAGACCCTGCAAGGCTCGTAAGCCCTCTTAACCGCAAAACGCCCCCGCGAGCGGGGGCGATTTTGTTTTCGACCTCGGTCGTGCTGACTGCGCGGTCAGCCTTCCGCGCGGTGGTAGGACACCACCGTCTCCACCTCGTTCTTCGAGCCCAGGATCACCGGCACGCGCTGGTGCAGGGACTCCGGCTGCATGTCGAGGATGCGCTCGTAACCGGTCGATGAGGCGCCGCCGGCCTGCTCGACGATCATGGACATCGGGTTGGCCTCGTAGAGCAGGCGCAGCTTGCCGGCCTTGCTGGGGTCCTTGGTGTCGCGCGGGTACATGAAGACACCGCCGCGGGTCAGGATGCGGTGCACCTCGGCCACCATGGAGGCGACCCAGCGCATGTTGAAGTCCTTGCCGCGCGGGCCTTCCTTGCCGGCCAGGCATTCCTCCACGTAGCGTGCCACCGGCGGCTCCCAGAAGCGGCGGTTGGAGGCGTTGATGGCGAATTCCTTGGTGTCCGCGGGAATCTTCATGTCGCGGTGGGTGAGGATGAACTCGCCCACCTCGCGGTCCAGGGTGAAGCCGTTGACGCCATGTCCCATGGTCAGCACCAGCATCGTCGACGAGCCGTACAGGGCGTAGCCGGCGCAGACCTGCCGGGTGCCGGGCTGCAGGAAGTCCTTCTCGCCGGCGGCGCGGTTGGGCACCGGGGCGCGCAGGATGGAAAAGATGGTCCCCACCGAGATGTTGATGTCGACGTTGGACGAGCCGTCCAGGGGATCGAACACCAGCAGGTACTTGCCAAGGGGATAGCGGGAGGGGATGGGATAGACCTCATCCATCTCCTCCGAGGCCATTCCGGCCAAGTGGCCCGCCCACTCGTTGGTGCGGATCATGATGTCGTTGGTAATGACATCCAGCTTCTTCTGCGTCTCGCCCTGGACGTTCTGCGACTCCAGCGCGCCCATGGTGCCGACCAGGGCGCCCTTGTTGACAGCGTTGGAGATGACCTTGATGGCGGTGACCAGGTCGTTGAGCAGGGCGGTGAAGTCGCCGGTGGCGCCGGCGATGTGACGCTGTTCCTCGATGATGAACTGGGTGAGGGTGGTGCCGGTGTGCATGGTGGGCCTCGCGGGGGGGTCAGGAAACGTTGAATTTTATCATCCCATCGATATTCTTTATCCCTTGTCTTGAGATGGCCACGCCGTTCGTCATCCGGGGGCTTCCCATGGGCAACAATAGTTGATTACAATACTCGGGTATTTTTCCTGGAGGATCGTCATGACCGCTGAACTGATGGCCGCCGCCCACGCCGGCGACACCACCCAACTCCGCGCCCGGCTTGACGCCGGCGCCAACCCGAACTGGGCCGACGAAAACGGCGAGACGCCGCTGATGGCCGCCGCCCGCAACGGCCACCTGGAGGCGGTGCAGGCCCTGCTTGCCGCCGGCGCCGACGTAAACGCCCGCGACGCCAACGACTGGACCGCCCTGTTCAAGGCCGCCCACAACGCCGAACTGGACTGCGGCTTCGCGCCGGTGGTGCAGGCTTTGGTGGACGCCGGAGCCGACGTGAACGCGCGCATGTTCTACGGCATCACCCCCCTGATGCTGGCCGCCGGCGGCGGCGAGGGCGCGGTGTGCGAGGTACTGCTGAATGCCGGGGCGGACGTGAACGCCACCAACGACGGCGGCCGCACCGCTTTGGCCATGGCCAAGGAGCGGCACTGGGTGGACGTGATCAACCTGCTGCACGAGGCCACCGGGTACGTGCCGGAAACCGAGGGCACCTGCTCCAGCACCGGCCGCAAGGGGCCCAGCGAGGCCAAGGTGGTGAACTTCATGAAGCGGCCCATGCACTGAGCTGTTCAGGATTCCGACATTTATGCCCGAATCTCCAGGCAACGGATCAACATCAGGCGCTCTACAACTCCAATAAGCAGCATGTTACAGATTGTTTTATATGGATTTTGTGGCCACCTCACCGATGCTTTCGAAGCCTGGCGGCGGTC
>JALOTG010000177.1 GCA_025458005.1 Thiobacillaceae bacterium
ACCTGTACAACTCCATCACGCGCAAGCTCTACAGCCTGCCCGACGCCACCCGCCTGTTCGTCGGCCACGACTACCAGCCGGGCGGCCGCGAGGTGGCCTGGGAGACCACGGTGGGCGCCCAGAAGCGCGACAACATCCAGCTCAAGGCGAGCACCAGCGAGGTGGACTTCGTCCAGTTCCGCAGCGCCCGCGACAAGCAGCTGGCCGCGCCCAAGCTGCTGTTCCAGAGCGTTCAGGTCAACATCGACGCGGGCAAGATGCCGCAGCCCAACGCCGAGTGCAAACGCTACCTGAAGATCCCCATCAACGTGTTCAACCTGCCGGCGGACATGCAGTGCATGGAGGTCAACGAGATCCAGCGCCAGGACGCGGCCTGAGCCGCGCCGACCCGGAGAACACCCGGCCCGGGCCGGGTGTTCGTTTGTCGACACGCGGGTAGTCCAAATGACCCAGGCTTTCGCTACAATCGGCAAGCTTGGCTAATGGAGAGGGGAAAATGGAGAACTTCACACCGGTCGCCGGTCTGATCGGCGGCATCATCGTCGGTCTGGCCGCCACCCTGCTGCTCTGGTTCAACGGGCGCATCGCCGGCATCAGCGGCATCTTCAACGGCATGATCACCATTCGCCGCAAGGGCGACGTGCTCTGGCGCTTCCTGTTCATCCTCGGCATGGTGGCCGGGGGTGTCGTGCACCAGTTCTTCATGGTCGAGGAGATGACCTACCAGCCCCTGGGGGCGCCGCTCTGGCTGCTGATCGTCGGCGGACTCATCGTCGGCTACGGCACCAGCATGGGCAGCGGCTGCGCCAGCGGTCACGGTGTGTGCGGCCTGGGGCGCCTGTCGGTGCGTTCCCTGGTGGCGGTGGTCACCTTCCTGTCGATGGGCATCCTGACCACCTTCGTCGTCCGCCACCTGCTGGGGGTCGAACTATGACGGGCAAGGTTCACCACCACAAGGTCTTCGCCTTCCTGGCCGGCTTCCTGCTGAGCCTGGGCATCTCCGTGTCGGGCATGATCGATCCGAACAAGATCCTCGCCTTCCTGGACGTGGCCGGCAACTGGGATCCCACCCTGCTGGTGGTGCTGGGCGGCGCGGTGGGCGTCACCCTGATCACCTTCCGCTTCGTGCTGCGCATGCCCAGGCCGCTGCTGCACCACCAGTTCGTGCTGCCCACGCTGACCAAGGCGGATCGACCGCTGATCGTCGGCCAGCTGCTGTTCGGCATTGGCTGGGGCCTGATCGGCTACTGCCCGGGCCCGGTCTTCTCTTCCCTGGCGCTCGGCTATGCCGAACCGGTGATCGTGATGCTGGCCATGGTGGCCGGCGCCCTGCTGTACAAACAGATCCACGTCAAGAGCTGATGGGCGGCGCGACCCTTTGTTTCCCTGCGAGGTGATGAGCATGGCCAGAATCGAACATATCGTGGTGCCGGTGGACGAGTGGAGCCTCGCCGAGAATCTCGTCGAATTCGCGCGTCGGGTCGCGGCCGAATTCTCCGCGCGGGTGTCCCTGCTGCACGTCATCGAGGACATCATGACCATGAACGACTCCTACCGGCGGCAGATACTGGCGGAGCATCACCACTACCGCGAGGAGATCCGGAGCAAGACCGGCATGGACGTGCAGATCCGCACCGGCGCCCCGGTCACGGAGATCATCAAGTTCGCCTTCATCGAGCAGGCCTCCCTGATCGCCATGTCCACCCACGGCCGCGACGGCGTCAGCCGGGTGGCGGGCGGGTCGGTCACCGAGGAGGTGCTGCGCCAGTCGCCCGTGCCCCTGCTGATGAGCAACGAGCCCGAGCGCGTCCTCGCGGGCCACAGCCTGGCGCAGCTGAAACGCATCCTGATGCCGGTGCACACGCGCGCCGCGGCCGAGCCCATCCTGCCCATGCTGACCGACTTGGCCGTGCGCTTCAACGCGGAAGTGGTGCTCTATCACGACGAGCGGGGCGTCAACGACGTGGGCGAGTCCCTCGAGCCGCCCGAGGCGGCGCGCGCCCTGGAGGAGTGCGCCAGCCAGCTGACCGGCCAGGGGGTGCGGGTCGCCAAGCTGCGCGCCACCGGCGCGCCGGTGGCGACCGACATCGTCAACCACGTCAAGTCCATGGACGTGGACCTGGTGGTGATGACCACGCATGGCCGCACCGGACTCATGCGCGGCTTCTTCGGCTCGGTCACCGAGGCCGTGCTGCGCCATAGCCCCTGCCCCGTGCTGGCGGCGCGCTACCAGCCGGAAGCCTGAACGCCGCGTCCGCGGCGACCCGATGGAAAAATGGGCAGGCCTGGTGCCTGCCCCTTTTCCTTCATCCGCCAGACAGGTCCCTCACGCGGCCAGCGCGTAGCGCTGCTTGGCGGCGCGCGCCGCGCGGGCCTCCTCCGGCGTGTAGGCCTGGCCCGACCAGAGCATGCGGTAGGCGATTTCCTCGTTGCCGTTTTCGCACAGGTCCAGGACCTTGCGGAACAGGGGCTGGAAGGTCTCCGAGCGGTGCGAGCGCTCGTGTTCCTCGAAGGAGCGCCAGAAGGTGACGATGAGGGCCTCGCGTTCCTTCAGGGGGTTGTCGACCGGCTGGCCGATGGTGGAGCCCTCGTTGGACACCTGGCCGGAGTTCATCGCCACGAAGCCGCCCACGAAGCCGGTCTCGGAGTGGTAGGTCTTCACGTTCTCGCACAGTTCCGCCACCCGCATCTCCAGGTCGTCGGTGCTGTATTCGGGCTTGAGGATCACGCGGTTGACGGTGACCACGCCGTCTGGGTTGAAGCCATTGATCAGGGCCATGACATCCTCCTGTAGAAGAAAATAAGCAGATGCTGATTCACCAAGGCCAAGAAGAGGCGCCTGCGCGCCCCGGGTTAATGACCTAGTGATTTAGTCGGGTAAAGGCGGAGAAAGTTCATGGCGCCGCGAGTCGGCTTGTTCGGCCTGGCGGGCTTGCCGGAAAGGAACGATCGTTCGATAATGCGGCATCGAACGATCGTTCCGAGCGACATTCCCATGACCCTGCGCGCCCTCCTGCTCGACTTCAACTCCTACTTCGCCTCGGTGGAGCAGCAGCTCCGGCCCGAGCTGCGCGGCCGGCCGGTGGGCATCCTGCCGGTGCTGGCCGACACCACCTGCTGCATCGCCGCCAGCTACCAGGCCAAGCGCCACGGGGTGAAGACCGGCACCAGCGTCGCCGACGCGCGGCGGCTGTGCCCGGACATCGCCTTCGTCCAGGCCCGGCCGCGCGTCTACGTGGAGATGCACCACCGGCTGATGGCGGTGGTGGACAGCGTCATCGCCATCGGCGAGGTCCTGTCCATCGACGAGGTGGCCTGCGAGCTGACCGGCTCCTGGCAGCGCGAGGAGGTGGCCGTCGGGCTGGCGCGCGAGGTGAAGCGCAAGCTCCTGGACCACGTCGGCGAATGCCTCACCTGCTCGGTGGGCATCGCCCCCAACCGCTTCCTGGCCAAGATCGCCTCCAACATGCAGAAGCCCGACGGGCTCACCGTGCTCCGCGCGGCCGACCTGCCCGAGGCCCTGTTCGGGCTGGAACTGGAGGACCTGCACGGCGTCGGCCGCGCCCTGTCGGCGCGCCTGCGGCGCGCGGGCCTGACCAGCGTGGAGGCGGTCTGCCGGGCCAGCCGGGATGAACTGCGGCGGGTCTGGGGCGGCGTGGAGGGCGAGCGCATGTTCGAGCGCCTGCGCGGCATCGAGCCGACCCTGCCGCCCACCCGACGCGGCAGCATCGGCCACTCGCACGTCCTGCCGCCGCACCTCAGATATGACGAAGGGGCCTACGCGGTGCTCTCCAAGCTCACCCAGAAGGCCGCCGTGCGCCTGCGCGCCGAGGGCTATCTGGCCGGCCGCATGACGCTCGCGGTGGACTACCGCGACCATCCCGGCTGGGAGGCCGGCGTGCGCTTCGCCCCCCTGCGCGGCAGCCTGGATTTCCTCAAGGTGCTCGCCGCCCTGTGGGCGGGCCGGCCGCGCCCCCGGCACCGGCGCGAGCGCCGGGAGCCGATGAAGGTGAGCGTGACGCTGTGGGAACTGCTGCCCGCCGGCCAGGAGACCGCCTCGCTGTTCGCCGCCGAAGACCGCGAGGCGGGGCTGGACGCCGCCCTCGACCGGCTGCGCCTGAAATTCGGCCCCGAGGCGGTCTACTTCGGCGGCGCCTGGGGCGCCATGCGGGAGGCGCCCATGCGCATCTCCTTCACCCACGTGCCCGACCTCAGGCTGGAGGCGGACGGGACGGGAAAAACGGCGGACGAGGTGGTGTTGTACGAGGCGGGGTGAGCGGCGGGGCGGCGCCCCGACCGTCGGCGGAGGTAGCTCTTCACCGGCCGCGGTGCGCGGCGATGTAGGCCTCCAGGTCCTGCCGCGTCACCAGCCCGACTTCGCCCGCCACGACCTTGCCGGCCGGATCGATGACGTAGGTGGTGGGCAGCGCCGGAACCGGGCCGAGCAGGGTGGCGCGCGACGGTCTGGCGCGCAGCACGGGATAGGCAAGCGCCTGCGCGGCGACGAAGTCCTTCAGCGCCTGCCCGTCGATTGCTTCGAAATTGACGCCCACCACGGCGATGTCGGCGTCGCGATGCGCAGCGTGCAGGGCGGCGAGCTCGGGCAGTTCCTGGCGGCAGGTGCCGCACCAGGTCGCCCAGTAATTCACGATCACCCATTTGCCGCGATACTGATCGAGCGACCGCGGGCGGCCGTCCAGGTCGGGCAGGGCGTAGTCGACGGCGTGGGCGAGCACGCTGATTCCCAGCAGAACGCCAGCGAGCAGCCAGTGCTTCATGTGCTTTTCCGTAAGTGCAAAAAAACCGCCCCGGTCTCTGGCCGCAAGCAACCAGAGGCGGAGCGGGGCTGGAGAACCGGGGCCGGGCCTGGGCGGCCCGGCGCGCGGCGTCAGGGCAGCATGTCGTAGCTGATCCGCACCCCCTCGTTCAGGCCCGAGTTCTGCAGTGCCGCCCGGACGATGTTCTGCAGGTCGGTCATGATCAGGCCGGGGATCGGCGCGAAGGCGGTCTGCATCGCCTTGGGCACGTCGGCGAACAGGGCGTTGAGCATGAAGTGGGGATCCAGGTAGGAGACCACCAGGGTCTCCGTGCTGCCGTTGCCGTCCTGGTCGATGATCTGCACGGTGATCTCGCAGGGCAGCGCCGTCACGTACTCCAGGCCGGCGCCCATGGCCATCTTGGCGTACTTGGGCGAGCAGGCCTCGATGACGTGGTTGTTGCCGGGCAGGGTGAGCGGCACGGGCCGCGCCGAGCGCCAGCTGGAGCCGGGGCTCAGGAGGTTGTCCAGGGTGCCGCCGTCGATGGCCGTCGGATGCTGGCCCTCGGTGGGCGTGCCATGGATGCTCATGGTGTTGATGATGGCCTGGGTCACGGCGGTGGAATCGGCGGCGGTGAAGGGCGCGCCGCCGACCTTGGTGTAGCCCATGTGCAGGTAGGGCGACTGGTAGGGCGAGGCGGCCACCACGTCGACCACCTGGTTCATGCCCTTGTACTTCGGCCCCATCGGCTTGTCGACCACCTTGGTCTTGGCGTCGAACTCGTTCATGGCGTGCAGCACCACGGCCTGGATCTCCGCCTTGACCTGGGGCGGCAGCGCGCCGATCGCCTCGGCGAAGGCCGGGTCCTGCATGTCGGCGCTGAACAGCACGTCGGTGAAGAACAGCGAGAAGATGGCGTTCGGGTCCAGCATGTCGACGTAGATGTGGTCCTCGTCGTTCCAGATGGAGACCTCGCAGGGCAGCGCCGGGGTGTGGCTGTAGCCGTTGACCACCTTGCGGTCGCCGACGATGGGCGCCACGCCGAGCGCCTGCTTGGCGAAGTGCTCGTTGCAGAAGTCCAGCACGCTGGCCTTCTTGGTGTTGGCGGCGGTCACCACGCCGGTGGCGAGATAGGTCGGGTCGTTCGGGTCGATGGGCTCCGGCGAGGGGATCTCGATGATCGCCTTCTTGATCTCCTCGGCCGTGCAGGTCTGGGTCTTGCGGCAGGCGAGCGAGGTGCCGCCCAGCACCCAGTCGTCGCCCTTGATCACGTCGCCGCCGAGCACGGCGGAGTCCTTGTAGAGGGCGACGAAATTGGCCAGGGCCAGGGCGGCGGCCTTGACCTTGGCATAGGTGGCGACATGGTCGACCTCGCCGTACTTGTCGCGCACCACCGGCAGCTTGGCGATGCGGTTGAACGGCGTGACGGTGTCGAAGCCGTCGTTGCCGTAGGCATAGGCGTTGCCCTGGTTATCGTCCTTGCCGGCAAGGGCCGGCTGCAGGCCCAGGCTCATGGCCAGGCCCAGCGCCGCCCCGCCGTACAGGGCCTGTCTGATCAGGCGGCCCAGGGGGGCCTGCGCG
>JALOTG010000031.1 GCA_025458005.1 Thiobacillaceae bacterium
CGGCGCGGGCCGCCGCCACGCCGCTCTTCTCGGCGCCGGCGATGGGGTGGCCGGGCACGAATTGGGCAATGCGTGGGCCAAGCGCGGCGCGCGCGGCGGCGGCGACATCACGCTTGGTGCTGCCGGCGTCGGTCAATATCGCGTCCGGCGCCAGGTGGGGCGCGATCTCCGCCATCAGCCGGGCCATGCTGCCCACCGGCACGGCCAGCAGCACCATGTCCGCCCCGGCGACGGCCCGCGCCGGGGTCTCGGCGATCTCGTCGATCACCCCGTCGGCCAGGGCGCGCGCCAGGTTGGCCTGGCCCCGCCCCGCGCCGACGATGCGCTCGACCCGGCCGGTCCGGCGCAGGGCCAGGGCCAGGGAACCGCCGATGAGGCCCACGCCGAGGATGGCCAGACGCCGGATCATGCCAGGATCTCGCCCAGGGCGGCGAGAAGGCGCTGGTTCTGGCCTTCCAGGCCGACCGAAACGCGCAGGTAGTCGGGCAAGCCGTAATTGCCCACCGGCCGGACAATGACGCCGCGCCTGAGCAGTTCGTGATAGACCCGCGCGGCCTCGCCGACGCGCACGCAGACGAAATTTCCGTGCGAGGGGATGTAGTCCAGGCCCAGGTCGCGGAAGCCCGCCGTCAGCTGGGCCAGGCCGGCGTCGTTGACGCGCTTGCTGGCGGCGATGAAATCCGCGTCGTCCAGGGCGGCCTCCGCCGCTGCCAGGGCCAGGCTGTTGACGTTGAACGGCTGGCGCAGCCGGTTGAGCAGGTCCGCCACCTCCGGGTGGGCGATGGCATAGCCGACGCGCAGACCGGCCAGCCCGTAGGCCTTGGAAAAGGTGCGCGTGACGATCAGGTTGGGAAAGCGGGCGAGCCAGTCGAGGGAGGGCGCGCGCTGCTCCGGCTCCAGATATTCCCCGTAGGCCTCGTCCAGCACCACCGCCACCGTTTCCGGTAACCGCTCCAGGAAGGCGAGCAGTTCGTCTGGCCGCAGCAGGGTGCCGGTGGGGTTGTTGGGGTTGGCGATGAACACCAGGCGGGTGTCCGGCCGTATGGCGGCGGCCATGGCGTCCAGGTCGTGGCCGTGGTCGCGCGCCGGCGTCTCGATGCCCAGCGCGGCGCAGGCCAGGGTGGCGAGGGGATAGACGGCGAAGGCATGCCGCGAGTAGACCGCCGAGGCATCCGGTCCGAGGAAGACCCGCGCCGCCAGTTCCAGCACGTCATTGGAGCCGTTGCCCAGGACGATCCGCGCCATGTCCACGCCGAGCCGGTGCGACAGGGCCGACTTCAGGGCGTAGCCGTTGCCGTCCGGGTAGAGGGCCAGGCCGTCGATCGCCGCCGCCACCGCCGCACGGGCCTTGGGGCTGATGCCCAGGGGGTTCTCGTTGGAGGCGAGCTTGACGATCGCCGACTCCTCCAGACCCATCTCGCGGGCCAGTTCTGAGATCGGCTTGCCTGGCTGGTAAGGGGCGATGGCGCTGATATGGGGGGGGACGTGGTCGATCAGTCGCATGCGTTGCGCTCAGCGGGTGGCCATGGGGTAGGAGCCGAGCACCTTGAGCATGCTGGAGTATTGCTCGACCTCGGCCAGGGCTTCCTGTGTACGGGTGTCCAGCCGATGCCCCTCGATGTCCATGAAGAAGACATACTCCCAAAGACCGCTGCGCACCGGGCGCGATTCCAGCTTGGTCATGCTGACGCCGCGGCGGGCGAACGGCGTGAGCAGTTCCAGCAGGGTGCCCGGCCGGTTCTTCGTGGACATCACCAGGGAGGTCTTGTCGCAGCCCGAAGGCGCCGCGTCCGTCTGGCTGAGGACCAGGAATCGGGTGGTGTTGTTGGCTTCGTCCTCGATATCGCGCGCGACGATCTCCAGTCCGTAGCGCTCGGCGGCAATCTCGCCGGCCACCGCCGCCGCGTGCGGATCCTCGCCGGCCATGCGCGCCGCCTCGCCGTTGCTGGTGACGCGGATGCGCCGCGCGGCGGGCAGCTTCTGGTTCAGCCATTCATGGCATTGGGATAGCGACTGGGCGTGGGAGTAGACGACCTGAATGCCCTCCAGGGCGTCGGCGGACGCGATGCCGTCGGCCCGGCGCATGAGGTGCTGGCGCACGCGCAACAGCACCTCGCCGCAGATCTTCAGCGGGCTGCCCAGGAGCAGGTCGAGCGTGCGGCTCACCGCGCCCTCGGTGGAGTTCTCCACCGGCGTCACGCCGAACTGGGCCTCGCCCCGCTCCACGGCCTGGAACACCTCGTCGATGGAAGCCATCGGCTGCCCCTGCGCCGCGTGGCCGAAATGCTTGACCATGGCCGCCTCGGAGAAGGTGCCCTGGGGCCCCAGGAAAGCGATGCCGAGGGGCTGCTCCAGGGCCCGGCAGGCGGACATGATCTCCTTGATCACCACCGCCACGGATTCCGCCGGCAGCGGACCGGGGTTGGCCGCCTGCAGGCGGCGCACCACCTGGGCCTCGCGTTCCGGCCGGTAGACGTTGCCGTTTTTCAGATGGCCGATGGCCTGGGCGAGACGCGCGCGCTGGCTGATCAGGTCCAGGACCCGATCGTCCAGGTCGTCGATCTGGTCGCGCAGTCGCTTGAGATCGTCGCTCATGCCTTATTCGGCCGGCAGGTAGCGCACCCGCAGCACGCCCTCGATGGCCTTGAGCCTGTCGAGCAGCGCGTCGCTCACCGGGCTGTCCACGTCCACCAGGGTGTAGGCCATCTCGCCCTTGGACTTGTTGACCATATTGTGGATGTTCAGCTTGGCCTCGGCCAGGGCGGTGGAGATCTGGCCCACCATGTTGGGCACGTTGGCGTTGGCGATGCCCAGCCGGTACTTGCTCTCCCGGGGCATGGACACATTGGGGAAGTTCACCGAGTTGAGAATGTTGCCGTGGTCCAGGTAGTCGGACACCTGCTCGGCCACCATCACCGCGCAGTTCTCCTCCGCCTCCTCCGTGCTGGCCCCCAGGTGCGGCAGGCAGACGACGTTCTTCTCGCCCTTCAGGGCATTGGCCGGGAAGTCGCAGACGTAGGCGTGCAGTTGGCCGTCCTTCAGGCCGGCGAGCACGGCGGCATTGTCCACCACCCCCTCGCGGGCGAAGTTGAGCAGCACCACGCCCCCCTTCATCAGGGCCACCCGCTGGGTGTTGATGAGGTTGCGGGTGGCGTCCACCAGCGGCACGTGCAGGGTGATGAAATCGGCCGCCTTGACCAGTTCCTCGACCGATTCCGCCTTGCGCACGCTGGCCGGCAGCTTCCAGGCCGCCTCCACGGTGATGCCCGGGTCGAAGCCGATCACCTGCATGCCCAGTCTGATGGCGGCATCCGCCACCAGGGAGCCGATGGCGCCCAGGCCGATGATGCCCAGGGTGCGGCCCGGCAGCTCGCGGCCGACGAAGTGCTTCTTGCCCGCCTCGGTCTTCTTGTGCAGTTCCTCGTCGCTGCCCTCCAGGCCGTCGACGAAGGCCATGGCGCCACCGATGTTGCGCGCGCCCATCAGCATGCCGGCGATGACCAGCTCCTTGACCGCGTTGGAGTTGGCGCCGGGCGCGTTGAAGACCGGCACGCCCCGCTCGCTCATCTTCTTCACCGGGATGTTGTTGGTGCCCGCGCCGGCCCGACCAATGGCCTGCACCGAGGGCGGGATGTCGATCTCGTGCATGTTGTGCGAGCGCACCAGGATGCCGTCCGGATGGTCCACCGCGTCGCCGACGACGTAATGGCCAGGCAGGCGCGCGAGCCCCCGCGCGGAGATCTTGTTGAGGGTCTGAATCTTGAAGGACTTAGCCATGGGACTTCTCGAACTCTTTCATGTAATCCACCAGGGTCTGCACCCCCTCGACGGGCATGGCGTTGTAGATGGAGGCGCGCATGCCGCCCACCGAGCGATGTCCCTTCAGCTGCAGCAGCCCGCGCGCCTTGGCGCCCTTGAGGAATTCCTCGTCCAGGGCGGCGTCCTTGAGGGTGAAGGGGACGTTCATGCGCGAGCGGTTTTCCATCGCCACCGGCGAGTTGTAGAAGTCGGTCGCGTCCAGGTAGTCATAGAGCAGGCTGGACTTGGCGACGTTGACCCTCTCCATCTCCGCCAACCCGCCCTTGGCCTTGAGCAGCTTAAACACCAGGCCGGCGATATAGATGCCGTAGGTGGGCGGGGTGTTGTACATGGAATCGGCGTCGGCCTGCACCTTGTAGTCGAACATGGTGGGCGTGCCGGCGACCGTCTGGCCGATCAGGTCCTCGCGCACGATGACCACCGTCACGCCCGCCGGACCGATGTTCTTCTGCGCGCCAGCGTAGATCAGGCCGTATCTGGAGACATCCATGGGACGCGACAGGATGCAGGAGGACATGTCAGCCACCAGGGGCACCGCGCCAGTGTCTGGGGTCCAGAAGATCTCCACGCCGCCGATGGTCTCGTTCGGCGTGTAGTGCACATAGGCGGCATTGGGGTCCAGCTTCCAGGCCGACTGGGCGGGGGCGTAGGAGAAGTTCTTGTCCTCGCTGCTGGCTACCACGTTGACCGCGCCGTACTTCCTGGCCTCCTTGATGGCCTTCTTGGACCACTCGCCGGTGTTCAAGTAATCGGCCGATGTCTTGCCGCGCAGCAGGTTCATGGGAACCATGGAGAATTGGCTGGAGGCGCCGCCCTGCAGGAAGAGGACCTTGTAGTTGGCGGGGATGCCCATCAGCTCGCGCAGATCGGCCTCGGCCTGGGCCTGGATGGCCATGTACTCCTTGCCGCGATGGCTCATCTCCATGACCGACATGCCGCAGCCCTGCCAGTTGACCAGCTCGTCGCGGGCCTGCTCGAGGACTTCCCGGGGCAGCACGGCGGGTCCGGCGCTGAAATTGTAGATACGCTCCATGATGTTCCTGTTCCTAGTGGTTGGTGATGGAAAGGATGCCACGCAACCTTGGGCGGTCGGGTTACGGGCGCCCGCGCGAGGTCATGCGTAATGGCCGCCCCCGGCGCAAGGACGGAATTGTAACCAAACCCTCAGTCCTTGTCGGAACGCCAGATGGAGTAGAGGATCCAGAGGCTGTTGAGGAAGGCGATCAGGAAGCCGAGCAGGCCGAACAGCGGCAGTCCGAACAGCGTCGGCCCCCCCTCCACGGTCATGATGATGGAGGAACCCACCACCAGGGAGGCGGTCAGGATGCCCATGGTCAGCCGGTTGCTGGCGCGGTTGAGCTGGTGGCCGAAGTGGTCCAGGCGCTTCAGGTCCAGGTCGATGCGCAGGTTGCCGCGCCGGGCCTGGCGGAACAGGCGGGCCAGGTCGCGCGGCAGCCCCAGCACCACGTCCATCACCTCGCGCAGGCCGTGCCGCGCGCGCCTGGCCAGGGCGTTGGGCGTATAGCGGCTGGCGTAGACCTGGCGGATGAAGGGTTCCAGGTGATCGACCATGTGGAACTCGGGCGTGAGCTGGCGCCCCAGGCCCTCGAGGGTGATCAGGGCCTTGAACAGCAATGTCAGGTCGGACGGCAGGGTCAGGTTGTTGTCCCGCATCAGGGCCGTCACCTCGGACAGCAGCGGGCCGATCTGCACGTCCTTGAGCGACAGGTTGTCGTAGCCGAACACCAGCTCGGAGATGTCGAAGGCCAGCTTCTCCTCGTCGATATCCGCCTCGCCGGCCCACAAGGTCAGCACATTGAGCATGCCCTCCTCGTCCTTGAGGACCAGGGCGTTGAGAAAGTCGATGATCTGGCCGCGCCGCCACTCCGTCAGCCGGCCGACCATGCCGAAATCGACCATGCCGATGACATTGCCCGGCAGGTAGATCACGTTGCCGGGATGCGGGTCGGCGTGGAAATAGCCGTCCAGCAGGATCATCTTCAGCACCGCGTCGCCGCCCCGCGCGGCCAGCACGTCCAGATCGAGACCGGCGGCGCGTACCGCGGCCAGGTCGGTGCCCGGAATCCCCTGCAGCTCCTCCTGCACGTTGACGGTTTCCGAACAGAGCGGCCAGTAGACGCGCGGGATATGCACGCTGGCGTCGTCGGCGAAGTTCTGGGCGAAGCGGTCGATATTGCGCGCCTCCTTGACCATGTCCAACTCGCGCATCAGGGAGCGGTGCAGTTGCTGGACGATCTGGGTGGGGCGGTAGCGGCGCGCCTCGGCAAGCTCCAGTTCCATGAGGCGGGCGAGGTGTCCCAGGATGCGCAGGTCGGCCTCGATCTTGGCGATGATGTCCGGCCGGCGCGCCTTGACCACCACCCGGCTGCCGTCCTTGAGCGTGGCCCGGTGCACCTGGGCGATGGAAGCGGCGGCGAAGGCCTCGGTGTCGAATTGGGCGAACAGCTCCGCGATGGGCTGGCCCAGGGCCGCCTCGAGTTGGGGCTTGATCTGCTCGAAAGGCACCGCCGGCACTCGGCTGTGCAGCTTCTCGAACTCGGTGATCCAGGCCGGCGGGAAGACATCCACCCGGGTGGCTAGAACCTGGCCCAGCTTGACGAAGGTGGGCCCCAGCTCGGTGAGGGCCAGGCGGATGCGCACCGGCAGGTCCAGCACGGAGATCTCGCTGGAGGTCTGCCAGTGCAGCAGACGCCCCGCCCGCTCGAGGATGTGGGAGATGCCGAGCATGCGCACCACATCCCCCCATCCGTAGCGGATGAGCACCGAGGCGATCTCGTGCAGGCGGGGCAGGTCCCGCACCACGGACAGCGTTTCGCGCAACATGATGGCCGGCGCGCCGCCCTTGTTCAGCCGCGCTTGATGTCGATGGCGTCGGCCAGGCCGCGCAGGATGCCGGACGCCACGTCGGCCAGTCGGCCGGCGGCGGCGTGCGCCGTGTGCTTGGCCTCTTGCGGCGCGCCGGACGCCGCCGAGCCGAGACGGTTCTGCAAGACCTCCAGGATGGCGCGCACCCGCTGTCCGGTATCCGTGCCGTTATTGCGCAGATGCGTGCCCAGGGCTTCGAATTCGTTCCTCAGTCCGCCCTGGGCCCGATCCGCCGTCTCCTTCAGGGTGCCCAGCAAATCGTCCTCCAGCCCCTTGACCGCGTCGGCCGCCTCGCGCAGGTCGCCCTCGGCAAAGGTTCTGCCGCGCCCCCAGCTCTCTTCCACGGCCATCTGCAGGGCATAGACCGATTTGCCGATCGCCTCGTCCAACCCCTGCACCGCCTCCCGCAGTGCGTCGCCCACCTGTCCGCCGCGGCTTGCCAGTCCGTCGCCCACTCCCGCCACGGCGTCGCGCATGACCTCGCGCAGGGCCTGTGGATCAGGCTGGCGCCGCAGGATGGCCTGCAGGACCACCTCCCTTACCCGATCGCGCAGGTCTCCTCCTTCGTCACGGGTGGCGGCGCCAAGTGTCTCGCGTATTTCGTGTTTTTCTTCCATGGACATAGCTCGCTCCTTTCAAGTGATTTATGAGCATCCGCCATTTCATAGTAGACAAAGCCGGAGGGGTAGTGGCTAAATCAGGGCCAAAGTTTACAGACGGACAAGTCATGCGCCTGCCTGTTTTTTGCGTCATCGCCATGCTGGCACTGCCCATGTGCCTCGCCCCCACGGCGCGCGCCGACCTGTCTTTCGAGCAAAGCCTCAAGGATGTCGGCGAACCCATCACCCGTGCCTTGCAACTGATCGGCACCCCCTACAAGTTTGGCGGCAGGAACCCGGACGAGGGTCTGGACTGCAGCGGGCTGGTGCGTTACGTCTACCGGCAAGCCGCCGCCGTTGAACTGCCCCATAACGCCAAGGACATCAGCGACACCGGACAACCGGTGGACAAGACCGAACTGAAGCCGGGCGATCTGGTCTTTTTCAACACCCTGAAGCGCCCCTTTTCTCATGTTGGCATCTACAAGGGCGACGGCAAGTTCATCCATGCCAGCAGCCGGCGCGACAAGCGGGTGACGGTGTCCGACATGGGCAATGGCTACTGGAAGGAACGCTTCGATGGCGCGCGGCGCATCCTCCTGCCGACCCATTGAGTTCCTGACCTGGACTGTCTTCCTGCTCCTGGCGTGGCCTCAGAAGTTGCTGGCCGCCGAGGCGGATGATCTGCTCTTCAGGAGCGCCACGGACGTCAATGAGGGCGCGTTGCGCTTCCTGACCGAGACCTCCGCCAAGGCGGTTCATCGGCATGTCAATCGCATCACCATCACCGAGAGCAGCCTGGCGGATGGTTGGGTGGGCATGGAGCAGTGCCACGAGAACCTGGATGCCGTGCCCCGCGCCCAGGTGGTCTACGGCCAGGATCGGGTGCGCGGCATCGAAGTCGTCTCGGCGGAACGCATCGGCCGTGCCTGGGCCGAGGCCAACACGGTCCAGCTGCAGGACGTCGAGCCCGGCGCCACGCTCTGCGTAAAGGCCGAAACACGGGCCATGTCGCGCAACGGCGAGGCGAGCTTCAACCTCGCCAATGGCCCCTACATGCGCAAGTTCCTCGACGGCTACTATCCGCTGCGGGTCTCCATGACCGTCAGGCTGGAAACTCCCAGACTGCGCTTCGTCGATGCCTATCCCGAGGAGCAGACCGGCTTTCACGTCTGGCGACGCGACACCGAAGTGGGCTACGACGCTCTCTTCGAGGGCGAGCTGCGCACGGTGCTGCGATTCGACCTCATTCCTTAACGTCCCTCGCGGACGCCCGCGTTTGCCCCCCTGCTCACCCCGCATGCGCCCACCCGGTGCTGACTGCCCTGAGCCAGATACACATTACTATTGATAATTATTCTCATTCGTGATTCAATCCGACCTGCCGATAGTCCTATGGCGCAACCTGTCCAAACCTCATCCTTCCGGAGTCCTCATGAGTTTCAGCCGATCCCTGTTGGCCATCCTCGCCCTGATCGCCACCCTGACCGCAGCCCCCCTCGCCCTGGCAGCCGAGGTGGTGGTCTATTCCGTGCGCAACGAGCAGCTCATCAAGCCCCTGTTCGACGCCTACACCCGGGAGACCGGCGTGCCGGTCAAGTTCGTCACCGACAAGGAAGGCCCGCTCATGGCGCGGCTCAAGGCCGAGGGGCGCAATACGCCGGCCGACCTGTTCATCACCGTCGACGCGGGCAACCTCTGGCAGGCCGCCCAGGAGGACCTGCTCCGGCCGGTCAATTCGAAGGTTCTGCAGGCCAACATCCCCGCCCACCTGCGCGACCCGGGCAACGAGTGGTTCGGACTGTCGGTGCGCGCGCGCACCCTGGTCTACAACAAGAACAAGGTGAAGCCGGCCGATCTGTCCAGCTACGAGGAACTGGCCAATCCGAAATGGAAGGGACGCCTGTGCCTGCGCAGCGCCAAGAAGGTCTACAACCAGTCCCTGGTGGCCATGCTGATCCACGAACATGGCGAGGACAAGGCCGAGCGCATCGTGCGCGGCTGGGTGACCAACCTGGCCACCGACCCCCTGCCCGACGACACCAAGGCCCTGGAGGCGGTGGCCGCCGGCCTGTGCGACGTCACCCTGGTCAACACCTATTACTACGGCCGGCTGATGGAAAAGCAGCCGAACCTGCCCCTGGCCATCTTCTGGCCCAACCAGAACCTGAAGGACAGGAACGCCGGCGTGCACGTGAACGTCTCCGGCGCTGGCGTGACCCGTCACGCCAAGAACGAAAAGGAGGCCGTCCGCCTGCTGGAGTGGCTGTCCTCCGACAAGGCGCAGAACCTTTATGCCGACGTGAACCTGGAATACCCGGTCAAGTCCGACGTGCGCTGGGATCCGGCCGTGGCCGCCTGGGGCCGCTTCAAGTCGAACCTGATCAACGTCTCCCAGGCCGGCGCCCTGCAGACCAAGGCGGTGATGCTGATGGACCGGGCCGGCTACAAGTAAGCCGGCGCGCGGTGGCAGCGGCGCGGCGGGGTAGAATGACGACCCCGCCAGTCCCACACCATGAGCTCAGCTTCATCCCGTGACCTGGCGCCCCCTGTGGGCGCCTTCGCCGTTTCAGGGCGCCTGACGCCCTGGCTGGTCGCCCTGCCCATCGCCCTGATCACCGCCATACCGGTCCTGGTGGTGGCCTCCGCCCTGGTGCATCCCGACCAGGAGATCTGGGACCACCTGTGGCGGCACGTCCTGCCCGAACTGCTGGTGAACACCGCCTGGCTGACCCTCGGCGTGGGGCTCGGCACCCTGCTGCTGGGCGTGTCGCTGGCCTGGCTCACCGCCGCGTGCGACTTCCCCGGCCGGCGCTTCTTTACCTGGGCCCTGCTGCTGCCCCTGGCCCTGCCCGCCTATGTCACCGCCTTCGTCTGGCTGGGCCTGCTCGACTTCACCGGCCCCCTGGCCACCTGGCTGCGCGAGTCGTGGGGCGTCTCCTGGGTGCCCCCCATCCGCGGCCGCGGCGGCGTCATCGCGGTGATGACCCTGGCCCTCTACCCCTACGTCTACCTCACCGCCCGCGCCGCCTTCCTCGGCCAGGGGCGACGCCTCATGGAGGCCGCCCAGTCGCTCGGCCAGAGCCGCTGGCGGGCGTTCTGGCGGGTGGCCCTGCCGATGGCCCGGCCGGGCATCATGGCCGGCCTGCTGCTGGCCCTGATGGAGACCCTGGCCGACTTCGGCACGGTGGCGGTGTTCAACTACAACACCTTCACCACCGCCATCTACAAGGCCTGGTTCTCGCTCTTCTCCCTGCCGGCCGCCTCCCAGCTGGCCTCCTTCCTGATCTTCTTCGTGTTCGTGGCCGCCCTGCTGGAAGGCCAGTTGCGCGCGCGCCGCAGCTACGCCGTCTCCACCAAGGCCGCGGCGGCGGCCACACGCATCCGCCTGCGCGGCTGGCACGCCATCCTGGCCGGCGGCTGGTCCGGCCTGATCTTCATGCTCGCCTTTGTCGTGCCGTTCTGGCAGATCCTGCGCTGGGCGGCCAACGTCTACGAGCAGGACTTCGACGACCGCTATCTCGCGTTCGTCCTGCATACCCTGCTGCTGTCCGGGCTGGGTGCCATCCTGGTGACCTCCCTGGCGCTCCTGCTGGGCTATGCCCAGCGCCTGCACCCCACCCCCGTCATGCGCGCCACGACTCGCCTGGCGGCCATCGGCTATGCCTTGCCCGGGGCGGTGCTGGCGGTCGGCTTCTTCATCCCGGTGGC
The DNA here is from genome assembly GCA_025458005.1 of Thiobacillaceae bacterium. Classification (GTDB taxonomy): domain Bacteria; phylum Pseudomonadota; class Gammaproteobacteria; order Burkholderiales; family Thiobacillaceae; genus JALOTG01. The sequence goes on from JALOTG010000031.1 coordinate 11,016, forward strand.
CTGGCTGGACAACCAGCTCATCGACCTGGCCCGCGACTGGTTCGGCCGCGACGGTGGGCAGATCCTCGGCGGCACCCTGGTGGTCATGCTGCTGGCCTACTGCGCCCGCTTCCTGGCGGTGAGCTTCGGGCCGCTTGAATCCGGCCTGGGACGCGTCACCCGCTCGGTGGACGAGGCATCGCAGAGCCTCGGGGTGGTGGGCGCCAGGCGCCTCGCGCGCGTCCACCTGCCGATGCTGCGGGTGAGCCTGCTCACCGCCCTGGCGCTGACCTTCGTCGACATCATGAAGGAACTGCCGATTACCCTGATGACCCGCCCGTTCGGCTGGGATACCCTGGCGGTGCGGGTGTTCGAGATGACCTCCGAGGGCGAGTGGGAGCGTGCGGCGCTGCCCGCCGCGGCCATCGCCATCGTCGGGCTGCTGCCCGTGTTCCTGCTGATCCGCCATTCCGAACATGCTCACACTTGAGAACGTCGCCCAGTCCTACGGCCGCAAGCAGGTCCTGCACGACGTGAACTTCAGCCTGCGCGCCGGCCAGATCGGCTGTCTGCTGGGACCCTCCGGCTGCGGCAAGACCACGGCGCTACGCCTGATCGCCGGCTTCGAGCGCCTCAACGCCGGGGCTATCTACCTGGATGGCCAGGTGGTGGCGCGCCCCGGCGCCTGCGCGCCGCCAGAGCGGCGCCGCGTCGGGCTGGTGTTCCAGGACTACGCCCTGTTCCCTCACTTGAGCGTGGCCGCCAACATCGCCTTCGGCCTCGACCAGCTGCCGTCCGCCGACCGGATCAACCGGGTCGAGGAGATGCTCGACCTGGTGGGCCTGGCGCGGGAGACCGAGGCCTATCCCCACCAGCTCTCCGGCGGCCAGCAGCAGCGCGTCGCCCTGGCGCGGGCACTGGCCCCCCGGCCGCGCCTGCTGCTGATGGACGAGCCGTTCTCCAACCTGGACGTGGAGCTGCGCGAGAAACTCTCCCTGGAGGTGCGCGACATCCTCAAGCACGAGGCCATCACCGCCCTGCTGGTCACCCACGACCAGCACGAGGCCTTCGCCATCGCCGACGTGGTGGGGGTGATGAACGCCGGCATCATCCAGCAGTGGGACAGCCCCTACAACCTCTACCACCAGCCGGCAAACCGCTTCGTCGCCGACTTCATCGGCCAAGGCGTGCTGCTGCCGGGCAGGGTGCTCAACGACCACCAGGTGGAGATCGAACTGGGCGCCCTGGACGGCGAGATCCCCAGCATCTGCTCGGGCGCGGGGGGCTGCGCCCGCTGCGGCAAGGGCTGCCACGTGGAGGTGCTGATCCGCCCGGACGACATCATCCACGACGATGACAGCCCGGTGCTCGCCGAGGTGGAGCGCAAGGCCTTCCGCGGCGCGGAGTTCCTCTACACCCTGAAGCTGCCCGGCGGCGGCCGCGTGCTGGCCCTGGTGCCCTCGCACCACAACCACGCCATCGGCGAGAAGATCGGCATCCGGTTGGGGGTGGACCACGTGGTGGCCTTCCCGGCCTGAGCCGACGGAAACGCACGCCATGAGCCCGTTGCCGACCTTCATCGCCGCGCTGCGCGATCGCCTCGGCGCGCGGCTGATCGAGACCCACATTTCCTGGGTGCTGGTCATCGCGACCCACGCCTACAAGATCAAGAAGCCGCTCGACCTGGGCTTCCTCGACTTCAGCACGGCGGAGCGCCGCCGCTTCTGCTGCGCGGAGGAGATCCGCCTCAACCGCCGCCTGGCGCCGCACATCTACCTGGATGTCGTGGCCGTGACCGGCCCGGAAGACTCCCCCAGCATCGGCGGCGAGGGCCCGCTGCTCGACTGGGCGGTGCGCATGCGCGCCTTCCCCGCCGATGCCACGCTGGACCGCGAGAAGGAACTCACTGCCGCGCAGATTGACGCCATCGCCGACCGCGTGGCGGGGTTTCATGGCGAGATCGAGCGCGCCCCGGACGACAGCCCGTTCGGCACCCATGAGGCGGTGATGTACCCGGTGCGGGAGAACTTCCGCCAGATCCGCGGCCTCGCCGCGCCCGTCGAGGCCCAGACCACCCTCGACCGCCTGGAAGCCTGGAGCGAGGCCGAGGGCGAGCGCCTCGCCGATCACTTCGGCCGCCGCAAGGCCGAGGGCCAGGTGCGCGAGTGCCACGGCGACCTGCACCTGGGCAACATCGCCTGGGTCGACGATGCGCCCCTCATCTTCGACTGCATCGAGTTCAACCCCGCCCTGCGCTTCATCGACGTCGCGAGCGAGGTGGCCTTCCTGTTCATGGACCTCGTCAGCCGCGACCGGGACGACCTGGCCTGGCGCTTCCTCAACCGCTGGCTGGAACTGACCGGCGACTACGCCGGCCTCGACGCCCTGCGCTTCTACGCCGTCTACCGGGCGATGGTGCGCGCCAAGGTGAATTTCATCCGCGCCGGCCAGGACGATGCGCCGGCCCAGGCAGAGGCCCTGCGCTACCTGGCCCTGGCCGAGCGCCTGAGCCGGCCCGGCCGGCCCGCCCTGCTGCTCATGCACGGCCTCTCCGGCTCGGGCAAGACCTGGCTGTCGCAGCGGGTGCTGGAGGCGCTGGGGGCGGTACGCCTGCGCTCGGACGTGGAGCGCAAGCGCCTGTTCGGGCTGGCTCCGCTGGCGGAAAGCACCGCCATCCCCGGCGGCATCTACACCGAGGATGCCGGCCGGCGCACCTTCGAGCGCCTGGCCGAGCTCGCGCGGCAACTGCTGGAGGACGGCTATGCGGTCATCGTCGACGCCACCTTCCTGCGCCAGCCGCATCGCGCGCCGCTGTTGCGCGTCGCCGACAAGCTCGGCGTGCCCTGCCGCATCCTGTCCCTGAAGGTGGACGAGTCGGTCCTGCGCCAGCGCGTGTCGAGGCGTGCAGAGGCACGAGACGATGCCTCCGAGGCCACGCCGGACGTGCTCGCCAGCCAACTCGCCAGCCAGGAGCCCTTCACCGCCATCGAACTGCCCAGCGTGCGGGTGTTCGACGGCGCCGACAGCGCCGCCTGGGAGCAAGGGATCGCCGCCCTGGGAGCGGACCTCGGGTCCCAGCCGCGAAGTTCCGCCGTCCCCATGCCGTGATGCGCGCACGGGCGTAAAAAAGGCCCGCCATGCCAAGGCGGGCCGAGTCGCTCACCGAATCGCCGTCACCGGGTGATCGAATCGCTGGTCTCCAGGTTCCGGCCCTCGTCGTAGGCATAGCCGGTCAGGGCGGCCCCCGTCACGGAGAAGGTGAAGGTGCCGCTGGCGCGGGTGCTGGGCGAGGTGAACTTCACCGTGCCCTTGCTGCCGGTCACGCCGCTGGCGGTGCCGCTCACCACCCCGCTCCAGGCACCGCTCACGGCCACGCCGCCGAGGGCCTTGCCGGCCGCGTCGGTGATCTTCACCGTCGCCGTGGCCCGGGTGCCGCTGCGGTTGCTTGAGGTGGTCAGGGCAATATCCGCCACGCGCAGGGCGGGTAGCGGGGCCGCCACCGTCACCGTCACCTGGGCCGTGCCGACGCTGCCGGAGGCGTCCGTGACGGTCAGCCGGGCGTCGTAGGCGCCCGGCGCGGTGTAGGTATGGCTGGCCTGGGCGGTCGTCGCGCGGTCGGATCCGTCGCCGAAGTCCCAGGCATAGGAGAGCGCCGTGCCGTCCGGATCGTAGGATCCGCCGGAGGAGAAGCCGACCGTCAGCGGGGCGCTGCCGGACGAGGTGGTGACCGTGGCCACCGCCACCGGCGGCAAGCCCTGGGGCGCGGTCGCGGTGCCGCTGACGACGTACTCGCCCAGGCTGGCATAGTCGCTGTAGCCGGTGCTCGCGTCGCCCTTGCCGGTGCCGTCCACCTTCAGATAGTAGGTCCCGGCGGGCAGCGCGGCCAGGCTCAGGCTGGCGCCCAGGGCGTCGCTCGGATTGCTGCCGGCGATCGGGTTGCCGGCGGCATCCAGCAGGGTGGCGGCGATGTCCAGGTTGGCGCCGCGCGGGCCGGCGGCCACGGCAAGCTGCAGCGCACCGCCGCCGGTCTCGAAGCGGAACACATCCGCATCGCCACGGCTGCCGATCACGCCGCCACCGGACAGGCTCGCCAGGCCGTCAACCACCACCGCACCGAGAGGCGATGCGGTGTCGATGCCGTCGCCGTGGTCGTCGGCGCGCGGTGGCAGGCCGTAGGTCTGCATCAGCTGCAGGTCATCCTGCGTCTGGGTCGCGTAGGCGTACTCGCCCTTGCTCCACTGGGTGAGCTCCCTGTAATAGCCGACTCCCATGATCGGGGCCCAGCCGGTGGCGCCGCTGCCATGGCCCTGGTAATAGCCGGTGCTGGTGCTGCCGTTGTTGTAGCCGTCGTGGCTCAGGCCCAGGTTGTGGCCCGCCTCGTGGGAGATGGCCTCGGCGACGTATTTCTCGTTGCCGCCGCCCAGGCGGTCGTAGAACACGAAGGCCGGCTTGTAGTACTCGGTGGTGTCGTCGTAGACGCCCACGTAGGCGAAGCCGCCGCAGTTGCAGGGATTGGCGGTCAGGGTCGTCCAGTCGCGGGTCACCACCACCCGGGTGCCGAAGCCGGGGTCGGACGTGGCGCTGCGGGCGATGGCCTCGGACGGCGGTTCCTCCGTGGTCACGTCCACGTCGAAGGGGGCGTAGTCCTCGGCGACCCGCTGCCAGATCAGCTGGATGCGCTCCAGCTCGGTGGCGCTGAAACCGGCCGGATTGCCGTCCAGGTCGAAGGGCTTGGCATCGATGGCTGGCAGGCCCTCGGAATCGTTCCAGGCCGTGCCGGTCACCGTCTGGCCGTCGAAGTCCAGGTAGATGACGCGCTGGGCAGCCGGACGGCTGTGCAGCCGGAAGGTCTGGTCGAGGGGCACGGGGGCGGCCTCCGTCGTCGTCCCTCCGCTGGTCACGCCGGTGGCCTGCTCCGGCGGCGGCTCGAAGTCATCGACGAACAGCAGCCTGCCGTCGCGTTCCAGCCAGGCGTGGCGATCCTGGCGCAGCATCCGGGCGAACGCCTGGGCCGACATGCCATACCAGGCGGCGACTTCCGGCAATTTGCCCGCCAGGCCCCGGACCGCCTCGTCGCCGCGCAGGCGCTTGGCGAGCTTGACCGCCGGGAAGGGCTTCTTGGCTGGGTGCGCGCCCGGCTCGGCGGCGCCGGCCTGTTCGGGCATGGCCACGCCCAGGGCGGCGGCGACGAGCATGGCCAACAGGGTCATGCGCATGAGGGGGGATCTAGCGCCGAGCGGCCCAGGCATGCTGGGGGCGGCGGTAGCGGTGACGACAGTCTTCAATTCTGCTCCTTTCATCGGCGCGGCGCGCCTGGATCACGATGAAACGAGGGCAGAGGCGGGAGAGCCCCGCGGGACGCGAGAGGCAGCCTGGCAACCGTTGCGACCGGGAGACGTCGCTTTAGGCCCATGGCTTTGCGTCCCCGGCTTTCGCCGGGTTTGCCCTTGGCTCCGCCGGGCCTTGGGAAAGGCCCTGGAGAAACCGCTTGTGCTGGACGAACAGCGGGTGGAAATTAGCACAACGCGCCACGTTGGCGACAGGATCGGCCGTCGGCCGACGAACGGTCGCCCGTCTAGACGCTGCCCCTGCCCTCGGCGCGCTCCCGCCAGATCAGCAGGCCCTGGGCATTCAGCTCCACGTCGTTGGCGAGCAGATCCCGCAGCCGGGCGTCGTCCAGCGCGCAGCCGTGCCGGCGCAGGCGCGCCATCAGCAAGGCCTCCAGCTCGCCCTTCAGCCAGCCGTGGCGCGCGGATACCCCGTCCGGGGCGGCCAGGGTCAATCGGACGAACTCGTCCAGCACGGCATGCAGGTCGCCCGCCAGTCGCTCCAGGTCCATCACCCGGCCGTAGTGGGTGAGGAAGGCGGCGCGCGGCTTCAGGGCCATGATGCGGTCGATGGAGGCGTGGGCGGCCTCGGGCTCGAATTGCACCGGGGTGGTGGTGGGGAAGATGAAGGCCCGTCCGTCCACGTCGAACTCGCGGTAGGACAGGCCGAAGCTGTCGCCGGTGAACACACCCTGGCTCCCGGCGTCGTGGACGCAGAAGTGGTGACGGGCGTGACCGGGGGTGTCGAGGAAGCTGAGCCGGCGCCCCCGGAAGTCCACTGCGTGGCCGTCGGGAGCCTCGATGACCCGCTCCGCCGGCACCGGCAGGATTTCGCCGTACAGTGCGCGGAAGGCCTGCTCGCCGTAGACGGCCAGGGAACCGGCCACCAGCCGGGCCGGATCGATCATGTGCCGCGCCCCGCGGGGGTGGACCACCAGCCGGGCCTGGGGGCAGAGGCGCATCAGGGCACCCGCACCGCCGGCGTGGTCCAGGTGCACGTGGGTGACGATGATGTAGTCCACCGCCTCCGGCCGCACGCCCGAGCGTCCCAGGGCCTCGATGACCCGCGGGGCGGACCGGTTGGTGCCGGTGTCGAGGATGGCGGCGTGGCCGTCCTGGACGAGGAGGTGGATGGCCGCCAGGCCGGGGCGCAGATAGCCGGCGTCCAGGGCATGGATGCCGTGGCCGTAGTCGATCGGGTCGGGGATGGTCATGTCCTGCCGGGTCTTGCGTCGAGATATCCATTATGCCTTCAGGACCGGACGACGGCCGCTGCTAGACTGATACGCAGGCACCGTCCGCGACACCGGCCACCCATGACCCCCATCCACGAACTGCTCAGCCGCATCCGCTGGGATCCCGCATTCGGGCGGGGCGATTTCGTCCTCGGCTACTGGGACCGGATCGCCGACGAGGTGGTGCGCGTGCCCCTGTCGGACGTGCGCGTCGAGCCAGGCAACCATTTCGCCCTCGACATCCTGGACGTGGACGGCTGTTGCCACAGTGTGCCCTACCACCGGGTGGTGGAGGTCTGGCGCGACGGCGTGCCGATCTGGCGACGACCCGCGCCGCCGCGCTGAGGGCGCCGCTCCGGTCGTGGCATCGCCCCCATGGACAGCCTGGCCCGGCCGTAGCATTGTTCATCCCGGCCAAGTCAGGCCAGGCACCGTTTGGTCACCACGAGAGAAGGAGGAAGGATCATGCGCAAACTCATCTTCGCCCTATTCATCCTGGCCCTGGGCCTCACCTCGGCACGCGCCGAGGTGCGAGGCCAGGAGATCGCCTACAGCGACGGCAACCTCACCATGAAGGGCTACCTGGCCTGGGACGCCGCCATCCAGGGCAAGCGTCCCGGCGTGCTGGTGGTGCACGAATGGTGGGGCCACAACGCCTACGCCCGGAAACGCGCCGACATGCTGGCCAAGCTGGGCTACCTGGCCCTGGCGGTGGACATGTACGGAGACGGCAGGACCGCCGACCATCCCAAGGACGCCGGCGCCTTCGCCGGGGCGGTGGGCAAGGATGCCCGACCCCGCTTCGAGGCCGCCATGAAGGTCCTGCAGGGCCATCCCCTGTTTGCCCCCGGCCAGCTGGCCGCCCTGGGCTACTGCTTCGGCGGCACGCAGGTGCTGAACATGGCCCGCCAGGGCCTGCCCCTGAAGGGGGTGGCAAGCTACCACGGCAGCCTGGCCACCAAGGACCCGGCCGCGCCGGGCAAGGTCCAGGCGCGGGTCGCCGTGTTCACCGGCGCCGAGGATCCCATGATCCCCGCCGAGCAGGTGGACGGCTTCCGGCGGGAAATGGACCAGGCCGGCGTCAGCTACTTCGTGGTCAGCTACCCGGGCGTGAAGCACAGCTTCACCAACCCGGACGCAGACGACTACGGTCCGCGCTTCGGCCTGCCCCTGGCCTACGACCGGCAGGCCGACGAGGACTCCTGGACCAGGACCGCGACCTTCCTCAAGGAAGTGTTCAGGTAGATCCTGCCGCGCCGTGGCCCCACCCAGCGGGGCCCGGCACGCTACAATGCGCCCATCGCCCCAACCCGCCGAGCCCTGCCGTCCATGAACAATCCCAACGCCATCGATCACATCGTCATCACCGCCTCCGGCGAGGACCAGGTCGGACTGGTGGAGCGCTTCACCGGCCGCATCCTGGACGCCGGGTGCAACATCGAGGAATCCCGCATGTCGCTGCTGG
>JALOTG010000178.1 GCA_025458005.1 Thiobacillaceae bacterium
ATTGTGCACAGGAAGGGCAAGACCCACGAAAGCCTATTGAACACCCTGATCGAACCCTACAACCTGCAAATTGCGTTTCTCCTCCTCGACTTCCTCGGCTCGGAGGAAAAGCTGGGGGGGCAGGGCTCGCCGGACGTGCCCAAGGGAGACGCCATCACGGTCCTGATCAGAAACCAGGCTGGCGAACGGGTCGAGGAAATCCCGGCCGAGCATTGGCTCGTACATCGCATGGAACAAGGGGATCGCAATGTGCCTCCGATGGATTGGGTCTATACCGGCTCAATGCGGGTTCAGCAATATTTCCTGGCCCAAGAGACCGGTTCCATTGCCGCCATCTGGCACGACCCCGCGGCACTCATCGACAACGCCTCGCCGGGTGGAGAGAGCAACCGCATCTGGTTCGTCAAGCAGGGCACGGTGCCATCCGTCGGCACGCCCGTGGAAGTGATCATCAAGCCCGCACAGCCCAAAAAGTGATACGGAGAAACCCATGCGTAATAAATGGATCACGGCAGGGCTGATCGCCCTGTTCAGCGTAATACCCCTCACAACCCATGCCTCCAAGCGGGTGGTGACCCAATCCATGCCGGAGCAGTCTCTGCGCAACGAGGTGGAGAATGCGATCGGCAAAGGCCTGACCTGGCTGGCCGATCGGCAGCACCCGGATGGATATTGGGCGCAGACGGAGCATCCCGCCCTCAGCGCAATGATCCTCACCGCATTCCAGGGTGATCCCACCGGTTATTACAAGAAGAAATATCAACAGAAGATCGACCTGGGCTACGAATATCTGCTCAGGAACGTGAAGCCTGACGGCAGCATCTACGTAAAGGACCTGCAGAACTACAACACTTCATTGTCGATGATCGCCCTGGTGGCCGCGAACAACGTGGCCTATGAACCCATACTCAAAAAGGCGCGCAATTACCTGATCGGCTTGCAGGATGATTTCGGCGACAAGGGCATGGGCGATCACCCCCTCGACGGCGGCCTCGGCTATAGCGGCAGCTACAAGAACTCCGACATCAACAACACTACCCTGGCGCTGGAGGCACTGCATTACACCCGCTTTCTGAAGAGCGACGTGGCCAACGATCCGGAGGCCAAGGATCTCAACTGGAAGGCCGCCCTGCAGTTCATCACCCGCAGCCAGAACCTGCCCGGCAGCAACGACATGACCTATGCCAGCGATGATCCGCCCAACCGGGGCGGCTTCGTCTATTTTCCCGAGAACAGCATGGCGGGACAGGACACCCTGGCCGACGGCAAGGTGGTGCACCGCTCCTATGGCAGCGCCAGCTACAACGGTCTGCTGAGCCTGACCTATGCCCAGGTGGATGTGAAGGATACCCGCGTGCGCGCCGTGCTCGACTGGCTCAATCGCCATTACACCCTGGAGGAGAATCCGGGCATGGGTCAGGCCGGTCTCTTCTACTACTACCACATGATGGCCAAGGGACTGAGCATGGCCGGTGTCGACACCATCACCCTCAAGGACGGCAAGAAACTGAAGTGGCGTCCGGCTCTGGCCAAGCGTTTGCTGGATCTGCAAGCCAGCGACGGCACCTGGGTCAACCAGAAGAGTGCCCGCTTCTGGGAAAGGGATCCGCATCTGGTCACCGCCCACGCCATCCTCGCCCTGGAGATCACTTATCGGGGGTTGTGACGAGCGGGCGGCCCCGGCGGGGTCGCCCATTCAAGCTCCCGCGGAGTTGCCATGACAACGATCCTGCAGCAGTTCAGCGTCGGTTTCAGCTATCCGGTTGTCTTCACGAGCGACGTGTTCGCGCTGGAGAACCCCGTCCTCGCCGAAGTCATGGCTCGTGGCGGGCGCACGCCCAATCGCGCCCTGGTGGTGATCGACAGCGAAGTGGCCGACCTCACGCCCGGTCTGCTCGAGCGCATCAGCCGTCATGGCGAGGCGCACAGGCAGGTAATGGAATTCGTCGCGCCGCCTTTCATCGTGCGCGGCGGCGAGGTGTGCAAGCACGAACCGGTCGAGGTCGAGCGCATCCACTCCCTGGTGGAACGCCACAAGATTTGCCGGCATTCCTTCATCATCGCCATCGGCGGCGGAGCCGTGCTGGATGCCGTTGGCTATGCCGCCGCCACCGCCCATCGCGGCGTGCGGCTGATCCGCATGCCCACCACCGTCCTCGCCCAGAACGATGCCGGCATCGGCGTCAAGAACAGCATCAACGCTTTCGGCCGCAAGAATTTCCTCGGCACCTTCGCCCCTCCCTTCGCGGTCATCAACGACTTCGCCTTTCTCGACACCCTGCCGGCGCGCGACAAGCGGGCGGGCATTGCCGAGGCGGTTAAGGTCGCCCTCATTCGCGATCGCGATTTCTTCGACAGCCTCTACCGCGAGCGCGAGGCCCTCGCCCGCTTCGCTCCGCAGGCCATGCGGGACATGGTCCGGCGCTGCGCGGAACTGCATCTGGAGCATATTTCCGGCGGTGGCGATCCCTTCGAGGCGGGTTCCTCCCGCCCCCTGGATTTCGGCCACTGGGTCGCCCACAAGTTGGAGGAGCTCTCGCATAGCGAGTTACGCCATGGCGAGGCCGTCGCCATCGGCATCGCCCTCGACTCCCTGTATTCGCATCATCTCGGCAGTCTGGCTGAACTCGACCTCTACCGCATCCTCACCCTCCTGGAAACCCTGGGTTTCAGCCTCCATCATGCCGCGCTCTCCTGGCTTGACGTCGAGCGCGCGCTGGGTGATTTCCGTGAGCATCTGGGGGGCGAATTGTCGATTCCACTGCTGGCGGGCATCGGCCGCAAGATCGAGGCCCACCACATCGATGTGGATCTGATGAAGCGCTGCATCGCGCAACTGGCCGAAAGGGCGGGGGACAGTGTCGGCGGCAAAACCTCCGGAACCGCCGAAGGCGCGCGCAGCGGACTCAAGGCCTCGTGAACGCCGCTTCTCCCGCGTTCCGCCTCACCCTGGTCCTGGCGGCTCTGGTCGCGGCGATCCTCCTGCCTTTCCTGATCTGGGGCGACAGCCTCGAGCGCGCGGCCCCGGAATGGCTGACCGGGGCGAATAGCGGTCTCGGGGTCGCCGCGGTCGGGATCGGCCTGCTCATGGCCGATCTGGTCCTGCCCGTACCCAGCAGCGTGGTCAGCATCATGCTCTGTCTGCTGCTCGGCCCCTTGTCGGGGGCGTTGGCTGTCGCCACCGGCATGCTTGCAGGATTTCTGCTTGGCTACCTGATTGGCCGCCTGCTGCCGACCGCGACCCTGCGCCGCTGGGTGGGTCCCGCGCTATGGGACGCCCTCGGTCGCCGGGCGGCCGCATCGGGGGCATTCTGGATCATGGCTTCCCGGCCGGTACCGGTGCTTGCCGAAGCCACCGCGGTCGTCGCCGGTAGCCTCGGCGTGCCCCTGCGGGTCGCCCTGCCGGCGGCACTGCTGTCTTCTCTCGCGGTGGCCGCGTGCTACGCCGCGGCCACCGCCGCCGGCCTGTCCGCTGGGGGTGTCTGGCTGGCCTTCCTCGCCAGCCTGCTGCTGGCGGCGCTGTTGTGGTGGGCTTCCAGGGTTTGGCGTGGCCGCATGAATGTGTAGCATGCCGAACACGCATTGATACGAAAGGACGAGGGATGCACGGGAACGCGCGCGCTTTGTTGCGGGAATGGCTGTTCACCCGGCTGGATGAGCCCGCCCGCGCCTGGCTGGCCGAGTGCTTGTCGGCGTTGGATGTCGACCATGGCGATGCGGCGCTGGCGACCGCCTTCGGCCTGGCGCCCCGCAAACTGGGCCGGGGCATGCTCGATCTATCGCCGACCGAACTTGCCGAGGCGGAGCGCTGCATTGCAGGCTGGGCACCGGCGACCTGGAGCCTGGCGGACGCTGGACGCATCCTGCTGCTCTCCGGCCAGCCAGCGCGCGCCCCGGACTTCGCGCCGCGTTTCCGTGCCCTTTGCCAGACTGCCGACGTCGCCGAGGCCATCGCCCTGTATCGCGGTCTGTCCCTTTATCCCGATCCGCAAGGCCTGGAGCCACAGGTCGGCGAAGGGCTGCGCAGCAACATGCGCTCGGTGTTCGAGGCCATCGCCCACCGCAATCCCTATCCCGCCATGGTCTTCGATGCGCATCGCTGGAACCACATGGTGCTCAAGGCGCTGTTCGTCGGCAGCCGCCTGGCCCCCATCCATGGCCTGGATGCCCGCGCCAACGCCGAACTGGCGCGCATCATGCGCGACTTCGCGCATGAACGCTGGGCCGCAGGCCGTCCGGTGCCCTTCGAGATCTGGCGCTGCGTCGGTCCGTTTGCCGAGGGTGAGGCGCTGGCCGACCTCGATCGCGTGCTGGCGGACGGCAACGAAGTCGAGCGCAAAGCTGCCGCCCTGGCCCTGGCCGCCAGCCCCGATCCCGCGGCGCGGCAAAGGTTGATGCGGATTTCCGATTTGCAGCAGGATATCGCCTCCGGCGCGCTGCGCTGGGAAACCCTGGGCTGAGCGCGAGTCCGCGCAAACCCCGCCAACAACAACCGTTCGAGAGAGAGGCAGAACATGATGTTCATCGACCCCCATGCGCACATGGTTTCCCGCACCACCGACGACTACGAGGCCATGGCCGCCGCCGGTGTCGTCGCCCTGATCGAGCCGGCATTCTGGCTGGGGCAGCCACGCACCAATGTCGGCTCCTACCTGGACTACCTGTCCACCCTGGTCGGCTTCGAGCGCTTCCGCGCCAGCCAGTTCGGCATCCGCCACTACTGCACCATCGGCCTCAATTCGAAGGAGGCCAACAACGAGGCGCTGGCCGAAGAAGTCATGGAACTGCTGCCCCGCTTCGCCCTGAAGGAGGGGGTGGTGGCCATCGGCGAGATCGGCTATGACGAGCAGACCCCACTGGAGGACAAGTATTTCCGGCTGCAACTGGACCTTGCCAAGCAACTGGACCTGCCGGTGATGATCCATACCCCCCACCGGGACAAGAAGAACGGCACCAGCCGTTCCATGGACGTGTGTGTCGAACATGGCCTGGACCCCGGCAAGGTGGTCATCGACCACAACAACGAGGAGACCGTGCGCGAGGTCCTGGATCGCGGCTTCTGGGCCGGTTTCTCCATCTATCCCAGCACCAAGATGGGCAATGTCCGCATGGTGGAAATCCTCAAGAAGTACGGCGCCCAGCGGGTGATCGTCGATTCCGCCTGTGACTGGGGCATTTCCGAGCCCCTGGCGGTAGCCAAGACCGCCAGGCTGGCCCTGCAAAGCGGCATTTCCGAGGCGGACGTGCACCTGGCCTGTTACCGCAACGCCCTCGATGCCTATGGCCAGAGCGGCCAGATGAAGGAAGAGGACTGGATGAACCCCCAGGCCATCGACCAGCGCGCCCTCTACGAAGGCAATTCCATCCTGCGCGGCGGCCGCGAGCCCTTGGTCGGGCAGACCCCGGACCGGCGTGGCATGGACAACCTCATCATCGAATAAGCGGTCTATTCTGAATTTAATATCCCCGCCCGCTGGCCGATAAGGCCTGGGCGGGACCGCGACCCGCGCACACATCGATTCAGGAGTCCCAACATGAGCGCACCCTACGGCCCCATGCGGGCCATCGACATTCTGGACTTGTACTTCATCGAGAACCGATCCCGGATCATGGACATCGCCGCCTTCCTGGACCGCATCGACCGCTACGAAGGCGCCGACGAGGCCAGGGCGGACTTCCGCTACCAGGCCTTCCTGCGCATCCTCGAGATCACCCGCGATGCCACGAAGGACCGCGCCAAGGCGGTGCAGATCGCCCTGAGCGACCCGACCACCGAGCCGCTGGACAGCGCGGTGGGCATGAAGGCCTACGGCGCTTGGCAAGGAGAGGCGAAATGAAAGCCATCGATCCCCACATCCACATGATTTCCCGCACCACGGACGACTACATGCGGATGACCCTCGGCGGCATCCACACCGTGGCGGAACCCGCGTTCTGGGCGGGTTTCGATCGCTGTTCGGCGGACAGCTTCCGTGACTACTTCCATCAACTCACCGTGGTGGAGCCGGCCCGCGCCGCCCGCTTCGGCATCAAGCACTACTGCTGGCTCGGCCTCAACTCCAAGGAGTCGGAAAATTTGACACTTGCCGACCAGGTGCTGGCCATCATCCCCGAGTTCCTGGATCGCCCCAACGTGCTGGGTTTCGGCGAGATCGGCCTGAACAAGAACTCGAAGAACGAGATGGCCGTGCTGGAGCGGCAACTGGCGATGGCGGCGGCGCGAAACGACCTGG
>JALOTG010000179.1 GCA_025458005.1 Thiobacillaceae bacterium
GAGCCGAGGTTGTCGATGTTGATTTCGTCCTGCTTGAGCGGCAGGTCATATTCCCCCTCGTACCACACCACCAGTTCCAGGATGGCGGCCGAGTCCACGTAGCCGCTGGCGGGAATGATGTCGTCGTCGCCGATGTCGCTGGCGTCCATGCCCAGGCTTTTCGCCAGTTCGATGACTTTGGCGCGCACGGCGGCCTTGATGGCATCACGGTCGAGGTTCATAGCGGTTTCCTTTGCGTTTACTCCCCTCGCCCGCAAGCGGGAGAGGGGCAGGGGGAGAGGGAATCAGACCGGAGGTTTGGCCAGATCCATAAGCAGCCGCGCCACGTCGAAGCCGGACAGCACGCGGTGGTCGTAGCTGGCGCCCAGCACGGCGCGTCCGCTGCCCTTGGGGGCGGCATGGGCGATCATGAGGGAACAATAGGGTGGCAGGATGGGGATGTGGCGGCTGACGTTCCAGCGCGCCATGCTGGAAAAGGCGATGGTGGCGCCGCTGGTCTCGTCGCGAGAGAGCTTGCGCTGGATGGCGTGGCGCTGCACTTCGCCCAGAGCCTCGATGAATTTGGCCGTTTCCAGGCTGTCGGCGTCGCGCACCACGGTCAGGTACAGGGTTTCGCCAGCCTGTACCGTGAATCCCAGGTTCACCGGCTTGTACTGGAAGCGCTTGCCGTTGACCACCGTGGCGTTGAGGCGTGGACTAGCCTTGACCAGTTGCACAAAGCGGTAGGCCAGCAAGGGCAGCAGCGGCGACAGCATCAGCTTGTTGGCGCTGGCGTAGGCGGCGGCGTGGTCTTCCCAGGCCTTGGGGTCGTATTCCACTTCCAGGTAGGTGGCGGCAGCATGGTCCCTGTGCCAGGACACGGTGATGAGCATGCCGCGTTCCTCGGCGCTGAGGTCCACAAGTTCGCCCGGCACGTCCGGCAGGTTTTCTCCCACCGGGGCCGTCACGGCCGGTGTCTGGTCGCGCCGGCGGATGCCATGGGCTGCCATGTAGGACTCGACGTCGGCCAGCGAAAGCCGCTCCCCGGTGGCCGGTACCACGCTGGCGTCCAGGCCGAGTTCCTTGAGCAGAGCGCGCGCCTTGGCGGTGGGACGGGCGGTGCCGCCGCCTTCCGCCGGGGCCACCACCGCGGCTTCCGGCACCGGCTCGTCGGCGCTGTCTCCCTGCCAGAGCAGGATCGAGCCAACCGCCACCTTGTCGTCCACCTCGCACATCAGCTTGAGGACGTAGCCGTCGCACTCGGCTTCCACCTCGACGATGGCCTTGTCGGTTTCCACGTCGACGACCACGTCTCCCTTCTTCACGAGGTCGCCCGGAGCGACGCGGAAGGCAATGACCTGGACGATGTCGTCGTTGTTGTTCACGCGTGGCGCATGGAGGGCAAAGGCCATGATGATCCTCGTCAGTACAGGTTATCCAGGATGTCTTCGATGAGCTTGTCGGCATCGGGCAGCACCTGACGTTCCAGGCTGCGGGCCGAGGCGATGGGCACCGGCGGCGTGCCGATGCGGAAGGCGCGCCCCCGGTAGCCGGCTTCCAGCAGGCTGGCGGCGATCTCGGCGCCGATGCCGAATTCGTGGTGGGATTCCTCCGCGATCACCACGCGCTCGGCTCGCAGCAGATGGGCGAGCAGGGTGCGGCGGGGCAACGGCGCCAGCAGGGAGGGTACGACGATGTCCACCATCAATTCCTCTTCTTCCTCCAGTCGCCGGGCCGCTTCCTCCACCACCGGCAGCATGCCGCCGTAGGTGACGATGGTGAGATCGGCGTCCTGGCGGCCGCGCAAAAGGGTCGGAAACAGGTGGGCGGCGAGATCCTCCGGGTCGGCATCCAGGGTCCGGTAATCTCCCGCCGCCTGGGTCTCGCCGTAGAGCAGCTTGTGTTCCAGGAACAGGGTGGGATAGGGCCAGCGCCTCGCCGCGTCGACCAGCAGGCGGGCGACGTCGTGGCGGTGGCTGCCGTAAAGCACGGTGAGGCCGGGGATCGAGGTGAAGATGTTCTCCGGACTCTGGCTGTGGGTGGGGCCGTAGCCGCGGCGGCCGCCCGACGGTGTGCGCACGATCAGCGGCACCGTCACCTGGGGGAACACGCCGGGAAACTTCACCGCGTGGTTGTAGAGCTGGTCCATGCACAGCGAGAGGAAGTCCGCGAACATGATTTCCATGATCGGACGGAAGCCGTCCATGGCCAGGCCAATGGCGGCGCCGGTGATGCCGGCCTCGGAAATCGGTGTGGAGATGACCCGGCCCGGGTAAGTGGTGGACAGGCCCTGGGTGACCTTGAAGGCGCCGCCGTAGGGGTCGTGCAGGTCCTCGCCCAGCAGGATGGTTTCCGGGTGGCGGGCGAGCAGATGGCCGAGTGCGGCGTTGATCGCCAGGCGCACGCTGGTACCCGGCGCGACCTCGGGATAGTCGGGCGCCGGTCCGGCCAATTCTCCGGCCCGGTCGAAGATATGCTCGGGCGCGTCGTCGAACACCGCTTCGGGCGAAGCGTTGGCCGCCTCCCGCACCGCTTCGATGAAGGCGGCGTTGCGCGCCTCGATGGCTTCCCGTTCCGCTTGCGGCAGGCGGCGGCCCAAGGCGGCGAGCGGATCGCGCGCCCGGATGGCGGAAAGCACCGCCTCGTCGCGCAGGTCGTCGCCCTTGGAATGGGGCCCCATGCGCTGCGTGTCGATGACCAGGAAGCCCGGCCGGCCGGTCTCGCGCACGGTGCGCACAGCCCGTTCCGTCTGCTCGAAGAAGTCGTCCGCCGCGTCGTCCACGCGCCAGGTGTGCAGGCCGAAGGCGGCGCCGCGCGCCTGGATGTCGCCGCCCAGGTTCTGGTGCGGCTCGGTGGTCTGCGAAATGCCGTTGTTTTCAACTACCACCAGCAAGGGAGCGGACCACACCGAGGCCATGTTCATGGCCTCGTAGAGCAGGCCCTGGCCCAGGGTGCCGTCGCCGATCATGGCGGCGACGATGGCACCGGAGCCGTGCAGCTTGCGCGCCAATGCCAGACCCGCGCCGATGCCGGTCATGCCGCCCTGCACGCCATTCGAGTGGAAATGGCGCCAGACCAGGTGCTGGCTGCCGCCCCGGCCGCCGCAGGCGCCGCCCTCGCGGCCCATGATCTCGGCGACCAGGCCGACGAATTCGCCGGAGTAGGTGAGGAAGTGGCCATGGTTGCGGTGGTTGGACAGCACCGCGTCGTCGGGATGGGTGAGCGCGCGCACCACCGCCATGGCGCAGAGTTCCTGGCCCAGGCAGGTATGGGTGGTGCCGGAGACCAGGCCGCGCGAGAACTGGTCGAGCACCAGTTGCTCGCTGGAACGGATCAGGTGGCCGTAGGCATACAACGCTTCCGGACTTGTGCCGATCACGGGCTTGCCGTGGGCGTCATTCTTGAAGCCGGGAATGGGAAGGTTGGGCATGGCGGCTATCGCTTGAATTAAATGAACGCAGTCTCGATGCAGGAGCACGTAGGAGCGGCTTCAGCCGCGAAGTCGTCTACCGGTTCAGTTCGCGGCTGAAGCCGCTCCTACGTGGCGGGCCGCGAGCTTACCCCAGATCGCCGGGCGGTTGTGTTAACGTCCCGCCGCCGACAACGCCTCTATAACGTCATGGCTCTGCCCAAACTTGAACCCGTTCGCGACCAGGACCTGCCGGAGTTCTGCGCTTTTCTCCACCGGCACCTCAGTCCCAGCCACGCACCGGAGGTGTGGGCCGACGCCTTCCGCCAGGACTGGGGCGTGGACAAGCCCAATAACGGTTTCCTCATCCGTGACGAAAACGGCGGTATCGCCGGAGGAATCGGCGCCATCTATGCCGCCTATCCGGTGCGCGGCAAGCTGGAAAAATTCTGCAATATCACCAGTTGGGTGGTGCTGGACGCCTACCGCACCCAGAGCATGCGCCTGGCCATGGCGGTGGTGTCCCAGCCCGGCTTCCATTTCACCGACTTGTCACCCACCGCCGTGGTGGAACAGTCCCTCAGGTTCCTCAAGTTCAAGCCCATGGACGAGCGTCGTGTGGCGCTGTTCAACCTGCCCGCGCCGCATCTGCGCCTGGCGGGCTGGCGCGTGCTGACCGAAGCCGCCGCCATCGAGGCTGCCCTCGATGACGCCGCCGCCAAGGTGTATCGGGATCATCGCCATTTCCCCTGGCTGCGCTTCCTGGCGGTGGGCAAGGACAGCGACTGGAGCCTGGTGGTGTACAAGCGCGCGCAACTGAAGGGCCTGCCCAGCGCGGAGATCATCGGCTTCACCAATCCGGGGAATTTCCTGGCCCGCATGCCTCTGCTGGGCTGCCACTTCCTGCTTGCCGGCATGGCCACCACGCGGGTCGAGACCCGACTGCTGCCGGGACTGCCGGCCTGGCCGCACAAGGTCCTGTCGGGCTACCGCAACAAGGTGTTCCGCAGCGACAGCCTGGGCGAGGCGGACATCTGGAACCTCTATACGGAAAGCGCCGCCCTTGACCTCTGAGCGCGACCTGTTTCCCGGACACAGCCCGATCCACCTGCCGGCGGACACACCACCCATCCTCAGCGTGGTGATCCACACCGAGGAGGAGTTCGACTGGAGCCGGGAGCACGCCCGCGAGGAAACCGGCGTCGAGCACATGCGCCACATCGGCCGTGCCCAGGAGATCTTCGATGCCTTTGGCATCGTCCCCAATTACGTCATCGATTACCCCATCGCCTCCCAGCCCCTGGCGTTCGAGACTCTGCGTCGCTACCAGGACGACGGCCGCGCCCTCATCGGCGCCCATCTGCACCCCTGGGTGTCCCCGCCCCTGACCGAGCCCCTCTCCCGCGCCAACACCTACCCCGGCAACCTGCCGCGCGAACTCGAATACGAAAAGCTGCGCGTGCTTACGGAAACCATCGAAGCGAATTTCGGCCACCGACCCCTGACCTATCTGGCGGGCCGCTACGGCAACGGGCCCCATAGCGCGGACATCCTGGAGGCGCTCGGCTACGAGGTGGACATCAGCGTGGCGCCCCCCATCGACTACAGCGCCGACGGCGGCCCCGACTATTCAGACTACAGCGCCGAGCCATTCTGGTTTGGCCGGCAGCGCCGCCTGCTGGGCCTGCCCGGCGGCGGCGGCTACGCGGGCTGGCTGAAGTCGGCCGGTACGCCGTTCTACCGCCTGATCACCCACTCCAGCCTGCGCTGGGCGCGCCTGCCGGGCATCACCTCCCGCCTGCGTGCCTTCGAGCGCATCCGCCTGTCGCCCGAGGATTACACGTTCGCGGAAATGTGCCGGCTGACCCGCTCCATGCTGGACGAGGGACAGCGTATCTTCGTGTTCAGTTTCCATTCCCCTTCCGTACATCCCGGGTTCACCCCCTACGTGCGCGACATGGCCGGGCTCGAACGCTTCCTCGACAAGTCGCGGCGCTATTTCGAGTGGTTCATGCGGGAGTTGAATGGGGGTAGCATGACGCCTCTGGAGATCAAGCATCGACTCCTGAAATGAAAGTCAAGGGATGCACGAGAGGGGGTGTCCTCGTGTCCCGGTAAACAGAAAGACATCAATAATCAGGGAGGGTACATGAACCCCATCGAGTCTATGAGATCGTTCCTTGCATGGTCGCGCCCGATTCTGGAGGTATACCGGCCATTGAAAGGTCTCCAGATCGCATTGCGGTTGAGACGGGCCATGTGGGCCGCCCAACACGGAGCCACGGTCGATATCCGCCTTCCCGACCTACGCCATCCCGTCACGCTCAGGGCCGGGACATCCGACGCCGCGGTTTTTCTCCAGGTGTTCGTGCAGAGGCAGGGTTATTTTCCTGTCGATGGCACGCCCAAATTCATCGTTGATGCCGGGGCCAATATCGGGTTGGCCTCGGTTTGCCTGGCCAACCGTTTTCCCGGCAGCACGGTGGTATCCATGGAGATAGATCCGTCCAACTTCGCCGCCCTGGCGAATAACTGTTGCCGATATCCGACTGTCGTTCCCATGCAGGTCGGCTTGTGGTCGCATGCCGCGACATTGGCGATCGAGAATCCCGAGGCGGACTCCTGGGCATTTCGCACGGTCGAGGTGGCCCCGGACACACCCGGCGCGATCCAGGCAATAGGCGTCGCGGACGTGATGGATCGATTCGGCAAAGACCGCATCGATGTGCTCAAGATCGACATCGAGGGCGCCGAGAACGAGTTGTTCTCCGCCGAC
>JALOTG010000032.1 GCA_025458005.1 Thiobacillaceae bacterium
CGCCAGGGGTGTCCAGTCGGTGCGCCGGCCGCGCGCGTCGAGGCGCAGCTCCTGGAGCGGTACGCCGTGGCGGTCGAGCAGCCAGGCCTCGGACGGGCGCCAGTCGGCGCGGACCCGCGCGAAGTCGGGCGCGTCTGCGTGGCTGGCGGGGACGAGCGCCAGCCAGCCGGCCAGCAGCGGGCCGATGCGTCGGATGCGCTCAGGGCGCCACGTCGAAGGGCGCATTGGGCGCTTCCCCGTGCACCTCCGGCGCGTACATCGCCTCCACCCGCGTGGGCGGCAGCCGGAAGGCGCCGTCGCTGTTGAGCCGGATGGTGTACTCCAGGCTGTGCCGGCCGCGCGGCAGGTACTCGAAGTAGGCCCGGTAGCCCTCGAACAGGCGCTCCTCCCAGGCCGGCCAGGCGTGTCCCTGGCGTGCCTCGCCCTGGGCGAGCAGGGCGGCGTCGCGCTTCAGGCCCGAGCCGAGGATGCCGGCGCCGGCCGGCACCGGATCCTCCACCACCACCCAGCCCATGTCCTGGCGGCTGTCGATGGTGAGCCGCACCCGCAGCACGTCGCCGCGACTCCACTTGCCGGGCGTCTTGCGCTCCACGGCGCTGACCTCGCGGCTGACGGCGTAGCCACGCTGCACGGGGGCCTGGAGCGGCACGGCGGCGAGGGTGGAGACGCTCACCCAGGGCGCGCCGGCGCCGTCGTGGCGCAGCTTCAGCGTGGTCTCGCCGGCGGGCAGGGGGAAGAAGGCGGTGGCGCCGCGCGGCGTCGCCCGCCAGTCGACCCGGCGGCCGGCCTGGCCCAGCCAGGCCTCGCTGCGGCCGGCGGGCTTCACCTTCTCGAAGACCCGGCTGTAGCGTTCCAGGGCCAGGGCCCCCCAGGCGTTGGCGGTGGTGCTGTTCCAGCGGCCGCCCGCCTGGCGGGCCAGGAGGCCCAGCACCAGACGGGGCGCCTCGTCCTTCCAGTCGGGCAGGTCCAGGACCGCCAGCAGGGCGCGCGCGGCGTCCGTGTCGGCGGAGGCCAGCCGCCACCAGTCGCCACCGTCGCCCTCCCGCCCCAGGGTCAGGCGCCGGCCGGTGTAGGCCAGACGCGCCTTGAGGGCCTGCTGCGCGGCCTCCAGCAGGCGGCCGCGGTCGGGCAGGCCGGGGCTGCGCTGCAGCAGGCTCAGCCAGTCGATCAGCACGGCGGCGGGCCACAGTACCGGTTCCGGCTTTACGGTGGCGATCAGTTCCGGCCCGGCGCGGCCGTGCCGCGACAGGGCCTCCAGGGCCGCCAGGCGCAGGGCCAGCCGGGCGCGTGCGTCCAGCCAGGGGCGGGCCGCCGTGGTCAGCCGTCCCGCCACGTGGTCCTCCAGGGCCTTGAGCATCCTCGCCCGGGCGTCGGCGGGCAGGGCCCAGCCGGCCGCGTCGGCGATGCCCAGCAGGTAAGCGGTGAGCGCCACGTCGCCCGCCGTCCCGCCGGGGAAGAAGCGGGCCATGCCGCGCTCGTCGAGCTGGCCGGGCAGGTCCTCCATCAGCCGGGCCCAGGCCGCGGCGTCGCGCGTCGCCACCGCCATCGAGACCTTCTGCTCCAGGCAGGCGTAGGGGTAGGCGCGCATCTGCTCGCGCAGCGCGCCCTGGCCGTCGGCCAGGCTGGCGGCCAGGGTGGCGCGCACCTCGCCCCGGCCGGGGACGGCCCCGGCGGGCGGCGCCACCCTGAGGTCGAGGGGCCGGTCGAGCCGATGCAGGGTCGCGGACTGAAGGCGAACCGGCAGGGCGGGCACCACCCGCTGGCTGACCGTCAGGCTGTCGCGCGCCGGCCCGCCCGCCTCGCCGGCCTGCACGCGCCATTCCAGCGCCTCGGCGTCGGCCGGCACGCGCAGCGGCCAGGCGATCTCGCGGCCCTCGCCGGGGGCGAGTTGCAGGGTCTTCGCCGGCTGCCTGCCCTCGGCGCCGGCCAGCCGGCCCTCCACCTCCACCCGCATGGGGCGCGTGCTGCCGTTCCTGATCGTGAAATACGCCGAGACGCGGTCGCCCTGGCGCACCAGCGGGGCCAGGCCGGACAGGATCTGCAGGTCCTGGCTGCTGGCGAAGCGCGCCTCGCCGGTGCCGAAGCGCGTCTCGCCGGCCGCCACCGCCACCACCCGGAAGCCGGTCAGGCTGTCGTTGAGCGGCACCTCGACGTGGGCCTCGCCGTGGGCGTCGAGGGCCACGGCGGGGTTCCAGTAGAGCAGGGTGTCGAGCAGCTCGCGGGTCGGCAGCCGTCCGCCGCCGCCGCCCTGGGGCAGCGCCTTGCGGCCGTAGTGCCGCTTCCCGGTCACCTGCATCTGGGCGGTGAAGGTGCGCAGGTTGTAGCCGCGCTCGGCCATCATCGCCTGCAGCAGCCGCCAGCTGTCGTTGTCCATCAGCTCCAGCAGGCCCTCGTCCACCACCGCCAGGGCGACGTCGGTGCCGGGCGGCGGGGCCTGGCCGTCGGGCGTGCGCACCTTGAGGCCGACGCGTGCCTTGGCCCGCACCGGGTAGCTGGCGCGGTCGGTGGCCACCGCCACGTCCAGGGCGTGCGCCCGGTGGCCGACGCGGATGCCGGCGATGCCCAGCTTGAAGGACGGCCGGGCCAGGTCGACCAGGGCGGTGGGCCGGCTCGCCGCGGAGCGCCCCCGCACGACCAGGGCGGAGACATAGACGTTGGGCGCCCAGCGCTCGTCCACCTTGAGGTCGATCACCGGCGCCTGGCCGGACAGGCGCATCACCCGTGCCTCCAGCACGCCGTCGCGCTCCACGGTGACCAGGGCGGTGGCCTGCCGGTAGGGCATGCGCGCCTGCAAGCGGGCCGTCTCGCCGGGCTGGTAGTCGCGCCGCTCGGGGATCAGGTCGATGCGGTCGTGGTCGTCCTGGGCGAACCACCAGGCCTCCTTGGCGGCCACCCAAAGGCTCTCGTGGGTACGCGCCGCGCGCCCCTGGCCGTCGCGGGCCACGGCGTCGACCAGGATCTCGCCGCCGCGCTCCGTCCTGAGCCTGCAGGCGAACGCCCCCTTGGCGTCGGTGCGGCCCTCGCAGCCGCCGTCCAGCGGCGTGTCGCGCTGCTCGTGCCGGTAGCCGTAGAAGCCACCCGCCAGCCGGACGCGGTGCGACAGGGTCTGGCGCAGCGTGAAGCGGACCTGTATCGGCACATCGGCCGCCGGCCGGCCGTCGAGGTCCACGGCCAGGAATTGCAGCGGCGTGGCCTGCCCGGCCTTCGCCCAGCCGTCCCGTTTCATGCCCAGCACGACGGCCGCCGGCCACCAGGGCTGGCTGCGGCCGACGGTCTGGACCTCGCCGTTGGGGTCGGCGTATTCCAGCTCCACGCGCAGCAGGTGGGGCATGGCGCGGGCCGGGATGCCCGTCACCCGGCCGCGGCCGGTGCCACCCTGGTCCAGGGTCAGGGACGGGGCCTCCAGGGCGACGCTGTCGCCTTCCTCCGGGCCGGCGTCGGTGTCGCGGCGCTGGGCGAAGCGGTAGCCGGCATGCGCCTCGAAACGCACGTCGTAACGGGGTTCCAGCAGGGCGCGCAGCTTCACCGGCAGGCCGCGCGCCGCGCCGCCCGAGAGCCAGCTCGCCGCCAGGTCGTAGCTGGCATCGAGATCCGCCACCAGGCTGGGCCGCACCGGGTCCAGGCTGGCCCGCATCAGGGGGACGCGGAAGTCGCTCACCGTGAAGCGGCCGCTGTCCAGGCCGGGCAGGTATTCCAGCGCCAGCGGGTCGGCGTCTTCGGGGACGGCGCGGTCCAGCAGGCGCAGGCGGTAGTCGCCGCGCCGGGCGCCGGCCGGGATCCGCCAGTCGGTCAGGGCGGCCCCGTCCTTCCAGGCCAGCGGCAGGAACCAGCGCTGGCCGCTGCCCTCGTGCTCGATCAGCAAGCTGGCCGGCCGGCGCTTGGCGTGGCCCAGCCCGTCGGGCCGACGCTCGCGCAGCAGGTGCTTCATGTGCAGCATGTCGCCGGGGTGCAGCAGGACGCGGTCGAGCACCGTGTGGGCGAGGCGGTCGTCCTGCTGCCAATCGGCGGGCAGGCCGAAGCGCCAGGTCTCGATGCCCTCGTCCCAGTCGGACAGGGCGAAGGCGAGGTCGTCGCCCTGGCGGGCGGAGACGTACAGCGGGCAGTCCCATTCGGCCGCGCGCGGATCGGGCAGGCCGGAGGCGATGCGGGCGATGCCGTCGCGGTCGGTGGTCGCCTCGGCGAGCAGGCGGCCCTTGCAGTCGCGCGCCGCCACCCGCGCGTCGGCCACCGGCCGGCCGGCGTCCAGGCGGGTCACCCAGGCCAGAGACCCCTGCGGCCCCCACTTGAAGTGCACCGCCAGGTTGGTCACCAGGGCGGCGGCGCGCACGTACATCGGCCGGTCCGTGCCGAGCAGGGACTGGCCCAGGCGGCGGCTCTCCGCCTCCAGGACATAGTAGCCGGGCTGCGCCAGGGGCACGCCCACCACCTCGAAGGCCTGGGCACCGTGGGGCTTGGGCAGGGCGCGTTCCGTCACCCCGGCCACCTTGACGTCCAGCAGGCGCTGCCCGCGCGGATCGGGCGGCGCCTTGCCGCGCCGGGCGGGGGCGGGGGACTCGATCTGGCGCAGCCGCCGCTGCCAGGCGAGGATGGCGTCGTCGTCGGTGACCCGCACCCAGCGCAGCCGCGCGGCCGTGCCCGCCCCGTCCGGGCCGGGCTCCAGGTTGCGCAGGGTGAGGGGCAGGATGCCGCCTTCCTCGCGCTCGAGGATGCCGAACGCCCCGGCGAACTTGATCAGAGGCGGCGTCTGGTCGACCCGCAGGGTCATCGGGAAGCGGGCGGCGTTGGCCAGGGGGCGGCCCTGGTCGTCGCGCAGGTCGGCGGGCAGGGTGAGCGTCAGCCGGGCGCCGGCCGGGAAGGGGCCGGGGAATACCAGGCGGTCGTCGAACGCGCCGGCCGGCTCGGGCTGGCGCGGGGCATAGGCGCGGCCCTGCTCGTCGCGCAGGCGGACCTGGTCCAGCAGGGCCCTGGCCACCGGCGCGCTGAACTCCAGCCGCACCGGCAGCAGGGGGATGCAGCCGGCGCGGGCGCTCTCGCGCTGGCAGCGGGCCTGGACGGTGAACAGGTCGCGCACCTGGAAGGCGAAGCGCTGCTCGGCCGGGTTGGTCCGTCCGGCCGGCGTGGCGATGCCCTCGCCCCACACCAGGCTCAGGCGGGCGTTGGCGGGCAGGGTGCGGCGGCACTGCAGGACCAGCACCGCGTCGTCGTCCTTCGCCTCGGGCAGCAGCGCGCCGAGCAGTTCCCGGCGCGTCGCGCCCTCCACCAGGTCGACGCCGATCGACTCGTGGATCCCCTCCACCTCGCAGCGGGCGTGGGCCAGCACGCTGTCGCGGCGCGCCGGGCCGTTGAGCCGCAGGATGAAGGCCTGGCGCTCGTCGATGCGGCCGACGTCGGGCAGGCTCTCCACCACCCGCGGGCCGGCGATGCTGAAGGTGTATTCCGTCGCGCCGCGCACCGCCTCGCCGGTCAGGGTGGCGAGGCCGGGCCGCGGCCGGAAGCGGCAGCCCTCGCCGGCGCGCGGCGCGGCGTGCAGGTCGTAGACCCAGGTGCGCTCGTCCGCCCAGCGGCCGGCGCCCGGCACCGCGCAGTCGACCAGGAAGGGCGCCGCGGCGTCGGGCTGGCCGACCGGGACCATGGCCGCGCTGAAGCGGGCGCGCGCCTGAGTGACCTCGATCTGCGTCCCCTCGGGGCTGAACTCCGCCACCCCGGCGGCGGCGGCCGGACCGGAGAGGAACAGGGCGAGGAGAGCAAACCGGAGGGCGCGCGACATGGGGTGTCTCCCTGGGATGGACCGTGATTCCATTCTGGCACGGATGCCGGTCATGTCGACCCGCCCCTCGCCCAGGGAACCGGCGGCGTCTAGACTGCGAGGACGGTGGCCGGCGCGTCGGTGTCCGACCCCGCGATCCGGCGCGAACGTGAGGAAACCCGTCCTGTCTTCTGTCCTGTCCCTCCTTCTGGCGGGGGCTGGCGGCTATGGCGTCCTGCTCCTGCTGCTCTATGCCACCCAGTCCGGCCTGCTCTTCCTGCCCCACGTCGGCGGGCGCGAACTGGTGGCCAGCCCGGCGGATATCGGCCTGGCCTTTGAAACCGTCCGCGTCGAGACCGAGGACGGCGTCGCCCTGCACGGCTGGTTCGTGCCGGCGCGCGCGGCGCGGCGGGGCAGCCTGCTGTTCTTCCACGGCAACGCCGGCAATATCTCCCACCGCCTGGGTTCGCTGCGCATCTTCCACGGCCTGGACCTGGACGTGCTGATCATCGACTACCGGGGCTATGGCCAGAGCGGCGGCGAGCCCGACGAGGCGGGCACCTACCGCGACGCCGTGGCCGCCTGGCGCCACCTGGTCGAGGCGCGCGGCGCGCGGCCGGAGCGCGTCGTGCTGTTCGGGCGCTCCCTGGGCGCCTCGGTGGCGGCCTGGCTGGCGGCCCGCCTGGCGGAGGAGGGGACGCGGCCCGCCGGCCTGATCCTGGAGTCGGCCTTCACCTCGGTGCCGGATCTGGCGGCCGACCTCTATCCCTGGCTGCCGGCGCGCCGGCTCGCCCGGCTGCGCTACGACACGCGCGCCTCCCTGGCCGCCGTGAACTGCCCGGTGCTGGTGGCGCACAGCCCCGCGGACGAGATCATCCCCTACGCCCACGGTCGCGCCCTGCACGCCGCCGCGCCGGCGCCCAAGGCCTTTCTGGAGCTGCGCGGCGGGCACAACGAGGGCTTCCTGGCGAGCGGCGAGGCCTACGTGGCGGGGCTGCGCGCCTTCCTCGACCTCGCCCTGCCCGCCCGGTCGCCGCCCTAGCCGGGGAGGTCGCCGCCGCGGGGGGGCGATGCGGGGAGATGTGCCACGGGCGGAAAAGTCCAGTAGCATCAGGACTTTGGCGACCTGGGGGGTGGCGCATGGACGGGTTCTCGGCGAGGAGGGGATGGCTGCGCCAGGCCGTGGCGCTGCTCCTCTGCTGCCTGGCCCAGACGGCGACGGCGGCCGAGACGCGCGTCTATACGGTGGGGGTGGTGCCCATGCTCACCGGGCTGGCCATGCATCGGGACTGGTCGCCCCTGCTGGAGCGGCTGGGGACCGTCACCGGTCGGCGCTTCCGCCTCGCGCAGCAGGATTCCATCGCCGATTTCGAGCGCGCCTTCCTGCGCGGCGAGCCGGACTTCGCCTTCATGAACCCGTATCACGCGGTCATGGCCCGGCACGCCCAGGGTTACCGCCCCCTGGTCCGGGATGGCGCCGAGCCGCTGACCGGCATCCTGGTGGTGCGCAAGGACAGCGCCTACCGGGGGGTCCGGGACCTGGACGGCGCCACCATCGCCTTCCCCTCGCCCAACGCCTTCGCGGCCTCCCTCTACATGCGCGCCCTGCTCACCGAGCGGGAGCGGATCGGATTCAACCCCCATTACGCGGAGAGCCACGGCAATGCCTACCGCCAGGTGCTGCTGGGCAAGGCGGCCGCCGCCGGATCGGTGTCGATGATCCTGGAACGGGAACGGCCGGAGGTCCGCAACGCCCTGCGGGTGGTCTACACGACGCCCTCCGGGCCGTCCCATCCCCTGGTGGTCCATCCCCGCGTGCCCGACGCGGTGGCCGACGCGGTGCGCCAGGCCCTGCTGGACCTGGCCCGGGACCCCGAGGGGGCCCGCCTCCTGGCGGGGGCCCTGCTGCCCCGGCCGGTGGCGGCCGACTACCGGCGGGACTACCAGCCGCTGGAGGCGCTGCGCCTGGAACGCTACGCCGCCCGGCGGGACCCGGGGCCATGAGCGGGGCGGGGATCTGGCGCCGTTGCGCGGCCTGGTGGGGCGGGCTGCGCCTGCATGTGCAGCTTGCCGTGCTGGGCAGCCTGGTCATCGCCGTCACCCTGGCGGCGGACGGCTACTGGACCGCGCTGCGTCAGGTCGAGCAGGCCCGCCAGCGCATGGTGACCGACGCCACGATCCTGGCCCGCTGGGTGGCGGTGCCCGGCGCCCAGCAGATCGTCCGCGACGACTTGGCGGCCCTGGAGGAACTGCTGCTGGACTATGCTGATTTCCCAGGCGTGGCACTCCTGCGCGTCGTCGACCTGGAAGGCCGGCCGCTGGGCACGGTCAGGCGCGCCGCCGACGGCCGCATCGAGGCGGTCTACGGCCTGCCGCCCACGCCGATCCCGGAGGCCGCCCGGACGCGGGGCGAGGTCGTGGTCCTGCCGGGAGACAGGGCCGACCACCTGGACGTCTGGCAGCCGGTCCGCACCAGCACCCTGCTGGGCTGGCTGAACGTGGAATACAGCCTGGCGGAACTGGCCGGCATCCGCCACGCCATCTGGCGCGACAACCTGCGCACCAGCCTGGCCGCCATCGTCATCGACTTCCTCATCCTGCTGCTGATCCTGCGCCCGCCCATGCGCGCCCTGCGGCGGGCGACCCGCTTCGCCCGCGAGCTGCGCGGCCTGCGCGGCGACAGCCTGGCCACGCGGCCCAGTTCCCGGGAGGTGAACGAGCTCACCGAGGCCTTGAACCAGGCCTCCCGGGCGCTGAGCGAGCAGCACCACACCATCCGGGGGCACGCCGACCGCCTCGCGGCCACGGCCGGGGAACTGGCCGAGGCGAAGGCCGTCCTGGAGCAGCGGGTGGAGGAACGCACCCGCGAGCTGAGCTGGCAGGCGACCCATGACCCCCTCACCCAGCTGCACAACCGTGGCGAATTCGAGCGCCGCCTCAAGGAGCTCGTCCGGCAGGCCGCCCAGGACGGCAGCGAGCACGCCCTGCTCTACCTGGACCTGGACCAGTTCAAGGTGGTCAACGACACCTGTGGGCATTTCGCCGGCGACGAACTGTTGCGCCAGGTCAGCCTGCGCCTGTCCCGGGGGGTCCGCGGCGCCGACGTGCTGGCCAGGCTGGGGGGCGACGAATTCGGCGTGCTGCTGGAAAACTGTTCCGTCGAGAAGGGCCGCGAGGTGGCCGAGAAGCTGCTGGAGAGCATCCGGGAATACCGCTTCGCCTGGCAGGACAGCGTCTTCAGCATCGGCGCCAGCATCGGCCTGGTGGCCATCACCCGCCAGGCCCGGGACGCCGCGGCCCTGATGAGCGCCGCCGACATCGCCTGCTACGCCGCCAAGGATGGCGGCCGCAACGCGATCCGCGTCTACGCCGCGGAGGACGCCGAGCAGGCCCGGCGCGAGGGCGAGATGCGCTGGACGGCGCGCATCACCAAGGCGATCCGCGACGAGATGCTGCACCTGGCCTGCCAGCCCATCTTCCCCCTGCGGCCCGGCCTGGACGAACCCGCCCACTACGAGATCCTACTGCGCATGCACGACGCGCGCGGCCGGCAGATCCCGCCCAGCGCCTTCCTGCCCGCGGCCGAGCGCTACGGACTGATCCACGACCTGGACAGCTGGGTGCTGGACAGCGCCCTGCAGCATTACGCCGAGCATCACGGCGGCGCCGACGCGGCGCGTCCCGTCTACGCCGTCAACATCTCCGGCCCCTCCCTGGCCAGCGACCGCTTCCTCGCCTACGCGGTGGACAAGCTGCGCGAGTACGCCGTCCCCGCCGGCGCCCTCTGCGTCGAGATCACCGAGACCGCGGCCATCACCAACCTGACCCGCGCCCTGCGCTTCATGGAAAGCCTCAAGGCCCTGGGCTGCCGGTTCGCCCTGGACGACTTCGGCACCGGCCTGGCCTCCTTCTCCTATCTGAAGAGCCTGCCGGTGGATTACCTGAAGATCGACGGCGGCTTCGTCCAGGACATCCTCGACGACACCCTGGACCGGACCATCGTCGAGTCCATCAACAACCTCAGCCACGCCATGGGGCTGAAGACCATCGCCGAGTGCGTCGAGAGCGAGGCGGTGCTGGCCCGCCTGCGCGCGCTCGGCGTCGACTACGCCCAGGGCTACCACCTGGCCAGGCCCATGCCCCTGTCGGAACTGGTCCACGTCCCGGGCTTCGGCCGCCATGCCTTGGGGCGGCAGGCCTAGGGTGGATCGAAGCGGCGATACCCATCCCCCGCCCGTCCCCGGCCCTGGCGATGGCCTATCATGGGTATCTGACGCCCGCCCGAGGAGACCGCGATGACGCAAGACAGCCACACACTCATGGCCCGTGCCCTCGCCGTGGGCCTGGTCGGCCTGGCCCTGGCCGGTCCCGCACAGGCCGGCTTCAGCCAGCTGGTGGCGTTCGGCGACAGCCTGTCCGACACCGGCAACGTGCACGCCTTCTCCCTCGGCCTGTTTCCCCCCACGCCGCCCTACTACGCGCACCGTTTCTCCAACGGCCCGGTGGCGGTGGACTACCTGGCCGACGCCCTGGGCGGCCCGCCCCTGACCAGCCATGCCTGGGGTGGCGCCACCACCGGGACGGGCAACCGCATCGGCGACGTCTATGGCTTGCCCGGCCTGCTCGGCCTGCGCCAGCAGATCGACAACTATGCCTCGGGGGGCAGCGCGGATGCCGATGCGCTGTACGTGGTGTGGGCCGGATCCAACGACCTGTTCAACTGGCTGGACGACAGCGGCGGGGTGAGCCGCGGCCAGTACATCGCCGGCATGGCGGACAACCTGGGCTACGCGGTGGACACCCTGGAAGGGCTGGGCGCCCGCCACATCCTGGTGCCCAACCTGCCGAACATCGGCGGGCTGGGGGCGGAGTTCGACGTGGCCCTGGACATCGCCCTCGCGGCGCGCGCGGCCCTGCCGGGCTTCGCCGCGCGGCTTTATGGCTTCGACGTGCTCGGCCGGACCAACGCCATCCTGGACGATCCCCTGGCCTACGGCTACACCGACCTGTTTACTCCCTGTCTGTCCTTCAACACCCTGTTCAGCTACAGCCTGTGCTCCGCCGACCCGGCGGTGCAGAACACCCACCTGATGTGGGACAGCTTCAATCACCCGACCACGCCGTGGCATCAGGTCATGGGCACCGGCATGGCGCAGGCCGTGCCCGAGCCCGCCCATTACGCCTTGTGGGCCACCGGGCTGCTGGCCCTGGCCTGGCGTCTCGGTCGACGGTCCTGAGGGGCTGACCCTGCCCACCCATGGAAAGCGATGAACTGCCGCCCGTCCTGTCCGGCCTGATGCTGCCGGACTGGGCGGCATGGCTCGCCCAGGACGAGGACGGCACCTGGTGGGCCTACGAGGCCGAGCCCAACCAACAGCACAACGGCTGGTACGAGAACGAGGTGGGGCGGATCGTGCGTCTCGCCCGAACCGATCCGCCCGCCGACTGGCGGGCGACCCTCACCCCGGCACGGCGCTCGCCCGGGTCGGCGAGGTGATGGACTCGACATGATCCTCGTCCTGCTCGAGATCCGTTCCCGGTCCGCGCAAACCGGCCGGCCTTCCGCAAGCCTGGGCAAGGTCTGGGTCGATGCCGCGGACGCCGTCGAGGCCGAACGGCGGGCGCGCGCGCAGGTGGAGGCCGACGGCCATGAGGTGCTGGCGGTGATGGACATCGAGGCCACCGACGAGAGCGACTACTTCCCGCCCTGCAACAGCCTGGATGCCCTCAGGCAGGCCAGGGTGACGGGCGTCCGTGCCCTGTATTCCTGATGGCCAAGCCGTTTCGTTTCAGTTGCAGCGGATGAGCAGCTTGCGCCCGGGGTATTGCTTCAGTTGCGAGAACGACGCCGGGATGTCCGGGGCCCCGCCGGTGGGCATGGCATGGGGCTGATCCGGCAGCTCGCCACCCACCTTGTTGAGCACCTGGTAGCCCCGCCCGGCGCAGACCCGACCGGCCCGCTCCAGACAATGGCCCATGTTCAGGAACGGCCCGCCGCAGCTCACCACGTGATTGATCCAGCCGTCCGCCGTGCGCACCTCCCGGGAGACGGCGCAGCCGGTCAGGGACAGGGCCAGGACGACCAGCGGCAGCATCCCGTGTTTCTCGATCAATCGTTCATGCATCGTCTTGGCGCGCATCCGGCGGGGACGCTTCCTCTCTAGGCCAGGCAGGAGCGCTTTATAGCCCGAATCAGGGGGCCACGGCCATCCCCGCCACGCGCGATGGCGGCGAGGGGCGCCGCGGACAGCCAGGCATCCCCGACCATGACATCGGGAACGGCACCGCGAGTACCATAGCCAACTCGCGCGGCGCAATGGAACGGTGGCGCGCGGAACACCCCGCCCGGTGCAACGGGGCTATCAAGCCCGAATGACGCTGACGCCATGACTACCCGCAACGGCCACCTTGCTGCCCTCCTCCTCGCACTGCCCGCAAGCCATGCGCATGCCCAGGACATCGAGCCGCGGACCTACGCGAACGCCCCCATGGGGGTGAATTTCCTGGTTGCGGGCTACCTCTATACGGAAGGCGGCCTGCTGTTCGATCCCTCGCTGCCCCTCACGGACGCCAACCTGGAGATCCAATCCGGCCTGTTGGCCTATGTGCGCGCGCTAGACGTGGGGGGGCGATCCGCCAAGCTCGATGTGCTGCTGCCCTACGCCTCGCTGGCGGGCGACGCGCTGCACCTGGGGACGCCGGTGTCGCGGGAAGTGTCCGGGCCGGGCGATCCGCGCTTGCGCTTTTCCATCAATTTCCATGGCGCGCCCGCCTTGTCGCTGAGGGAGTTCGCGGGCTATCGTCAGGACCTTATCGCCGGAGCGAGCCTGCAGATGTCCCTGCCGCTGGGACAGTACGACCCGGACAAGCTGGTCAACATCGGCACCAACCGCTGGT
Source organism: Thiobacillaceae bacterium (assembly GCA_025458005.1). Classification (GTDB taxonomy): domain Bacteria; phylum Pseudomonadota; class Gammaproteobacteria; order Burkholderiales; family Thiobacillaceae; genus JALOTG01. The sequence goes on from JALOTG010000032.1 coordinate 12,644, forward strand.
TCATCAAGCCCGAACTGGGCGTCTCCAAGGCGTGGGGCCGCTGGACGCTGGAACTGACCACGGCGGCCACCTTCTTCGGCGATAACGATGATTTCTTCGGCGGCAAGCGCCGCGAGCAGGATCCGGTCTATTCGTTCCAGGGCCATCTCGTGCATGCCTTTCCCTCCGGCGTCTGGGCGGCGCTGAGTGGGACCTATCTGACCGGTGGGCGCACCACCCTGGATGGCGTGCGCGGAGACGACCTGCAGGAGACCACGCGCTTCGGCGCCACCCTGGCCCTGCCGGTGGACCGCCACCATTCGATCAAGCTGCATGCCAGCAGCGGCGTTTCCATCCGTACCGGCACCGACTTCGATGCCTACGGCATCGCCTGGCAGTATCGCTGGGGCGGGGGCCTCTAGCCGGGCAGACGCCCCGACCCGGCCGGGTACATGTCCCTTGCGAGCCATGGGACAATCGGCCGGTATCGAACCGCTCCAGTCGAAAGCCTCGCTCAGGATGAATCGTCCCTTCCTCGCCCACTGCGTCGCCTCCGCCCACGCGGCTATCCAGCGGGGCCAGCACGACGCGGCGCTGGCCTGGTGCCGGAAGGCCCTGCAGATCGCGCCGGACCTGCCGGAGGCCTGGTACAACCTCGGGCTCGCGCTGGCCGGCCTGGGGCAGGACGCCAAGGCGATCGAGGCCCTGCTCAGGGCGGCGGCCCTGGCACCCGCCAGTCCGGACGCGCAGAACAGCGTCGGGCTCGGCCTGATGGATCTCGGCGCCCATGCCGAGGCCCTGCAATGCCTCGATCGCGCCCTTGCCCTGGCGCCCGGTTTCGCCATCGCCCACTTCAATCGCGGCGGCCTGATGGCCCGGCTGCACCGATCCGCCGAGGCGGCCGCCGCCTTCCGCGAAGCGATCGAGCTGGGACTGGAGCAGGCCGATGCCTACTACCACCTCGGCAATGCCCTGCTCGACCTGGGACAGCCGAAGGCGGCCCTGCTGGCCTATGAGCAGGCCCTGGCGCGCAAGCCGGACTACCGCTTCCTGCCCGGCACCATCCTCAATGCCAGGCGGCTGATGTGCCTGTGGAAGGATGATGCCGCGGCCGTGGAGGCGATCCGGCGCCGGGCGAGCCTCGGCGAGCCGGTCTGCGCGCCGTTCGTCTTCCTCGGCCTGATCGACGCGCCCGACCTGCAACGGCAGGTCGCGGAGCGGGCGGTGGCCACGGAGCACCCGGAACACGGCATGCTCGGCCCGATCCCGCGCCGTACGGGCGGCGCCAGGATACGCGTCGGCTACTACTCGGCCGACTTTCACAACCATGCCACCGCCTACCTGATGGCCGAACTGTTCGAATTGCACGATCGCGCCGGCTTCGAGGTGGTGGGCTTCAGTTTCGGGCCGGACAGGCAGGACGAGATGCGCCGGCGGATCGTCTCCGCCGTGGACCGCTTCATCGATGTCCGGGATCAGTCCGATCTCGCCGTGGCCCGGCTGTCGCGGGCCTTGCAGATCGATATCGCGGTCGACCTGAAGGGCCACACGCTGGACGCCAGGACCGGGATCTTCTCCTATCGGGCGGCCCCGGTTCAGGTGAACTATCTGGGCTACCCCGGCACCCTGGGCGCTCCCTACATGGACTACCTCCTCGCCGACCCGACCCTCATACCCGCCGAAAGTCAGCGTCATTACGCCGAAAAGGTGGTCTATCTGCCCGACAGTTATCAGGTCAACGATGCCCGGCGGCGGATCGCGGACAGGTCGTTCACCCGGCCGGAGCTGGGGCTGCCGGCCCAGGGTTTCGTCTTCTGCTGCTTCAACAACAACCACAAGATCACCCCGGACACCTTCGCCGGCTGGATGCGGATACTCAAGCGGGTGGACGGCGCGGTGCTGTGGCTGCTGGAGGACAATCCGGAGGTGGTGGCGAACCTCCGCCAGGAGGCGGGCCGGCGCGAGGTCGACCCCGATCGTCTCGTCTTCGCGCAACGGCTGCCGCTGGCCGAGCACCTGGCCAGGCACCGCGCCGCGGACCTGTTCCTCGATACCCTGCCGTACAACGCCCACACCACCGCGAGCGACGCCTTGTGGGCGGGGGTGCCCGTGCTCACCCGGATGGGGGCGTCCTTCGCCAGCCGTGTCGCGGCCAGCCTGCTGCATGCCATGGGGCTGCCGGAACTGATCACCACCAGCCAGGCGGACTACGAGGCGCTCGCCATCGACCTGGCCGGACATCCGCAAAGACTGGCCGGCCTCAGGCAGGCGCTGGCGCGAAACCGGCGCACGGCGCCCCTGTTCGATACCCCCTTGTTCGCCAGGCATCTCGAAGCCGCCTACCGGGCCATGCACGAGCGTTACCTGGCGAACCTGCCCCCGGAACACATCCACGTGCCGCCGGGCGTGGCCGGCTCGGGGGCGTCATGAGTCCAGGTTGAGGTCGCGGAGGGGCCGTTCGGGGAGTGCTACCAGTGCACCTCCCATTGCACACCCCATGGTCGGGCGCCCTGGGCGGCGAGGACGTCGCGCGGCGGTCCTTCGGGGTCGGCATGCGGGTTTGCGGCGGGGGGCGGGAGATCCCCCCCCACCGGGTGCAGCGTCAGCCTGGACTCCACGCCGCGCGCGCGGTCGGTCCAGGCGCTCATCACGCCCAGGGGGTCGGTCAGGAACAGCACGGTCTTGTCCGACCAGGACAGCGCGCCCGGCTTGGCGCGGATGCGCTCCCGCATGGGGCTGAACAGGTATTCGCCGAGCAGCGCGCCGAAGATGGGGGTGACGAAGAAGTCCTGATAGGAGACCGGCTCGGCGACCGCCTCGAAGGTGAACTCGTAGAGCGTGGACAGCAGGGCTGAATAAAGGAAGGACTGGGTCTTGTCCAGCCCGCGTTCGCGGCCGCGGATATAGTAGGTCGCCCCCCAGTAGGGATGGGCGAGGTAGTTGATCCACCAGTCGTCCTCGTCCCACTCCGGGGCCGTGACGTTGTCCCACCACTTGCTCAACAGCCGGCCGCCATCCAGCTCATCCTTGTCCCAGTTGGTGACCGAGGCCGGCATGGTGTAGAGCACGCCGATCACGGCGAGCTGGTAGATCATGAAGTAAGACGTGTCCCGCTTGAGCCCGGGCCAGTCCGGCGCCTCCTGCGGTGGCGTCTGCCAGCCATAGCCGGTGTGGTACCAGGGCGGCTCGTCTTGCCGCCCGCCGACCACCACCGAGTCGGACAGGCGGTTGGGATCGGCTTCTGGCCGGGGCGCCTCGGCCCGCAGGTCGAGTGGCATCACGCGCGTCTCGCTTGCGGGCGCGGCCGGGCCATGCCGCGGGGTGTCATCGGCCCGGGCCGGGGCGCCGGACAGCAAAGGCAGGATCAGGAGCAGGCAAGGCAGCCGCCGCAGGGAATGTGGCATGCGTCCAGCGAGGCAGAGGGATGGCGCGAAAATCACCCCGCGATTCTGGCCCACCCTCGGCGAAAATGCCATCGCCCTGCCGACGCCGTTCCGGGCCGCTCAGGCTGCGCTTGCGATCGGACCCCGGCAGGCTGGCCCGGGCACCGGCGAGGGGTCCGGGATGCGCGCGTGGTCAGCGCAGCTGGAGTTTCCCGCCCTTGCAGTAGCCCAGTTCCTGGTAGTTGCTGATGAAGGCGCGCGGGGCGTCGTCCCGCTGCTCGAAGACGGACTTGCCGAAGAAATGGTCATCGCCGGGCCGGCCGAGCATGTCCAGGAGGGTCGGGGGGATGTGCAGCTGGCTCAGCGGGCGGTCGTTGCGCCCCGCCACCACCAGCGCCGGGCCCTACAGGATCAGCGGGATGTGGTAGCCGTTCAGCGGCAGGCGCGTCCTGCCGGCGGCCGAGGCGCAGTGGTCGGCGCTGATCACGAACAGGGTGTCCTTGAACCACGTCCTGTCGCGGGCCTGGTCGATGAATCGACCGATGGCGTAATCCGTGTACTTCACCGCGCCGTCGCGCCCGCCCGGCGAGGGGATGTCGATGCGGCCCGCCGGGTAGGTGCAGGGGCGCTGGTTGGAGGTGGTCATGACCTGGGCCAGGAAGGGCTTGCCCGCCGCGCGCGCGGTCCAGTTCGGCGAGGGCATTGTCACACAGGGATTCGTCGGCGACGCCCCAGATGTTCTCGAACACGATGGAGGCCTTGGGAAAGGCGGTGCGGTCGAAGACGCGCTAGTCGTTGCCGGCGCAGAAGGCGTTCATGTTGTCGAAGTAACCCTGGCCGCCATAGAGGAACAGCGACTCGCAGCCCTGCCGGCGCAGGATCTCGCCCAGGGTGGCCAGGTGGTCGTTGCCCGGGCGCCGCACGATGGCCTGGCCCGGGATCGGCGGGGTGCCCAGGGACAAGGCCTCCAGGCCGCGCACGGTGCGGGTGCCGGTGGGTAGACGCGGGTGAACAGCCGCCCCGCGTCGAGTCGGCCATCTGGTCCACGTCGGCGAAGCGGTATGCGGCGCCCGGCAGGAGCGGGGCCAGCGACAGATAGGCCAGGCGCGACCGCCAGCCGCGGGGTTGTGCATGGCGCCGCAGGAGGGAACGGCGCGCGGTCCAGGTGACGCCGCCCGCCACGCCCGCCAGGGCGGCGACGATCCAGCCCAGCGGATAGGATTCGACGATGTTGCCGATGACCTCGTGGGTATAGACCGGGTCGTCGACAGCGATGCAATCGAACCGGGACGAGAATTCCTCCCAGAAGGTCCACTCCGCCGCGGCCGCGAACAGCAGCAGGAAGAGCAGGCCCGAGAACGCCGCGAGGCGGAACCAGGCGTAGCCGCGCCCCAGCAGCAGGGCGTTCGGCAGCAGGGCCCGGAAGACGAGGAGGGGGGCCAGCAGCCAGGCCAGCGTGGCCAGGTCGAACCAGATTCCGAGCAGCAGGGCCTCGGGCCAGTAGCGGGCGGGCAGGGCGTCCGCGCCGGTCGCCGCGATGAGGCCCAGCCGGGTCAGGGCGGCGATGAGCAGGAAGGCGGCCACGCCCAGCGTCAGGGGGGCGAGACGAGGCGCGGGCGGGGGCGATCCGAAGGACGGTCTGGGCATCGAGGCGGCGCGGGACGGGAGGTGGAAGGCATTGTCCCGCCCGGTGCTCAAGTGCTGATCAAGGACCGCCGCAACCGGCCCCGGGAAGGCTGGATCGGCGCCGGCGGCTGGTTCGCGCCCTGAGACCCTTCCCGGCGGACCGGGGTGGCGCCGGGGCATGCCCGGGGTCGACGCGATGGCCCGGAATAATGCTGATTTCCTGAGGCAGATCAATTAACTGCCGGCGCGCTTGCGATAACTTGCGAAGTGCTGAACCGGCGCGGCCGATGGTGCCCGCCGAGGCGTCGGCCATACCCGAGTTGGCGAGCCTGCTCGCCGTGAAGACCAGGAGACAGCTCATGACACTCTCGCGACGTGATTTCCTCAAGACCAGCATCGCCGCCAGCACCGCCGCCACGGTGGGCATGCCCTTGTCCAGGCAGGCCGAGGCCGCCGTCAAGGCGGGCGAAAAGGACTGGCAGTGGGACAAGGGCGTGTGCCGCTTCTGCGGCACCGGCTGCGGCATCATGATCGCCACCAAGGACGGCCGCGTGGTGGCCACCAAGGGCGATCCGGACGCGCCGGTGAACCGGGGCCTGAACTGCGTCAAGGGCTACTTCAACGGCAAGATCATGTACGGCAAGGACCGCCTGACCCAGCCGCTCATGCGCATGAAGGGCGGCAAGTTCGACAAGAAGGGCCAGTTCGTGCCGGTGAGCTGGGAGCAGGCCTTCGACGAGATGGAGCGCCAGTTCCGCCAGGCCTACGCGGAGAAGGGCCCCGCCGGCGTGGGGGTGTTCGGCTCCGGCCAGTGGACCATACCCGAGGGCTACGCCATGAACAAGCTGTTCAAGGCCGGCTTCCGTTCCAACAACGTCGA
>JALOTG010000180.1 GCA_025458005.1 Thiobacillaceae bacterium
CAGGCGCGGACCATGCCGACGAAGTCCTTGCGCTTGGCCTTCAGCGACTTCTCCTGCGCCACCAGCAGGTCGGGGATCATGCCGGGCACGTCCTTGGAGGTAAACAGGGGCTTGCCCTTGCCGCTGGTCTGGATGGTGTTGACCCAGGGGTTCCAGACCACCGCCGCGTCGACCCGGCCGGCCATGAAGGCGGCGGCGGCGTCGCCGGCGGACAGGTTCACCACCTGCACGTCCTTCAGCGTCATGCCGTTCCTGGACAGCGCCAGGGTGAGCAGGAAGTGGGACACGCTGAACTCCTCCAGGGCGATCTTCTTGCCCTTCAGGTCCTTGAACGACTTGATCTTCGGCCCGACCATCAGGGCGTCGTTGCCGGCCGAGTTGTCGTTGACCAGGATCGCCTTCAGCGCGATGCCCTTGGCCAGCGGCGCCATGCTGTCGCTCCAGGTCTGCGAATTGGCGTCCACCTGGCCGGCGGACAGGGCGGCGATGGAATCGGTGTAGTTGGCGAACCAGACCAGCTTGACGTCGGCGCCGTGCTTCTTGAAGTAGCCCTTCTGCTCGGCGATGTACCAGGCCACCCAGCCCGGCCAGTCGGACACGCCGACCTTGACCTGGGCGGCGGCGGGCAGCGGCGCGGCGATCAGGCCGACCGCGAGGGAGAAGGCGGCGAGGACGGGGGCGAAGCGTTTGAGCATGGCGGAACTCCTTGGCGGCTGGAAAAGGTCGAGAGGCGGCAACGCGACCTCCCGGGCTTTTATCCCTCCGTGGAGCCCCGCCAGGACGCGGGGCCGCAGACTCTCGGACCAGGCACCCCCCATGCCGCGGGGATCGGAACCCTAGCCTGCTTCAGGCGCGCAACCGCACCTCTCGCGCCATTCCTAAGCAGGAGTCATGCCATAACATTTTTACGCATTTTATTCATGGAGTTGCGTGGACTTCCGAACAGGAGCCGGAGGCCCGAGCGCGACTTACGCACCATTTCGGCGCGGTCGATCCGGGCCATGCACCGTTCTGGGACGGTCCATGCCGCAAAGGGGGGCGCGGCCGGCCGCCGTCTCAGGTGTTGGCCAGCAGGTCCAGACTCTCGGCGGCGATGTCGCGCACCTCGGCGTCGTCATCGCGCAGGCGGGCCTCCAGCCAGGCGCGTGCCCGGTGCGATCCCGCGAGGCCCAGGTAGTGACAGGCGTCCGCCCTGACCCGCGCGTCGGCGTGGGCGCTGAGTTCGCCGAGTCGATCGACGAGGTCGGCGAGGGCCGGCTGGCCGGCGAAGGACTCCAGCACGGCGCCAGCGCCGATGCGCACGTTGAGGCTGGCCTCCGGGTTGGCGACGATGGGCAGGATCGCCGCCAGGCTGTCCGGATCCCGGCGCGCGATGCGCAGCACCTGGGCCAGATCGCCCTCCCTGAGCAGGTCGTGGAAGCCGTCCGCCAGGCCGTCCATGTTGGCGGCGCGGGCCGCCCATTGCGCCAGTTCCTGGCGGCCGCGCAGGCCGGTGAGTTCGAACGGGCCGATCCGCGCCCAGGGCACCGCGCGCACGCCCCATTCCTGTCCCGTCTCCGGCCGCCTGTCCAGGTTGACCACGCGCAGCTCGGACAGGTCGCCCGCCTTGACCAGGTCCGACAGGGCAGCCAGGACGGCCGGGCAGTTGGGGCAGGCGGAGGTGATGAACAGCAGGGCGTCGGGCGCGCCCCCGGAAAGGGAGGTCATGGGACTGGCAGCCGGGTGGAACAGCGGCTAGGCTAACGCAACCTCAGCGTCCCCACCAAGGAGCCTCCATGTCCGCCGCCGACCTCTTCTCTCCCCTGCAGCTGGGCCCCCACGCCCTCGCCAACCGCCTGGTCATGGCCCCCCTGACGCGCAACCGCGCCGGCCGGGACGGCGTGCCCACGGAGATGATGGCGGAGTACTACGCGCAGCGCGCCAGCGCCGGCCTGATCCTCAGCGAGGCCACCTGCATCGCCCCGACCGCCGTGGGCTATCCCTACACGCCAGGCATCTGGAACGGCGCCCAGGTGGGCGGCTGGGCGCCCGTCACGGGCGCGGTGCACGCCCGGGGCGGGCGCATCTTCTGCCAGCTCTGGCATGTCGGCCGCATCTCCCACCCCGACCTGCAGCCGGACGGGGCCCTGCCGGTAGCCCCCTCCGCCGTGCGGCCCGAGGGCCAGGCGATGACCTACGCGGGTCCGCGGCCCTATGTCACGCCGCGCGCCCTGGAGACGGCGGAACTGCCGGAGATCGTCGACCAGTACCGCATCGCGGCCAAGAATGCCCTGGCGGCCGGCTTCGACGGCGTCGAGGTGCACGCCGCCAACGGCTACCTGCTCGACGAGTTCCTGCGCGACGGCAGCAACCGGCGCGCCGACGCCTACGGCGGGAGCGTGGACAACCGCGCCCGCCTGCTGCTGGAGGTGCTCGACGCGGTCGTCGGCGTGTGGGGCGCCCAGCGCGTCGGCGTGCGCCTGTCCCCCATCCAGCCGTTCAACGACATGCGCGACTCGGACCCGGAAGGCACCTTCACCCGGGTGGTGGAACTGCTCAACCCCCTCGACCTCGCCTACCTGCACGTCACCCGCCTGGGCCGGGACGCCCCCGGCGCCGCCGGCCCGGCCTTCGACCTGGGCAAGCTGCGCCGCCTCTGGAAGGGGGTCTACATGACCAACCACGGCTACGACCGGGCCTCGGCGATGGCCGCGGTGGCCGGGGGCGAGGCGGACCTGGTGGCGTTCGGCGTGCTGTACATCGCCAACCCGGACCTGGCCGAGCGGATGCGGCGCGACGCGCCCCTCAACGCGCCCGACCCCGCCACCTTCTACGGCGGCGGCGAGCGGGGCTACACCGACTATCCCTGCCTGGACTGAGGCGCGGCGCGGGCCGCCGCGCCCCTGGGCGGCACCCGCAGCACGAAGCTCACCGGCCCGTCGTTGACCAGGCTGACCCGCATGTGGGCGCCGTATTCCCCGCTCGCCACCCGGGCATGGCGGGCGCGGGCGCGGGACACCAGGTGGTCGAACAGGCGCCGGCCTGCCTCGGGCGGCGCCGCCGAGGAAAAGCTCGCCCGGGTGCCCGTGTCGGTATCCGCCGCCAGGGTGAACTGGGAGACCAGCAGCAGCCCGCCCGCCGTGTCGCGCAGCGCGCGGTTCATGCGCCCGGCCTCGTCCGGGAACACCCGATAGGTCAGGAGCCGCTCCAGCATGCGCTCGGCGTCGGCCTCCGCGTCGCCCCGCTCGACCCCCACCAGGACCAGCAGCCCCGCCCCGATCTCCGCCACCAATCGGCCCTCGACGCTCACCGCCGCCTCCGACACCCTCTGCAGCAACGCGATCATGGCCCGCCATCCTCCCCTTCTCGACCGCCCATTCTGGTCCATCGGACGGCGCGCAGCCAAGCCGGCGTGGCCCCCGGACCGGCCTGGGTCCGTCGGGCCGCCGGCGTTCGAAAAAAAATCCTGAAACGGGGCTAAAGTTATCTTCAGGCAGCGCCGATATACGTCTTGCAGATAAGCGTCACTGTCGGCGCAACCTGTAAAGGGCAAACCCGTTGAAAAGCGGGGACGCAAAATCACCGGTCTAAGGGGGTGACCCTACGACAGCGGGATCGCCAGGTGGATATCGAAGCCTCTTCGCCACACCTCATCCCCGCATGCTCCCGACCGGTCGAGGCGCTCTGCCCCTCGGGTCGACCGGCGTCCGCCGCCGCCGGCATGTCCGCCGCCGGCATCGGAACGACGCCGTGCAACGCAGAGATCAGGAGATAGGTCATGGCAGAAACGAGCAAGAACGTGGTCGACCTGAGCCAGTACGGGCAGTCCCGCAAGAACGCCGGTTCACGCGGCGACGCATTGCTCAACGAATGCGGGGAGATGGCCGCGGCCAGGCTGGCCGAGGCCCTGGCCAAGGTGATGAAGCGCGCCAGCCAGGACCTGCTCAAGCTGGCCGGCAACCCCGCCTCCTTCGAGGTCACCCAGCTGTACATGGAGGCCATGGAGCTGGCCCGGGACCGGGGCGCCGACATCGCCACCGCCTTCCGGCACCAGTTCTACCAGCGCTTCCGGCAGACCAGCCGGCGCAACAAGGCCGCGCACGGCAAGGGAACGGACCTGGACATCTCCCAGCTGAGCCTGGTGGAACCGGACGACCTGGAGGAGTCCCTCGCCGCCAACAACATCGCCAACGCCATCCACAACGTCTGCGGCGAGGAACTGTTCGGCCTGGGACACCGCGTCGGCATCCTGCTCCATGAACACGACCTCCAGAGCGAGCGCAACCCGATCGGGCCCGAGGTGATCGGCGGCGCCATCATGGACGCCCTGCAACAGCTCGACTGCGGCATCAAGACCCGGCTGATGCTGGTGCCGTCCGTCAACAGGCACATGCCCGAGCAGATCAAGACGGTCTACCAGGAAATGAACCGTTTTCTGGTGGAGAAGGGCGTCATGCCCAACATCCGTGTCGGCCTGAGGAAATCCGCCGGCAAGTCAGCCGAAACCGAGGGTGGCGAAGGGCCAGCCCTGCCGGCCGCCGAGACCGCCAACCCGGACCTGTTCGCCCTGCTGCAGCAGCTGATGGGCATGGGCCGCGCCGGCTTCGCCCCGATGGCCGGCGCGTCCTTGCCCGGCATTTCCCTGCCGGGCGGCTCACCTCTTGGCCAGGCCCCCGGCCTGCCGACCGTGGCCCTGCCAGCCGTGGCCATGCCGGGCATGCCCGTGCCCGGCATGGCGCTGCCCGCCGCTGCCTTGGCCGGCGGCGTGCCCGGCGCCCCGCTTGGTGTCGCGGGGGGGGTGGCGGGGGCATCTGACCTGACGTCCGGCGGCGCGGCTCCGGTCATGGCCGGGCCGGTGATGGCCACGCCGGTGGTGATGCAGACCCTGACCATGCTGCAGCGCGGCGAGGTGGAAGGGGCCGGGCTGCCGGGGATGGATCCCCAGCTGCTGGGCAGCGGCACGGTCAACGTCCTGCGCGAGATCAGGAGCAGCGGGGTCGCCCAGGGCATGGGCCAGGTGGACGCCATGACCCTGGACATCGTCGCCATGGTGTTCGACTACATCCTGGACGACCGGCGCGTGCCGGACGCCATGAAGGCGCTGATCGGCCGGCTGCAGATCCCGGTGCTGAAGGTGGCCATGCTGGACCGCGGCTTCTTCTCCCAGAAGGGCCACCCCGCCCGCCGCCTGCTGGATGTCCTGGCCGACGCCTCCATGGGCTGGGACGAGCAGGAGGGCCACGACAGCGGCCTGTACCGCAAGGTGGACGATCTGGTGCAGCGCATCCTGAACGAGTTCGACGAGCAGATGGATGTCTTCGCCGCCGCGCTGGAGGAGTTGGAACAGTTCCTCCGCGACGAGAGGCAGCGCGCCGACCAGCTGACCGCCCTGAGCGCCCAGGTGATCCGCACGCGGGAGCAGTCGGAACTGGCGTCCATCGTCGCCAGGGACCAGATCCACGGCCGCCTGTTCGGCCAGAGCGTGCCGCAGACCATCCGCACCTTTCTCAATGGCTCCTGGCACGCCCTGCTCACCCGCCTCCACGGCAGCGCGGGGGAAGACGGAGAGGCCTGGCAGCAGGCGGTGGCCACCATGGAGGACCTGATCTGGAGCGTGATCCCCAAGGCCGCCGTCGAGGAACGCAGGAAGCTGGTGGCCATGCTGCCCGGCCTGCTCAAGCGCCTGGACGACGGCATGCGCGCCCTGGATCTGCCCGGCGAGGCGCGCGACCAGTTCTTCACCGACCTGGTGAAATGCCACGCCGAGGCGGTCAAGGCCGGTCTGCGCGGCGGCATGGCGGAGACCACCGTCCAGGGCGAGGCGCCCGTGGAGCCGCTGCCCGACCCGGTCGAGGAGATGGTCGCCGAGGCACCTCTCGAGTTCGAGGATATCCCGGTGCTGACCGAGACGGTGCAGGTCGACGCCAGCCTGCTGGAGGATATCGCCGCCCACAGCGGCGGGCCGGGCGCGGACACCGAGGAGATCACCATCAGCGACGTGAGCTGGCTGGCCGGCGGCGAGCCGGAAGGCGACAGCTACGACGCCATGGTCAAGCAGCTGCGGCGCGGCACCTGGATCGAACTGCAACAGGACGACGGCACCAGCTCGCGGGCCAAGCT
>JALOTG010000181.1 GCA_025458005.1 Thiobacillaceae bacterium
AGGCGCGCGGCGCCGTGGCGATCCATGGTTTTTCCATCAACATGAGTAGATCGGCATCTACTCGGCGTGAGGGGAGCGGGACGATGAAACTGCTGACCTGGAACATTCAGTGGGGGCGCGGCATGGACGGCCGCGTCGACCTCGGCCGCGTCGCGGCGGAGATTCGCGCCATGGGCGAGTTCGACGTGATCTGCCTGCAGGAGGTGGCGGTGAACTTTCCCGGCCTGCCCGGCAGCCGGGGCGAGGACGGCATGGCCGAGCTGGTGGCGGGCCTGCCGGGCTACGCGCCGGTGTACGCCGCGGCCACCGACCTGCCCGACGGCCGGGGCGGCCGCAAGCGGTTCGGCAACGCGATCTTCTCCCGCCTGCCGGTCGGGCAGGTGTTCCGCCAGCTGCTGCCCTGGCCGTCGGACCCGGCGGTGCCGAGTATGCAGCGGGTGCTGCTGGAGGCGGTGGTGGCGGCGCCGTTCGGGCCGCTGCGGGTGCTGACCAGCCACCTGGAGTACTACTCGCGGCCGCAGCGGCTGGCCCAGATCGAGGCCATCCGGCGACTGCACGCCGAGGCCTGCGCCCATGCCCGCGCGCCGCGCGAGGGGAAGGGGGAAGGGGGCGGCAGCTTCGAGGTCTTGCCCCGGCCGGCCGCCGCCGTGCTGTGCGGCGACATGAACTTCCCGGCCCAGGCCGAGGAGCGCGGCCTGCTCCTGGCGCCGTTCGCCGACGCCACGCCGTCTTTCCGCGACAGCTGGGCGGTGCTGCACGGCGACGCACCGCACGCCCCCACGGTGGGCATCCATCCGGTGGACTTCGTCGACCGGCCGCTCTGCTACGACTTCTGGTTCCTCACCGAGGACCTGGCCCCGCGCCTGGTCGGGCACCACGTCAACGCGACCACCGCGGCCTCGGACCACCAGCCGGTCTGGATCGAGCTGGGCGAGGCATGACCCCGATGCCCTTCGCGCCGCGCGCGCCAGGCCTGACGCGACCGGTTTCCCCTGGCCGATGCGTGGTTTATCTTATCGGTCGAGCCATTCCCGGATAACGCATCGGTGCATCCCGCCGTCAACCTGCCCAACCTGCTCTCCGCCTCGCGCCTGGTGCTGGCGCCGCTGGTGATCTGGCGCATCGTCGAACTGGACATGCACGGGGCGTTCCTGCTGTTCGCCGCCGCCGCGGTCACCGACCTGCTCGACGGCACCCTGGCGCGGCTGCTCAACCAGCGCACCGTGCTGGGGGCCTGGCTGGATCCCATCGCCGACAAGGTGATGCTGCTGTCCACCCTGCTCACGCTGGCCTGGGTGGGCTTCCTGCCGCTCTGGCTGGCGGCGGTGGTGCTGGCGCGGGACGCGGTGGTGCTGGGCGGGGCGGCGGCCTTCCGCCTGCTCACCGGGCGGCTGGAGGTGGCCCCCACCCTGACCGGCAAGGCGGCCATCGCCCTGGAATTCGTGCTGGTCAGCCTGGTCCTGGCCGACGTGGAGTTCGCCCTGGGCCTGTCGGACTGGCGCGATGGCCTGGTCCAGGTCACCGCCGTGCTGGTGGTGGTGTCCGGCCTGCACTACGTCCTGCTCTGGTCGGCCAAGACGCGCAGCTACCTCCGGGGGCGCCGGGCGAACGGCTGAGCGCCGCGCCCTCAGACGCGGAACTGGTTGACGCCGGCGCGCAGTTCTTCCGCCATGGCCGCCAGCTCCTCGCCGGCGCGGCGCACGTCCACGGCGCAGGTGGCGGCCTCGCGGGCCACCGCGCTGATGTGGTCGACGCGGGTGCTGATGCCCGCCGCCGCCTTGCCCTGATCCTGGGCGTTGCTCGCCACCTGGCCGGTCATGGCGGTGATCTGGGCGACCGCGGCGGAGATCTCGGCCAGGGCGGCGGCGGTCCTTTCCACGTGCGCCACGCTGCCCTGGGTCTGCTGCTCGGCGGCCTGGACCACGCCGACGGCCTGGTGGGCGGCCTGCTGCACCTTGGTGATGATGGCGTCGATGTCGCCGGTGGCGGCCTGGGTGCGCTGCGCCAGGGTGCGCACCTCGTCGGCCACCACGGCGAAGCCGCGCCCCTGCTCGCCGGCGCGGGCCGCCTCGATGGCGGCGTTGAGCGCCAGCAGGTTGGTCTGCTCGGCGATCTCCCGGATCAGGCCGAGCACCCGGCCCACGTCGCGGCTGTCCGTGTCCAGGCGGCGGATCACCTCCACCGCCTGCTTGAGCTGGGCCGACATGGCCTCGATGGCGCCCACCGCCCCGGTGGCGGTGACCGCCCCGTCCTTCGCCCGCTGGTCGGCGCCGCGCGCGGCGCCCGCCACGTCCTCCACCTTGTTGGCCACGTCGCGCACCGTGCCGGCCAGCTCGTGCAGCACGCCGGCCAGCTGCTCGGTGTCGGCCAGCTGCTTGCTGACCCCGCCCTGGGACTGGGCGGTGGTGGCCACCAGCTGGCGGGTGACCTCGGTGAGCCGCGCCACCGCCCCGCTCACCTGGTCGATGATGGCGGCGAAGCGCGCCTGCATGGCGTTGAAGGCCTCGGCGGCGCGGCCGATCTCATCCTGGCTGGTGACCGGCACGCGCAGGGTGAGGTCGGATTCCCGCTCCACCCGGGCCATGGTCTCGGACAGGCGGTCGATGGGGCGCGAGACGATGCGCAGCATGAGCCAGATCATCAGGCCGAAGCCCATGCTGAACATGCCGACGTGGATGACCAGGCTGGTCAGGTCCTCCTGGCGGATGCTGGCGTCCACCGGGGCCAGGTCGTAGGTGACCCGCACGGCGCCCAGCACGGTGTCCTTGGGCACGCCGTGGCAGCCCATGCAGTTGACGCCGCGGGTGTTTTCCGTGGCGCGGAACGGACGGATCACGGTCAGCCGCCGGCCGGCGTCGGTCTCCTCGATGATCTCCACTTCCTCGCCGTTCAGGGCGCGCCGGTCGAGCTCGTCGGCGGGGACCTCCTCGGGCAGGCCGGGTCCGTACTGGTCCACCACCGCCTGGCCGCGCACCACGCGCGCCTCGAGGATGTTCTTCTGCGCCAGGTAGGTGTTGCGCAGCTCGCCGCGCTGGTCCATGCCGCCGGTGAGCATCAGCTTGTTCAGGCCGTCGAAGTAGTTGTTGGTGAGGTTGCCGGTCTCCTCGGCGACGAAGGCCTCGGCCTGGCCCTTCAGGCTCAGGTGGGAGTGGACCAGGCTCATGCTGAGCTCGATCACGAACACCACGGCGGCGACGATCAGGACCTTGCTGGCGACGGTCCGGGTCAGGGACTGGAACGGGTTCACGGGTCTCTCCATCCGGCCTGTTGATGTCTTTGGGATAACGGCGGACGGGGCGTGGAACTTGAGCCGGGAAACCGGCGCTCACCCGGTCAATTCGGACCAGCGCTTCTCCAGCCGCTTCACCGACACCGGCTCGGGCGTCCTGAGCTCCTGGGCGAACAGCGACACGCGCAGCTCCTCCAGCAGCCAGCCGAACGCCTCCATGTCCTGCGACACGCCGCCGGCCTGCGCCTCGCGCTGGCGGCGCGCCCGCCACTGGGTGAGCAGCGGCGCCATGGCGCGCATCTGCTGGGCATCGCGCTCCGGCCGGCTGGCCAGCTTGTCCAGGCGCAGCTCGATGCCGCGCAGATAGCGCGGCAGCTGGACGAGCCGGCCGGGATCGAGGCGGGCGACGAACCCGGGCCGTACCAGTTCGCCCAGCTGGGCGCGCATGTCGGCCAGCGCCTCCCGGGCCGCGCCCGACTTCGCCAGGGCCTGGCCGAGGCGGTGGGCGCGGTCCAGGCACTCCGACGCCAGGCGGGCCGTCTCCCGCGCCGCCTCGGCCAGGCGCGGCCGGGCGGTCTGGGCGGCGCTGTCGAAGGCGTTCTGCCGGCGCAGGTCGGCCGGGTCGCCGTCGAGCGCGGCCCGCGCCGCGCCGAAGAGCACGTCGGCGAGCAGGGCGGCCAGCCCCAGTTCCTTGTCGAGCAGGGCGTAGCGCAGGGCGGCCGGCTTGAGGCGCGCGGCGAGGTCCTTCTCCACCTGCTTCATCAGGTCCGGGAAGGCCCGCCAGACCAGCCGGCAGACGCCGCGCCGGTGCCGCTCGCGGGCCAGCGCGGGGCTGTCGATCAGGCGCAGGTGGACCTGGCCGGCGGCGTCCTCCTCCAGGGCGGGGAAGGCCGGCACGACGCGCGCGCCGCTCTTCACCTCGACCCGCTCGGGCAGGTCGCCGAAGTCCCAGCGGCCGACCGCCTCACGCTCCAGGGGCGCCGTCGCCACGCTCAGGCTGCGGCTCGCCTCGCCGCCCAGGCGGCGGCGCAGCTCGGCCAGATCGCGGCCCTCGGCGAGGACGCGGTTGGCGTCGTCCAGCACCCGGTAGTTCATGCCCAGGTGGGCGGGCAGGGCCTCCGGTCGCCAGGCGTCGCGCGGCACCGTCTGGCCGGTGGTCCGGGCGAGGAAGTCGGCCAGGGCGTCGGCAAGCGGCCCGCGCCGCGCCTCGGGCGACGCGGCGAGGGCCGCGGCGGCGGCGCGGGCGTATTCCGGCACCGGCACGAAGGCGCGCCGGATCGTCTGGGGCAGGGACTTGATCAGGGCGGCGATCTTCTCCCCGAGCAGGCCGGGCACCAGCCAGTCGCACGGCTCGGCGGGCACCTGGTTGAGCGCCGGCAGGGGAATGAGCAGGGTCACGCCGTCGTCCTCGGCGCCCGGATCGAAGCGGTAGGCCAGGGCGAGGCGCACGCCGCCCAGGTCCAGTTCCCTCGGAAAGTCGCGCGGGTCGGCGCCCCGCTCCCGGAGCAGGTCCTCGCGGCGCAGGTGCAGCAGCCGGGGAGACTTCGTCTCGACCTCGCGCAGCCAGCGCTCGAAGGCGGCGCCGTTGTGGATGTCCTCCGGAATGCGCTCGTCGAAGAAGCGGTAGAGGTCCTCCTCGTCCACCGCCAGGCGCGCGTCGCGGGCACGGTGGGCAAGCTCCTCGATCTGGGCGAGCAGGCGCCGGTTGTGCGCCTGGAAGGCGGCGCGGGTATCGTATTCGCCCTCGACCAGTGCGGCGCGGATGAAGATCTCGCGGGATTTCACCGGGTCGATGGGGCCGTAGTGCACCGGGCGGCCGTTGACCACCGGCAGGCCGTGCAGGGTGGCGCGCATGGACGCCGCCACGTGGGCCGGCCGCTTCGCCCAGTGCGGGTCCGAGTAGGAGAGCTTGAGCAGGTGGCGGCCGGCCTGCTCGATCCACTCCGGCTCGACGCGCGCCACCGTGCGGGCGTAGACGCGGCGCGTCTCGACGATCTCGGCGGCCATCACCCACTTCGGCTTCTTCTTCACCCCCGAGCCGGGGAAGAGGGCGAACTTCATGCCGCGCGCGCCGAGGTAGTCGCCGGCCTCGGTGAGCATGCCCAGGTTGCCGAGCAAGCCGGTGAGCAGGGCCTGGTGCAGGGGGGCGTAGTGCTCTCCGCCCGCGCGGGCGGGGGAGGGGCCGGGGGAGAGCGAGGCGGCGGCCTCATTGGCCGGTGGAGGGGCCCGCTCCCGGCGCTGCGCGCCACCCTCTCCCGCCCGTGGGAGCGGGGTTTCGACCCGCCAGCCGAGTTCCTTGACCAGGGCGCCGAGCTGGCCGTGCACGTCGCGCCACTCGCGCACCCGCGTCGGGGAGAGGAAGTCGGCCTTGAGGGCGTCGCGGAGCTTGCGCTGCGACTTGCGGTGCGCGTTCAGGTCGTCGATGTATCGCCAGAGACTGAGGATGGCGACGAAGTCCGACTGCTCGTCGGCGAAGCGCCGGTGCCGCTCGTCCGCCGCCTGGGCCTGCTCCAGGGGCCGCTCGCGCGGGTCCTGGCAGGACAGGTAGGCGGCGATCACCAGCACCTCGGCGAGGCAGCCCCGCTCCCGGGCGGCGATCAGCATGCGGCCGATGCGCGGGTCGACCGGCAGGCGGGCGAGCTGTTCGCCGATCCGGGTGAGTCCGCGCGCCTCGGCGAGGGCGCCCAGCTCGCCGAGCAGGGCGAGGCCGTCGCGCACCCGTTTCGGCTCCGGGGGGTCGGGAAAGGGGAAGGCCTCGATGTCCGGCAGCCCGAGCGACTTCATGCGCAGGATGACGCCGGCCAGCGACGAGCGCAGCAGCTCCGGCGTAGTGTGGGCGGGCCGGGCGAGGAAGTC
>JALOTG010000033.1 GCA_025458005.1 Thiobacillaceae bacterium
GCGTCAGGCCGACGACGTCGGCGAACACGATCAGGGTGACCACCACGGCGATGTTGGACGGATTGAACATGTGCTGGGTCACGCCGGGCGCCACCGGTGCCCGGAACAGCAGCTTCGAGGCCATGGCGAAGGCGGCGGCGAAGGCCAGCGGCAGGAGCGCCTCGCCGGGATAGATCAGCATCGACAGGGCCATGCCCGGGATGATGGCCGGCGGCAGGAAGTTGAGGAAATTGGCCCAGCCGCCGGCGAAGCGCAACGGCCGGCCCTTGGCGCGCGCGTCCACCCATTCCAGCAGCATCTGCACGGCGATGGCGGTGCCCACCGACACCGCTGGATGGGCCCAGGACTGTTCGAAGCCGAGGACCAGGTGACCGAAGCCGAGGATCCAGGCCAGCATCAGGGTGGTGAAGTACCACAGGGCGATGAGCCTGCGCTGCTGATCGGCCTGCGGGTAGAACAGCAGGGAGGCGTTGCTGAATTGCGTCATGGCCGTCCTCTCCCCTCCCGGTCAGCCCAGCACGACCCGGTGCCAGCCCGGAGGCAGCGTCAGCGCGCGGACGCGTGTCTGGCCTTGCGTGTCGCGCCAGCGGATTTCCACCTTCAGCGCCTGGCCGCCGGGCAGGTCGCCCAGACCGAAGTGCAGCCGCGGGTCGCGCTTGCCGGCGATGCCGTTGCCCCCGTCCACCAGGGCGGCGAGCCGGCGGCCGTCGGGAAGCAGCACGCTCGCCAGGGCGCCGATGGCCGGACGATCTCCCCCGGCTCCATTCGGGAGGCGCAGGTCGAGTCCCAGAAAGGCACGCCGGTTGACGCTGTCGTTGCGGTAGAAGTAGGAGTCTTGCCACTGGTTGGCGAACACGAAATCGAGGTCGCCGTCGCCGTCCACGTCGGCGATGGCCACGCCGCGCGTCACCATGGGGTCGCCCAGGCCGATCCGGGCGGCGATGTCGAAATACTTGCCGCTGCTGTCGCGCACGAAGAAGGCATTCGGATCGTGGCCGCTGATGTCGTCGCCGGGCTGGAACTTCGGCCAGTTGCGCGGGTCGCGCAGCAGGGCGTCGTTGGCCGTGCCCAGGGCCTGCAGTTCCGGCCAGCGATTGACCCGGCCCTTGATGAAGCCGGTGGCCTGGATCGCCTCCAGCACCCCGTCGTTGTCGAAGTCGGCCAGCTTGGCGTCCCAGCCCCAGCCGCTGCGCGACAGTCCGAGGCGCTCGGCGCCCTGCACGTAGGGGGCGACGCCGTCGCGCATGCGCTCGGGCCGGCCGGTGCTGAGCCACAGGAAATGCCCTTCCTGCAAGGACCAGCGCGAGGAGATGTTGCTCACGTAGATATCCATCAGCCCGTCGCCGTTGACGTCCACCAGGTCCGCGCCCATGCCCTTGCAGGAGTCCTGGCCGACGACGAAGGACTTCGGCGTGGTGAAGCCGCCCTCGCCGCGCAACGCCTCGAAGCGCAACCTGCCCGGGGCGGAACGGTTGTGCAGCAGACGGTCGGAGCCGAAGTCGTTGGCGAAGTACAGTTCCGGCAGCAGGTCGCCGTCCAGGTCGCCGGCCGCCACGGCCAGGGTCCAGCCGCGCGCATCTTCCTCCCGCAGGGCCTTCGATTCGTCCCGGTAGCGTACCGACGGCCGCGCGCCGGACTCGGCCCCGGCCCACAGCAGCAGCCGGTTCCAGCCGCCGTTGGCGGAGCGGGAGGTGGATTCGGGCATGACCATCACGCCGCTGGCCTCGGCGTCCAGCAGGGGGGAGCCGTCCGGATAGGTGTTGCCGATCACCAGGTCCAGGTGACCGTCCCCGTCCAGGTCGGCCAGGGTCGCGGCGTTGCTGTACCAGCGCTCGACGGCGGGCATGACCTCCGTGGCGAGATAGGCGTCCCGGTCCGGCCGGCCCGGCGCGGGGTCGCCGGTCCGGCGCAGGAAGGCGAGGGGGGTGCGGCCCCAGTAATAGACCAGGAAATCCGTCGCGCCGTCCTCGTTGAGGTCGGCGACAAGGCAGCCCATGGGCGCCATGCTGGCGTCGAAGGACAGGGGCGCGGCGGTCAGCAGGAACGGCGCGTAGCGTGCCCCGGTGCCCGGCACGGGCAGGACCTGGACCTGGTCGGAGCGCGGCTCCACGTGGCAGAGGTCGTTGGGCAGCCCGTCGCCGTCCACGTCCCCCAGGGCGGCGCCGGCGCCCATGGCCGACACCCAGGCGGAGATCCTGGCCATGGAGGGGTGCACCGGCCGGGTGTCCCGCTCGAAGAAGCCGGCCGGTCGGGGCAGGTCAAGACGCGTGAAGCGGAAGCGCTCGGCGAGCGCCGCCTGCTCGTCGGCGGGGGGCCGCTGCGGGCGGGCCATGCCGTACAGGGCCAGGACGGTCAGGAGGGCGACCAGCGCGGCGGCATGGCGGGCGAAGCGGCTGGAGGGTTGCCAGTTCATGAAACGGTGCGCGTGCTGGTGGATGCCGGGTCTGTGTGAAAAGCCATTCTACCCGCATTCCCCCGGCCGCCAGCGGGACGGCCGTCAGATCCGGCCGCGGTAGCGGAGGATGGCGATGCCGAGGCAGACGGCCGCGAAGGCCAGCAGGCCGAGGGCCTCCGGCAGCACGTCGGCGACCCCGCCGCCGCGCACGAACACGTCCAGGAAGCCGTCCAGGCCCCAGGCCAGGGGGGACAGCACGGCCAGGTCCTGCATCAGCGGCGGCATCACCGCCTTGGGCACCAGGATGCCGCCCAGGGCGGCCATGATCATCACCGTGGCGGAACTGAAGCTGGCGGCCTGCTCGGTGGTGCGGGCGTACATGGCCACGGCGATGCCGAAGCCGATCGCCGCCACGCTGGCCGAGGCGCCGACCAGGAGCAGGGCGAGCGGGGCGTTGCCCAGATCCAGTCGGTCGCCGCCCAGCAGCGGCAGGATGTGCACGCTCACCGCCAGGATGGAGGCCATCTGGATCAGGTTGATGACGAAGAAGGGCACCGCCTTGCCGCCCAGGACCACCCACGCCGGCACGGTCATGGTCTGCAGGCGGAACAGGCTGCCCTGCTCGCGTTCCTTGATGAAGGAGACGGACAGCGGCACGGTGAGGAAGAACATGGCCAGCAGGGTCCAGGCCGGCGCGTTCTGCTGCACCGAGGTGGGGGTCGGGCCGGCGCCCGCCTTGGTCACCGCCTCGCCGTGCACGGGGGTGAACAGACGCGCCTCCTCCATGTCCGGCAGGGGGATGTAGTGCTTGCCCTGGGTGACGCGCAGGGTCTGCTCCACCTGCTCGCGCCCCAGCTTCATCTCGACGCCGTGCAGGGCCAGGTCCAGGGAACTCTCCAGGACCTTGCGATAGTCGGCGCGCAGGGCCGGGTCGGCCAGCACCCGTATCGCCACCGGCTGCTCGATGCGCAGCTCGGGCGGCACCTTGGCCATGATCTCGCCCAGCCGGCGCTGGGCCTGCTCGGTGGCCCCGGCCGGGACCAGCACCGCGAACCGGTAGGTGCCGTCGATCAGGCCGCGCCGCGCCTCCTCCGCCGTGGTGGTGGCGGACAGGGTGAGCCCGATGTGGGGGTTGGCGCGGAAGGTCTCCACCACGCTGCGGCCCACCTCGCCCTGGTCCTGGACCACCACCAGCATCGGGAAGGTGGCCCCCGGCCGGTCGCCGAAGGCGTCGCGCAGGGCGAGCGACAGGATCAGCACGAACAGCACCGGCATGACGAAGAACAGGATCAGCGCCTGCCGGTCGCGGGCGATGATGCGCGCGTCCTTCATGACGCTGGCGCGGAAACGGGTCAGCTCGCTCATCGATCCCGCCTCAGCGGGCCGCCTCCTCGTCGGTCAGCGTCAGGAAGAAGCGCTCCAGGCTGGACCCGCCGTAGCCCATGGATTCCACCCCCACCTCCGCGTCGCGCAGGACTTGCAGCAGGGCCAGGATGGCCCGGTCGGCGCGGGGGGCGGTGGCGGTCAGGCAGCGCCCGCTCAGGTGCAGGTCGCCCACCTCGGGCAGCCGGCCGAGCGCCTCGCCCAGTCCGTCCGGCGCGTCCCGGTCGAGGCGGATCTGGATGGTGTCGTCGCGCTGGGCGGCGAGCAGGTCCTGCACGCCGCCCTGGATGACCAGACGGCCGTGGCTCATGATGGCCACCTGGTGACAGAGCTGCTCGGCCTCGTCCATGTAGTGGGTGGAGATCAGGATGGTCACGCCGGCGGCATGCAGGTCGCGCAGCCGCTGGTGGATCAGCGAACGGGAGTGGGGATCGATGGCCACCGTGGGCTCGTCCAGGATCAGGATGCGGGGCTCGTGGATCAGGGCGATGACCAGGTTGAGGCGTCGCTTGAAGCCGCCGGAGAAATGCTCCACCCGCGTGTCGGCCAGGTCGGCGATCTCCGCCAGTTCCAGGCAGGCCTGGATGCGGGACTCCAGGCGGGCGCCGGCGAGGCCCTGCATGCGGCCATAGAAGGCCAGGTTCTCGCGGGCGGTGAGGGTGGGATAGATGGCCGGCTCCTGGGGAGCGACTCCCAGCAGGCGCTTCACCTCGGCGGGGTCGTGCAGCCTGTCCCGTCCGCCGACGCACACCGAGCCGGCCTGGGGCGTGATCAGCCCGCACAGGATGGACAGCAGGGTGGTCTTGCCCGCCCCGTTGGGCCCCAGGATGCCGTAGATGACCCCCTGCGGGACGCTGATGCTGAGCCTGGCCAGGGCATCGACGCGGGCGCCCTTGAAGCGCATCGTCAGGTCGCGCACCTCGATGGCCGCCACGCCGGCATCCATGGGGGCGGTCTGGCCGAGGGGGGCGCAGGCGATGCCCATCTAGACGGGATCCGTGGCGGGCGTCCCGGACCGTGGCCGCGGGCACGCCGTTGTCATTGTCGTCGCTGTGTCGTTCGGCGCCGACATATCGGTCCGGCGCGGGGCGCGATCGAGGCAGGGGACGGGCATGGCTGGAGTCGGGCGGATGGCGAAGGAGGGTCGGTGGATTGTACTGGGGGATGCCGATAGGTGAAAATTCGAAACATCGATCCCTGTCCGGCGGCGTGTCCCATCCATGACGAGAGCCTACCTCCCCCTGCTGCTGTCCCTGGCCGCGCTGACCGGTTGCGACCAGCTTTCGGAGCGCGCCGGCTTCCCCGATCCGACCAAGCAGGCGGCGGAGGGCAAGGCCATCGGCGGGGCCTGCCGCCATGCCGGGCGCGGCCTGGAGGATTGCTACGCGCTCAATCCCGGCGCCTCCAAGTCGGCCGTCTACGAAGGCTGGAAGGAGATGAACGAATACATGGCCAAGAACAACATGCAGGCCATCCCGCCGCAAATCGATCTCAAGGGCAAGGCCAAATCACGCCTGGGCGCGGATGTCGCAGGCGAGGAGCCGGCCCAGGCGGAGCAGGGCGACGCCGGCCTGGACCCGGAGGGCAAGGGCGGCGTGGATGACAAGGGCGACAAGGGCGGCAAGAGCGAGGCGGGGCAGAAGGGCGGCGGCAATTGACGGCCCGGTGGCCGGCCACGAGAGAGACGATGAAATCCCACCTGCGCATCGCCAGCTACAACATCCATAAGGGCCTGTCCTTCTTCAACCGCCGCATGGTGGTGCACGAGCTGCGCGACCGGCTGGCGGCGCTGGGCTCCGACATCGTCTTCCTGCAGGAGGTGCAGGGCCACCACGCGGAACGGCCCAGTCAGTTCAAGGGCTGGCCGGACCGGCCCCAGTACGAGTTCCTGGCCGACCAGATCTGGTCCGAGTTCGCCTACGGGCGCAACGCCGTGTACGACCATGGCCATCACGGCAACGCCATCCTGTCGCGCTACCCCATCATCCGCTGGGAAAACGAGGACATCTCCGCCCATGCCTTCGAGAGCCGCGGGGTGCTGCACTGCGAGATGGACGTGCCGGGCCTTGGTCGGCCCCTGCACGCCATCTGCCTGCACCTGGCGCTGCACGAATCCGGCCGGCGCAAGCAGCTGCACCAGGTCTCCGAGCGCATCCGGCGCATGGTGCCGGACGACGCGCCGCTGATCCTGGCCGGCGACTTCAACGACTGGCGCCAGCGCGCCGCCCGCTACCTGGCCGCCGAGCTGAAGCTCAAGGAGGTGTTCGAGTCGGCCCACGGCCGGCCGGCGCGCAGCTTCCCCGCCGCCTTTCCGCTCTTCTCCCTGGACCGCATCTACGTGCGTGGCTTCGGCGTGACCTCGGCCCATGTCCTGCACGGCTCGGCCTGGCGGCGCCTGTCCGACCACGCGGCGCTGACCGCGCAACTGCTGCCCGTCTAGTGCTCACCCCGGGCAACCGGCTGACCCTGCTGGAGAACGGCGCGGCGTACTTTCCGGCCCTGCTCTCCGCCATGGACGCGGCGCGCCACGAGATCCACCTGGAGAGCTACATCTTCGAACTGGACGAGACCGGCCAGCAGGTGATCGCCGCGGTGCGCCGGGCGGCCAGGCGCGGGGTGCGGGTGCGGCTGCTGCTGGACGGCTTCGGCTGCCGCAACTTCCCTCGCTATACCGCCGCGCGGCTGCGCCGGGACGGCGTGCAGCTGCTGTTCTACCGGCCCGAGTCGCGGCGTTTCCGGCTGCGGCGCCACCGGCTGCGGCGCATGCACCGCAAGATCGCGGTCGTCGACGCCCGCGTCGCCTTCGTCGGCGGCATCAACGTCATCGACGACCGCAATGCCCCGGGGAATCCCAGTCATCGCTACGACTACGCGGTCCAGGTGCGCGGTCCGCTGGTGGCCGACATCGTCCACGCCGCGCGGCGGCTCTGGTGGCTGGTGCGCTGGAGCCGGCTGCGGCGCCGGCCCAGGCAGGTGACGGGCGTCGCTCCCTGCATGGCGGAGGCGGGCGATCAGCGCGCCGAATTCCTGGTGCGCGACAACCTGGGTCACCGGCGCGACATCGAGGAGGCCTATCTGCGGGCCATCCGCGACGCCCGCGAGGAGATCCTCATCGCCAACGCCTACTTCCTGCCCGGCCGCCGCTTCCGCCACGCCCTGGTGGAGGCGGCCCGGCGCGGCGTGCGGGTGGTGCTGTTGCTGCAGGGGCGCACCGACCACCGCTTCTATCAGCTGGTCAGCCGCGCCCTGTACCGGCATTTCCTGGACCACGGCATCGAGATCCACGAGTACCACCTTGGCGAACTGCACGCCAAGGCGGCGGTGGTGGACCGGGACTGGGCCACGGTGGGGTCCAGCAACATCGATCCCTTCAGCCTGCTGCTGTCCCGGGAGGGCAACGTGGTGGTGCGCGACGAGCGCTTCGCCGCCCAATTGCGCGCCAGCATGCAAAGGGCCCTGACGGACGGCGCCCAACCCATCCTGCGCCAGCACTGGCGCCATCTGACCTGGTATCAGCGCCTGGCGTCCTGGGTGCTGTACGGCTTCGTGCGCCTGGCCACCGGTGTGACCGGCTATGCCCGGCTGGACTAGACCGCCCCCGGGGGGCGCCGCGCCAGCATCAGGAAGACCGGGTAGGCGCGCGGGCCGCGCTCGGTCTCCTTGACGATCTCGAACACCGTCTCGAAGCGCACCTCCGCGAAGCCCGCCCGCTCGGTTCGCGCCCGCAGCGCGTCGCGCTCGAAGCCGTGGTGCACGTCCACCTCCGGCCCGTGGAAGGAGCCGTCCTCGCGGTCCAGGTCGGCGACGGCGAGCCAGCCGCCGGGCTGGAGCAGCTGGCGGAACGTCGCCAGGATGCGGTCGGTGTCAGGGATATGGTGCAGGGTCATGGACGAGCAGATCAGGTCGTAGCGCTCGTCCGGCAGGGCGTCCGCGCTGAGATCGGCCTGCCGCACGGTCATGTGGGTGACGCCCTGGGCGGCGATCTTTTCGCGCGCCACGGCCAGCATGCCGGCCGAGCTGTCCTGGAGGGTAATGTGGCCGAGCGCGTCCTGGAGGGCGAAGGCAAGCAGGCCGGAGCCGCTGCCGTAATCCAGGGCGGTCATGGTCCGGGCGAGGGGCACGCCGACGCGGATGGCGTCGGCGATCTTGCCGGCGCGCTCGCGGAACAGCGGGTTCTCGTCCCACTCGCGCGCCTTGCTGTCGAAGTGACCCGCGTCCAGCACCACCATGCTCATCGCCGGCCGCCCAGGAGGGAACCCAGCACGCCGCGGATGATGGCGCGGCCGACCTGGCTGCCGATGGAGCGCGCCGCGCTCTTGGCGACCGCCTCCACCACCCCCTCGCGGCGCCGGCCGCCGGCGCCGGGCACGCCGCCGAGCAGGTCGCCGAGGATACCGCCCAGCCCGCCGCCCGATCCGCCCGCCTGGGCCTCGCCGCCGCCGGCCGCGGCGGGCGCCGCCGGCGGCGCAGCCTGGGCCTGGGCGGCCTGCTCGGCGCGCGCCTTGAGGATCTCGTAGGCCGACTCGCGATCCACCGCCTTCTCGTATACGCCGGCCACCAGGGAGGACTGCATCAGCGCCCGGCGCTGCTCGGCGGTGATGGGGCCGATCTGGCCGCGCGGCGGGCAGACGTAGGCGCGCTCCACCACGCCCGGCCGGCCCTTGTCGTCGAGGCAGGAGACCAGCGCCTCGCCGACGCCCAGTTCGGTGATGGCGGCCTGCTCGTCGAGCGACGGGTTGTCGCGCATGGTCTCGGCGGCCGCCTTGACCGCCTTCTGGTCGCGCGCCGAGAAGGCGCGCAGGGCGTGCTGCACCCGGTTGCCGAGCTGGGAGAGAACCTTGTCCGGCACGTCGGCCGGGTTCTGGGTGACGAAGTACACTCCCACCCCCTTGGAGCGGATCAGGCGCACCACCTGCTCGATCTTGTCCACCAGGGCGTCCGGCGCGTCGTCGAACAAGAGGTGGGCCTCGTCGAAGAAGAACACCAGCTTGGGCTTGTCCAGGTCGCCCGCCTCGGGCAGGTTCTCGAACAGCTCGGAGAGCAGCCACAGGAGCAGGGTGGCGTACATCTTGGGGGCGAGCATGAGCTTGTCCGCCGACAGGATGTTGATCACCCCCTTGCCGCGGTCGGTCTGCATCAGGTCGGCGATGTCCAGCATGGGTTCGCCGAACAGCCGGTCGCCGCCCTGCGACTCCAGCGTCAGCAGGCCGCGCTGGATGGCGCCGATGCTGGCCGCCGAGATGTTGCCGTACTCGGTGGTGAAGTCCTTGGCGTTCTCGCCGACGAACTGCAGCATGGCGCGCAGGTCCTTGAGGTCGAGCAGCAGCAGGCCGGCGTCGTCGGCCACCTTGAAGACCAGGTTGAGCACCCCGGCCTGGGTCTCGTTCAACTCCAGCATGCGCGCTAGCAGCAGCGGCCCCATGTCCGAGATGGTGGCCCGCACCGGGTGGCCGGCCTCGCCGTAGGGGTCCCAGAAGGTGACCGGCCAGCCCTGGTGCTCGAAGTCCGCGAGATTCAGCTTCTCGACCCGCTCCGCCACCTTGGCGTTGCCGCCGCCGGGCTGGGAGACGCCGGAGAGGTCGCCCTTCACGTCGGACATGAAGCAGGGCACGCCGATTTCCGAGAACCGCTCCGCCAGGGCCTGCAGGGTGACCGTCTTGCCGGTGCCGGTGGCGCCGGTGATCAGCCCATGGCGGTTGGCCATCTGCGGCAGCAGGTAGAGTTCGGTCTCGTCGTTCTTGGCGATCAGCAGGGGCTCGCTCATGGCTGTCCTCCGGATGGATGGGGTGGACGCATTGTAAGGCGCCGTGACGGGCGTGGCACGGTCCGCGCCGGCTCGGGCCACCCAGCGTGGCAACCATCAAGAATTCCGCCGGCCGGTCCGTTAATGGCTGTGATCCGGACGGCAGGCAGGCGTCCGGCACGCAACCACACCAGGCAGAGCTGTCATGCATCCCGACCAGCCGCAGTCCGGCAGTCCCACCCGGCGGCGCCGAGGCGTCCGGGCGGGACGCCGAGGCGATAACCATACGGAGACCATGGTCATGAAATGGCATAGGCCGCTCAGCCCACGTCTGCCCCGCCACCGCACATGATCGCGCCGCCCATCCCCGCCGACGAGGCGCAACGCCTGGCGGCCCTGCGCGCCCTGAAGATCCTCGATACCCCCGCCGAGGCGCGCTTCGACCGCATCACCCGCCTCGCCCAGCGGCATTTCCGCGCGCCGATCGCCCTGGTCAGCCTGGTGGATCGCGAGCGGCAGTGGTTCAAGTCGCGTCAGGGGCTCGGGGCGACGGAGACAGCGCGGGGCATCTCCTTCTGCGGGCATGCCATCCTGCAGGAGGGCATCTTCTGCGTCCCCGATGCCCTGGCCGACCCGCGCTTCGCCGACAACCCCCTGGTGACCGGGCCGCCGCACATCCGCTTCTACGCCGGCGCGCCATTGCGCGGCCCGGACGGCGCGCGCGTTGGCACCCTGTGCGTGATCGACGACCGGCCGCGCCAGCTGAGCGTCGAGGACGCGGCGGTTCTGCAAGACCTGGCCGGCTGCGTCGAGGCCGAGCTGGAGCGCACCCTGCTGCTGCGCGACCAGGCCGAGCGCAGGGAGGCGGAGGCGGCGCGCCGCGCCAGCGAGGACAAGCTGCGCAAGCTGTATGAGTTCTCGCCCCTGGGCATCGCCCTGAACACCATGGACGGCCGCTACGTGGAGGCCAACCCGGCGCTGCTGCGCATGACCGGCTATTCCCTGCGGGAACTCAACGCCCTGGACTACTGGGCGCTCACCCCCAGCGAATACGAGGCCCAGGAGCAGGAACAGCTGCGTGCCCTGCGCGAGACCGGCCGCTACGGTCCCTACGAGAAGGAGTACATCCGCAAGGACGGCAGCCGGGTCGCCGTCGCCCTGAACGGCGTGCTCATCACCGGCGGCGACGGCGAGGACTGCATCTGGTCGACGGTGGAGGACATCAGCCAGCGCAGGCACCTCGCCGAGACCCTGCGGCTGCAGTCCCAGGCGGTGGAGGCCGGCACGGTGGGAATCACCATCGCCGACGCCGGCCAGCCGGACATGCCCCTGATCTATGCCAATCCGGCCTTCGCGGCCATCACCGGCTACGCGCGCGACGAGGTGGTGGGGCGCAACTGCCGCTTCCTGCAGGGCGAGGCGCGCGACCAGCCGGGCCTGGCGGAGGTCCGCGCGGCGCTGCGGGCGGGGCGCGCCTGCCAGGTGCTGCTGCGCAACTTCCGCAAGGACGGCCGGCCGTTCTGGAATGACTTTTCCCTGGCGCCGGTGCGGGACGAGGCGGGGCGGCTGACGCACTTCATCGGCATCACCCACGACGTGACCGACCGGATCGAGACCGAGCAGGCGCTGAAGCGCTCGCGCGCCCTGCTCGATTCCGTCATCGAACACATGCCCGCCATGGTGTTCCTGAAGCGGGCGAGCGACCTGCGCTTCGAGCTCCTGAACCGCGCCGGGGAGGAATTGCTGGGCTATCGTCGCGAGGAACTGCTGGGCAGGAACGACCACGACTTCTTCCCGACCGGCCAGGCCGAGGCCTTCATCGCGCGGGACCGGGAGGTCCTGGCCGGACGGCAGGTCGTCGACATTCCCGAGGAGCCGATTCAGACCCGCGATGGCCAGACGCGCTACCTGCACACGCTGAAGATCGGGCTGTATGACGAATCCGGGGCGCCCACCCACCTGCTGGGCATTTCCATGGACATCACCGGGCGCCGCGCCGCCGAGGAGGCCCTGCGCCGCCAGCACGATCTGGCCGGCATCATCGGCCAGGCCCAGACCCGCTTCATCCGCGAGAAGGACACCCGCAGTCTGTTCGACGGCCTGCTCGCCGACCTGCTCGCGCTCACCCGCAGCGAGTATGGCTTCATCGGCGAGGTGCTGCGCGACCCCAATGGGGTGCCCTATCTGAAGACACACGCCCTCACCAACATCGCCTGGGATGAGGCGACGCGCCGCTTCCACGACGAGCACGCGCCGAGCGGCCTGGAATTCCGCAACCTGAAGACCCTGTTCGGCGCGGCCATCACCACTGGCGAGGTGGTGATCGCCAACTCGCCCGGCACGGACCCCAGGCGGGGCGGCCTGCCACCCGGCCACCCGGCCATGCACGCCTTCCTGGGCGTGCCCATCTTCCTCGGCGAGGCGATGGTGGGCATGGTGGGCGTCGCCAACCGCCCGGGCGGCTACGACACGGAACTGGTGGAATTCCTGCAGCCCCTGTTTCGCACCATGGCCCACCTCATCGGCGCCCTGCGCAACGAGAAGGCGCGCCAAAACGCCCAGGCCGCCCTGGAGCGGCAGCAGGAGGCCCTGCGCGCCCTCAACGAGATCGCCGCCCTGCCCGACCTGGAGCCCAAGGCCCAGCTGCGCCGGGCGCTGGCCCTGGGGGCACGTCACCTGGGCCTGGAATTCGGCATCGTCAGCCAGATCGACGGGGAGGGCTACATCGTCGAGGCCCAGGTCTCCCCGACGGGGGGGCTGGCCGACGGTCAGCGCCTTGCCCCCGGCGAGACCTTCTGCGGCCTCGCCATGGGCGGGGAGGACGTACTGGCGATCGCCCACGTCGGCGAGTCGGAGCACGCCGGTCATCCCTGCTACCGGCGCTTCCGGCTGGAGACCTACATCGGCGTCCCCTACCTGGTGGACGGACGGCGCCACGGCACGGTCAACTTCGGCTCCACCCGGCCCCGCCAGGCCGATTTCGAGGCGGGCGACCTGGAGTTCATGCGCCTGCTGGCCCGCTGGGTGGGCGCCACCCTGCAACGTCAACGCTCCCTGGCCCTGTTGCGGGAGGGCGCGGTACGCACCAAGGCCATCGTCGACAACGTGGTGGATGGCATCATCACCATCAACGAGCAGGGCATGATCGAGAGCTTCAACCCGGCGGCGGAACGCATCTTCGGCTACACGGCGGCGGAGGTGATCGGGCGCAACGTCAGCCTGCTCATGCCGGAGCCCCACCGCGGCGCCCATGACGGGTACCTGCGCCACTATCTCGACGGGGGCGAGCCCCGCGTCATCGGCAAGGGGCGCGAGGTGGAGGGCCGGCGCAAGGATGGCGGCACCTTCACCCTCGAACTGTCGGTCAGCGAGATCCGCCTGGACACCCAGCGCATCTTCACCGGCGTGGTGCGCGACATCACCGAGCGCAAGCGCGCCGCCGAGACGCTGCGCGAACTCAGCGCCCTGAACGAGGCCATCCTGGACAGCGCCAACTACTCCATCATCGCCACCGACGTGGACGGCACCATCCGCCGCTTCAACGCGGCCGCCGAACGCATGCTGGGCTACCGGGCGGAGGAGGTGGTGGGCCGGGCCACCCCCGCCATCATCCACGACCCGCAGGAGGTGGCGCAGCGGGCCGCCGAACTGGGCGAGGAACTGGGCGATCCGATCGAGCCGGGCTTCGAGGTGTTCGTCCGCAAGGCGCGCGGCGGCACGGTGGAGGAGCGGGAATGGACCTATGTCCGCAAGGATGGCGGCCGTTTCCCGGTGCTGCTGTCGGTGACCGCCCTGCGCGACGCGCGGGGCGCGATCAACGGCTTCCTGGGCATCGCCTCGGACATCTCGGAGCGCAGGAAGGTGGATCGCCTGAAGAACGAGTTCATCTCCACCGTGAGCCACGAACTGCGCACCCCGCTGACCTCCATCCGCGGCGCCCTGGGTCTGATGGCCGGCGGCGCCCTGGGTGAACTGCCGGACAAGGCCCGCGAACTGGTCGAAATCGCGAACAAGAACAGCGAGCGGCTGACCCTGCTGATCAACGACATCCTGGACATCGAGAAGATCGCCTCCGGACAGATGAAGTTCGACCTGCGGCCGCACCCCCTGATGCCTCTGGTCGGCCAGGCCGTGGAGGCCAACGCGGCGTACGGCGAGCAGTTCGGGGTGGCTTTCCGGCTGACGGGCGCGGTGGCGGATGGCATGATCCGGGTGGACGGCGATCGCCTGCTCCAGGTGCTCTACAACCTGCTGTCCAACGCCGCCAAGTTCTCCCCCGCCGGCGCCGAGGTGGACGTGGCCGTCGAGCGCCGCGGCGCGCACCTGCGGGTGAGCGTGACGGACCGCGGGCCGGGCATTCCGGAGGCGTTCCGGGATAGGATCTTCCAGAAGTTTTCCCAGGCCGACGCCTCGGATACCCGTCAGCGCGGCGGCAGCGGCCTCGGCCTGAGCATCAGCAAGGCCATCGTCGAGCGCATGGGCGGGCGCATCGGCTTCGAGACCGAGGCCGGCGCGGGCAGCACCTTCCACTTCGATTTTCCCGAATGGCGGGCCACCGACGCGGCCGCGCCCGCGGAGCATGACCGCGCGGCGACATGACCCGGTCATGCCCGTGGCGACCCGCGTCCGACGTTTATAAACTGAGCTGGCGAGACCAAACATGAACGAATTGACACGCATCCTGCATGTGGAAGACGAGCCGGACATCCAGGCAGTGGCCCGGCTCGCCCTGGAGATGGTGGGTGGCTTCACCGTGCGCCAGTGCGGATCCGGCCGGGAGGCGCTGGAGGCGGTGGGCGAGTTTCGCCCCCAGCTGATCCTGCTCGACGTGATGATGCCGGGCATGGACGGCCCCTCCACGCTGCAGGCCCTGCGCCGCATGCCGGAAGCCGCCGGCATTCCGGTGGTGTTCATGACCGCCAAGGTGCAGCCGCAGGAGGTGGCGGAGTTCAAGGCCCTGGGGGCGCTGGACGTGATCGCCAAGCCCTTCGACCCGATGACCCTGTCCGATCAGGTGCGCCAGGTCTGGGCGCGGCGCGCGGGTGGCTGAGGCGGATGCCTGACCCGAGCGACTTCGCCCGTCAGCTGGCGCTGCTGCGGCAGTCCTTCGTCGCCGAGTTGCCGGCGCGCATGGCGGCCATGGCCGCCGAGGTTGAAGCCCTGCGCGCCGGGCGGGCCGAGGCGGTGGCGGAACTGCACCACTTGGCGCACAACATGGCCGGCACCGCCGGCAGCTTCGGCTATCCTGAACTGGGCGCCCAGTCCCGCGCCCTGGAGACCCACCTCAAGCCCTGGGCCGCGGCGGGTCGCCGGCCCGATCCGGAGCGTCTAGACGAGGCGCTGTGGCTGTTCGACCTTCTGCGCGCCATGGCGGCAGCGGTCTCGGTGCCTGATGGCGGGGCGGCCGAGGACCTGGCCGAGGCGTGCGGCGCCACGGCCGGCCGGCGTGTCCACCTCGTCAGCCAGGATGACCGCGACGCCGCGCTGGCGGACCAGCTCCGACATTTCGGCTTCGCCGTGACGTGCTGCCCCGACGAGATGACGGCGCGCAGGGAGGCCCATGCCCAGGGGCCGGATGCCTGGCTGATCGACGTCGATCTGGCGGGAAGCCCCGGTGCCGGCATCGCCCTGGGGCAATCCCTGGGCGCGGCGGGCACCGCCCCCCTGCTTTTCCTGTCTTCCCGCGACGATCTGGACGACCGGCTGGCGGCGGCCCGCGCCGGCGGCGTCGCCTACTTCGTGCAGCCGCTCGACGCCATGCAGCTGGTGGACCGCCTCGATGGCCTGCTCGGTTGCCGGGCGGACGAGCCCTACCGGATCCTGGTGGTGGACGACGACCGGCTGCTGGCCGAGCGTTCCGCCATGGTCCTGGGAGCCGCCAGCATGCAGGCGGAGTGGGCCCAGAACGCGCCCGCGGCGCTGCGCAAGCTGGAGGAACTGCGCCCCGACCTGGTTCTGATGGACCTGCACATGCCGGGCTGCAGCGGCATGGAGCTGGCGCGGGTCATCCGCCAGTACGATGCCCATGTCGGCCTGCCCATCGTCTACCTCTCGAGCGAGGCGGACCTGGACAGCCAGTTTGCGGCGATGGCCGCCGGGGGGGACGACTTCCTCACCAAGCCGATCTCCGACCGCCACCTCGTGCTGGCGGTCAGGGCTCGCGCGGCGCGCGCCCGCCAGATCCGGCTGCTGACCGACACGGACAGCCTCACCGGGTTGCTCAAGCACGGTCGCATCAAGGAGCGCCTGTCCGCCGAACTGGCCCGCTCCGCGCGCACGGGGCGGCCGCTGGCCTTCGCCATGCTGGACATCGACCACTTCAAGCGCATCAACGATGGCCACGGTCATGCCATCGGCGACCGGGTGATCAAGAGCCTGGCCATGCTGCTCAAGCAGCGCCTGCGCCAGAGCGACCACATCGGCCGCTGGGGCGGCGAGGAGTTCGCCGTGGTCCTGACCGAGTGCGATCCGGAGCAGGCGAGGGACATGCTGGACGGGCTGCGCGGGCGGTTCGCCGACCTCCGCTTCAGCGGCCCGGGGGGGGAGTTTTCCGTCACCCTGAGCGCCGGCGTGGCCTCCAGCCAGGGCCATGGCGACCCTTCCGGCCTGGTCAACGCCGCGGACGCCGCCCTGTATCGGGCCAAGACCGGCGGCCGCGACCGGGTGGTGGTCGACGGGGACGCGCCCGCCTGAGCGGGGGACGGGGCGACCTCAGCCGGAGGGACGCGGCGGCGGCAGGCGCGCCCGCCAGTCCGTCGCCGCCAGCCACTCCCTGAACCAGCCCAGGGCGCGGCCCCGGTGCCCGGCCCGCCAGGCCAGGCAGAGGGGTTCGCCGGGGTTGCCTTCCTCCAGGGCCTTCACCACCAGCCGGCCGGCGGCCAGCTCCGGCTGGACCAGGTGCAGCGGCAGGAAGCCCACCCCCAGACCGGCCAGCTGGGCCGCCAGCTTGGCCGCCATGTCGGGCACGGTGAGGGTGTCCTGGCCGGAGAGCAGGCCCACGGTGCGGGCCGGCAGACGCCGCGAGCTGTCCGCCGCCACCACCGCCCGATGGCGCACCCGCTCCGCCCGGGGGATGGGCTCGGCGGCCCCGGCCAGGGGGTGGTCGGGGGCCACGGCGAAGACGAAGGGCATCTCGCCGAGGGGCTCGCTGCGGTAGCCGCCGCCGCTGGGCGGGTCGCCGGAGGCGCCCACCACCAGATCCGCCCGGCCGTCGGCCAGGGCGTCCCAGCAGCCGCTCAGCATCTCCCGCGTCACGCGGATGCGCGTCTCGCCCTCGCTGGCGTAGAACTGGCCGATCGTCGCGTAGAGCGGGGCGAGGGGGAGCAGGTCGTTGACGGCGATGACCAGTTCCGCCTCCCAGCCCTTGGCCACCTGGCGCACCCGGCACTCCAGCTCGCCGGCGGCGGCCAGCAGGTGGCGTCCTTCGCGCAATAGCTCCCGGCCCGGCTCGGTGAGAACCGCCCGATGCCCGCGGCGGTCGAAAAGCAGCGCGTCCAGGTCCTGCTCCAGCTTGCGCACGGTGTAGGTGAGGGCGGACGGCACCCGGTGCAGGGCGCGGGCGGCGGCGGCGAAGCTACCGTGGCGGTCGATGGCGTCCAGGGCCTCCAGGGCCTCGAGGGTGAGCTTCATGTTCAAAAATTATGAATGAATCGCACGAATCATTTTGGTATTTTTCTGATTAAACACGAATTAACATGAATATCATCATTCGATTTGGTTGCATGAAAGCATGAGCACACGGCCCGACCGCTACACCGGTATCGCCCAGGCCCTGCACTGGCTGATGGCCGTGCTGATCCTGGCCGCCCTGCCGCTGGGCTGGGTGATGACGGAGATGGACCTGTCGCCGCTGAAGCTTCGGCTCTACTCCTGGCACAAGTGGCTGGGGGTGACCGTGTTCATGCTCGCCGTGCTGCGCCTGGCCTGGCGCGCCACCCATCCCGCGCCGGCCCTGCCGGCGGGCATGCCCGGCTGGCAGCGGGCCGCCGCGGGCATCTCCCACGCCCTGCTCTACCTGCTGATGCTGGCCATCCCCCTCAGCGGGTGGCTGATGAGCTCCGCCAAGGGCTTCCAGACGGTCTGGTTCGGCGTGCTGCCGATCCCCGACCTGCTCGGCAGGGACGAGGCCCTGGGGGAATGGCTGAACGCCGCCCACGTCTGGCTCACCTATGCCCTGGCCGCCCTGCTGCTGGCCCACGTGGCGGCCGCCCTGAAGCACCACTTCGTGGACCGGGACGACGTGCTGACGCGCATGCTGCCCGGTCATCGCAAACCCTGAGAGGAGACATCATGATCGCCAGACTGACCCTGCCCGTGCTTGCCCTGCTGCTGCCCAGCGCGGCGCCGGCCCAGGCCGCCGAGTACACCCGGGTGCTGACCGAGCAGAGCCGCGTCGCCTTCGTCTCCCGGCAGATGGGGGTGCCGGTGGAAGGCCAGTTCCGCCGCTTCAGCGTGCAGCTGGCCTTCGATCCGGCCCGGCCCGAGACCGCGCGGGCCAGCCTGGAGATCGACCTGGCCAGCATCGACGCCGGATCCAAGGAGGCCAACGAGGAGGTAGTGGGCCGGAACTGGTTCAACGTGCGCCAGTTCCCCACCGCCCGCTTCCAGTCCACCGGCCTGCGCCACCTGGGTGGCAACCGCTACGAGCTGCGCGGCCCCATGACCCTGAAGGGGCGCAGCGGCGAACTGGTGCTGCCCATCACCTTCACCCCCGCCGGGGCCGGCGGCGCCATCGAGGGCGGCTTCGTCCTCAGGCGCCTGGCCTGGGGCATCGGCGAGGGCCCCTGGGGAGACCCGGACACGGTCGCCGACGAGGTGCAGGTGAAGTTCCGCTTCGTGGTGGCCGAGGCCGCCGCGACGCCCGCCGCCGGCGGCAAGCCGGCCCGCAAGCCCTAGACGACCCACCACCAACCACGAGAGGAAGGACCATGAAGACCATCGCCACCCTGATCGCCGCCGCCACCCTGTCCGCGGGCGCCCTGGCCGCCGACAGCTACAGCATCGACTCGCGCCATACCTTTCCCGTCTTCG
>JALOTG010000182.1 GCA_025458005.1 Thiobacillaceae bacterium
GGCGGTCCCACAGGGCGAGGGCGAACATGCCCACCGAGGCGCGCAGGGCGGCGGCCAGTCCCCAGGCCGAGACGGCGGCGAGCAGGGTCTCAGTGTCGGCGTGGCCGCGCCAGGCGGGCGCCTGGCCGCGCTGCTCCAGTTCCTGGCGCAGCTCCAGGTGGTTGTAGATCTCGCCGTTGAAGACGAGGGCGTAGCGACCGCAGGCCGAGACCATGGGCTGGTGGCCGGCGGGGGAGAGGTCGAGGATGGCGAGGCGCCGGTGGGCGAGGGCAACGCCGGCCCGCGCGTCGGTCCATACGCCGGCGTCGTCGGGGCCGCGGTGGGCGAGGGCGACGGCCATGGCCGTCGCCCGTGCCTCTGCCTGGGCCGCCTCCAGGTCACCACGCGGGTCCCAGAAGCCTGCTATGCCGCACATGGCCGTTCGGGTCGGGCGCGGCGGCTGGCGTGGGGCGCGGACATGCGAACAAACCGCATCAGGCCACCCCCCGCACCAGGGCATCGAAGTCCGCCGCGACCCGGGACGCCGCGTAGCGTCGCACCACCTCTTCCCCGGGGGCAGTCAGTGAACCGGCACGCAGGCGGGACAGGGCCTGGGCGAGACCCTCGGCGACGCTCTCCACACTGGCCGGCGAGGCCACCAGCCCGCCTGCCGCGGCGACGATGTCCGCCGTGGTGCCGGCCGGGGTCAGGGCGACGATCGGGCGGCCGGCGCCCAGATAGTCCACCAGCTTGCTGGGAAAGAAGACGTTGTGCTCGAAGGGGGCGTCGACAATCAGCAGTGCGTCCGCCTCGCGCATCAGCCTGAGGGAATCCAGATAGCCCACGGGGCTGCGCAGGCTCAGGAGGCTCTCCGGCAGCCCCAGGGCGGCCGGGGACCAGTTGGCGTGACCGACCCAGCGCCCGATCAGCTCGACGCGCACCCCCTCCAGGACCTCGGGCCGGCGGCGCTGGACCAGGGCCAGGGCCCTGGCCAGGGTCAGCGGATTGCGCTGGCGGTAGAAGTTGCCCAGATAGCGCAGCAGGAGGGGACCGCCTCCGGCCGACCGCGACGCATCACCGTACAGGGCCGGGTCATGGGCGTGGGGCAGGACCGCCGCCTTGGTCCGCCAGGCCGGCGGGTACTTGGCCATGACCAGGTCCACGGTCTCGGCGGAGGTGAACAGCACCCGGTCCGCCGCCCCGATCACCGCCCGCTCCATGCGGGCGAGCCGCGCGCGGGCGAAAGGGATGGGCAGCAGGTAGGGGTTGTCGCTCCAGGGGTCGCTGAAATGGGCGATCCAGGGCATGCCCAGCTTGCGTTTCAGGTACAGGCCGGCCAGATGGTCCGACATGGGCTGGCCGAAGCTGACCAGCACCTCGTCGCGGCCCACCAGGCCTCGCGTCGCCGCCTGCCGGGCGACCCGCATGGCCCAGGCGCGGTGGGGGTCGGGCAGGACCAGGAGGTGCTTGGCCAGGTGCCACCAGCGGGGGGACTTGTAGGGGAAGGTCATGACCTC
The DNA here is from genome assembly GCA_025458005.1 of Thiobacillaceae bacterium. Taxonomy (GTDB): domain Bacteria; phylum Pseudomonadota; class Gammaproteobacteria; order Burkholderiales; family Thiobacillaceae; genus JALOTG01. The sequence goes on from JALOTG010000182.1 coordinate 1,497, forward strand.
CACCCCCTCCCGGGGCGGCACCGCCCCCTCGGCGGCACACAGCACGCGCATGGGCAGGCGACTGTGGCGCGCCAGCCGCTCCACCTGCACCGCCCGCGGCGCCTTGAGCGGCGGGAAGAAGTAGGACAGGAGGACGGCCGTCACTGCCAGGCCTCCAGCCAGTAACCCAGGACCAGCAGGATCCAGACCTTGTGGGCGGCGCCGTTGTCCCCCGACACCGCCCTCTGGAAGACGGGCCGTGCCCGCTCCATGTGGAACAGCTCGTGCAGGCGACCACCAGGGCCGAACAGGCGGTCCTCGGCCCAGCCCCGCAATTCGCCGGTGAGCCAGCGATAAGCGGGCACCGGGAAACCCTGCTTGGGGCGTTCGAGGATCTCCTGCGGCAGGCGACGGCGGCAGAAGTCCCGCAGGATGCGCTTCGACTGGTAGCCCACGCGAGCATCCCCCACCCGCCAGGCGATGGGCAGCCGCGCCGCCCACTCGGCCAGGGCGTGGTCCAGGAAGGGCTCGCGCACCTCCAGGGAGGTGGCCATGCTGAACTTGTCGGCCTTCATCAGTAGATCCTCGGTCAGCCATTCGCCGCTGTAGACCTGCTGCAGCTGGTCGATGGGATGACGGTCGGCCAGGGGACGGTACCAACCGCGGATGCGTTCCACGCTCGACGCCAGCCTGGCGGTCTCGCGCCACAGGGCGCGCTTCTCCGCCTCATCCCAGTGCAGGGTCATGTGATAGGGCCGGGCGGCGAGCATGCCGCGCCAGCCGCGCCGGCCCCAGAGCCGCAGCCACTCGCCCGCGCCTTGGGCCGGCGCCACGGCGAGCAGGCGGCGAAGCGCCGCCGGCAACCAGGCCTCGGCGGTCCGGAGGCGGTCCAACATCCGCCCCAGGCGGTCGAAGTTGTAGCCGGCCAGCAGTTCGTCGCTGCCCTCGCCGGAGAGCACCACCTTCACCTCCTGGCGTGCCAGTTCCGAGACGAAATACAACGGCACGCTGGCCAGATCGGCGAGGGGCTCGTCGCCGTGATGCACCAGCCGGGGCAGGAAATCGACGAAGGCGTCCCGGCCCAGGCGCACCTCGTGGTGCCGCGAGCCGATGTGGGCCGCCGCCGCTCGGGCGTAGGGCGTCTCGTCGTAGGCGCCGCCTTCGTCGAAGGCGATGGAGAAGGTGTGGAAGTCGCGGTGGCCCAGTTCCACGGCGGCGGCGCTCACGGCGCTGGAATCCAGCCCGCCGGAGAGCAAGACCCCCACCGGCACGTCGGCGGCCAGCAGGCGCTTTTCCACCGCGGCCAGGAACAGGGCGGCGAACTCGCCGGGATAGTCCCGGCCGGGCTCCTCGGCTTCCGCCCGGAAATCGAGCCGCCAATAGCGCGTCAGGGCGACGTCCCCGCTGTCCAGGGAGAGGGTCAGCCGATGCCCCGGCGGCAGCTTGCGCACGCCCCGCCAGACCGTGTCGGGGGCGGGCACGAAACGCAGGGTCAGGTAGTCGTGCAGGGCCTGCCGATCCAGGTCCGGCCGGGACGGCAGCGCGGCCAGGATGGCCTTGATCTCGCTGGCGAAATAGAAGTTGCCGCCCTGTTGCGCATAGTAGAGCGGCTTGACGCCGAAGCGGTCGCGCAGCAGGTGCACCTCCCGCCGGCGCGGGTCGTACAGGCAGATGGCGAACATCCCCTCCAGCCGGCGCACCATGTCCGGGCCGTGGCGATGATAGAGGTGGAGGCTGACCTCGGTGTCGGACTGGCTGCGGAAGACGCGGCCGCCGGCCTCCAGTTCGGCGCGCAGGGCCCGGTAGTTGTAGATCTCGCCGTTGAAGACGATGCCCACGCCGTCGTCCGTCCACATGGGCTGGTGGCCGCCGGCCAGGTCGATGATGGACAGCCGGCGCATGGCGAAGGCGAAGCCGTCGGTGGCCCACCCCCCGGCATCGTCGGGACCGCGATGCACGATGCTGCCGTTCATGCGGTCGGCCAGTTCACCAGCCTCGGCGGCGGAGTAGCGGCCGGCCAGGCCGACGATGCCGCACATGGCTAGGACTTGTGCCCGCAGGCCCAGAGGCTCCAGCCGAAGCGACGCGCCCAGGGCTTCTTGGCCCAGGCGGGCAGGATGAGGCCCAGGCCTGGCAGAAGGGCGTGCAAGGCGGTGTCCAGGTCCGTGCCCAGGACGCGGAAGTCGAGGTCCCGGCTGAACGGGCCGAGCATGGCGCGCAATTCGTCCTTGGTCACCGGCCAGGTGTGCGGGTTGCCATCGGCGCGGGCGCCGTCGCCATAGCGGCTGGCCAGTTCCAGCGGGCCGAGGAAGCGGTTCTCGTAATGCAGGAAACCCTCCGTGTAGAGAGTCTTGTATGCGTGCAGGATGGAGCGCCGGTGATAGAGCATCAGCCCGAAGCCGCCGCCCGGTTTGAGCACGCGCATCATCTCATTCAAGGACTGCGCCAGGTCGGGCGAGTGATGCAACACACCCCAGCTGTAGACGTAATCGAAGTGGGCATCCGGCAGGTCGAGCCGCCGACCGTCCATCAACTCGATCCGGCCCCGCAGGCCCATCAGCTCGAAGCGCCGGCGGGTCTGCTCGATGCTGGTCGGGTTGAGGTCCACCGCCGTCATCTCGACGCCGTTCCTGGCCCAGTTCATGGCCATGGTGCCCAGGCCGCAGCCGATCTCCAGCACCCTGGCGCCGGCCCTGTAGTCCCGGTAAGGGAACAACCGGTCGAAGGGCCTTTCGCCGTGCAGGGGGTGGTTCCAGCTGTAGAACTCGCGGTCCAGGCGCTCGAAGAACTCGGGCGTGCCCATCTCGAACTGGCCGTCCCGGTAGCCGGTGCGCCCGTGCTCCGCCCCGTAGGTCATGGGGTTGTCGCGCCACCAGGCCTGTACCTCGCGGTTCTCGCTCATGTCCGCCCCCGCGCCAGGTCCGCCGCCCAGAGCAGTGGGGTGACGAGCACGAATATCGGCAGGAACAGCAGCTCGGGCAGCATCGTCCACTCCAGCAGGCGACGCAGCCTCAGGGCGCGGCGCGTGGCGCCGTTCAAAAGGAACTCGCGGCGCCGGCCGTTGAGGATGGTCACGCCGGCCCAGGGCCGCTTGCGGGCGAGGACCTTGCGCTCCACGGCGGCGAAGCCCAGGCCGATGGCATCGGGATAGAGCAGCAACACCTGATCGGTGGCGGCAATACGTTCCGGCCAGTCCGCGTCCGCCGCCGTGCTGACCCACTCCGCCCCCGGCATGCGTTCGGCCAGCAGGGCGCGCATGTAGTCCTCGGAACGCGGATTCGCCTTGTACCAGACCGCGTAGCGATACAACGCGGCCGGACTGCGCCCAGGCGGGCGCTCCAGCCCGGACGACGGCCAGGGATTGTGGTACACGGCAACGACGCGAAGCGTCATGACAGTTCGGCCAGCAGCTGACCGTAGGTCGCCGGCCGCGCCACCCGGGCCCACTCCGCGACGGCCGCGAAGAACTCGGGCCGGTCGTGGATATGGGAAGGGTCGGCGTAGAAGTTCAACAGCCCGACGCCCAGTGCCTCGAAGCGCGTCGCCACCAGGCATCCTTCCCGCGCATAGTCCCGAGGTTCGAAGCGGCGCTTGGGCGCCTCGAAGCAGGTCCAGCTGTCCAGGATGCGCAGCGGCCGCGAGGCCATGCCCGACACCGGCAGCTCCAGTACGCCGTAGTCGCGGAAGGCCGGCCCGAAGCGATAGGCATAGAGGGGCACGGTGGAGGTGGAGAATGCGTAGCCCAGTTCCTTCAGCACGCCATGCTGGAAGCGCAGCTGCTCGGGGCGCTGGAAGGTGCCGAAGTGGGGCGCGCGGAAGCCGCGCGGCGCGATGCCGAGGGTGGCGCGCAGGTTGCGGTCGCCCTGGACGATATCCTCGCGCACCGTCTCCAGGGGCTGCTGGTCATAGAAGAAGCAGCTGGCGTAAGCGCCGCGAGCGGTGTCGAAATAGGTGTGCTCGCGATAGCCGTGGTTGATGAACTCGGCGCCGTCCTCCAGGATGCGCCGGTATACCCGCTCGCCCCGGTTGAGCAGCTCGCCGGGCACCGCATAGACCGGCGTCACGCCCATCTCCCTGAGCCGCGCATGCACGACCCAGGCCACCTCGGCGTCCTCCCTGGTGTCGCAGTCGAAGGAGAGGACGAAATACAACCGCCTGAAACCCGCCTGGCTCGCCAGTTGCGTGTATCTTCTGTAGAGGCCGCCTCGATCCACTCGGGAGCGCAGCGTGTAGGCCAGACCCCAGGGGTCGGCCAGTCTTCGGGCGATTCTGTTCAGCATGTGCGGGCGGGATCGTAGCAAACCTTGTCGGGCGTGGATTCCATGACGCGCCGATAGATGCCAGCAAACTTGGCTTCGGTTCTCTCCGGCGACCAGTGCTCCCGGGCGTGGGCATAGGCGGTCCTGCCCAACCTCTCGCGGAAGTCGTCATCGCTAGTCAACCGGCGCAAAGCATCGAGATAGGACTCGACCGTATTGGGCACCAGCACGCAGATATCCTCGGTCAATTCCGGCACAGGCTCGCCATGACGTCGGTTGAGGAGGACCGGAAGCCCAGCC
>JALOTG010000183.1 GCA_025458005.1 Thiobacillaceae bacterium
CACGCGGCGCTGCCCGTTCTGCGACGTGGGCCACGGCAAGCCCCTGCCGCCCGACCCGCAGGAGCCGGAGCACCTCGGCGAGACGGTGGCGGCCATGGGCCTCAAATACGTGGTGATCACCTCGGTGGACCGCGACGACCTGCGCGACGGCGGCGCCGCCCACTTCGCCGCCTGCATCCGCGCCGTGCGCGAACGCTCGCCGGCGACCCGCGTCGAGATCCTCACCCCCGACTTCCGCGGCCGGCTGGAGGTCGCCCTGGAGCGCCTGGCGGCCGAGCCGCCGGACGTGATGAACCACAACCTGGAGACGGTGCCACGCCTGTACAAGGTCTGCCGGCCGGGCGCCGACTACGCCCACTCGCTGCGTCTGCTCAAGGACTTCAAGGCGCGCGCGCCCGGAGTGCCGACCAAGTCCGGCATCATGCTGGGCCTGGGCGAGACCGACGCGGAGGCGATCGCGGTGATGCGCGACCTGCGCGAGCACGACGTCGACATGCTGACCATCGGCCAGTACCTGCAGCCCTCGCCGCACCACCTGCCGGTGGAGCGCTTCGTCACCCCGGAGCGGTTCGCCGAGTTCGAGCGCGCGGGCCTCGCGATGGGCTTCCGCAACGTGGCCAGCGGGCCCATGGTGCGCTCCAGCTACCACGCCGACCGGCAGGCGGCCGGGATCTAGCCTAGTCGCGGTGGTAGGGGTGGCCGGCCAGCAGGCTCGCCGCCCGGTAGAGCTGTTCGGCGAGCAGCACGCGGGCCAGGGCGTGCGGCAGGGTCAGGCGCGACAGCGCCAGCCTCAGCTCGGCCTTCGCCAGGATCTCGGGGGCCAGTCCGTCGGCGCCGCCGATCAGCAGGGCCACGTCGCGGCCCGAGGCCATCCACCCGGCCAGTTGCTCGCCCAGCTCGCGGGTACTCACTTGGCGGCCATGCTCGTCCAGCGCGACCAGGAGCGCGCCCTTGGGGCACCTGTCCAGCAATCGCGACGCCTCCGCCGCCTTGACCTGCTCGGCCGGCAGGCCGGTGCGTTTCTCCGCCTTCACCGCGACGATCTCCACCCGCGCCTCGCGCGGCATGCGCTTGACGTATTCGGCGCAGGCCGCCTCGGCCCAGGCGGGCAACTTGTCGCCGACGGCGAGCAGGGTCAGTTTCATCTTCCGAAGCCAGGTTGCGGGGCGCGCCAATCTTGACACGAAGCGGGCCGGCCGGGATAATGCGCGGCTCCATTTTGGCTGTAGGTTCCGTCGTCAGGCAAAGACGGAATCGGCTGGTGAAGTAGCTCAGACGGTTAGAGCGGTGGATTCATAACCCACAGGTCGGCGGTTCGATTCCGCCCTTCACCACCATCCACCTCCCCTCGCATCCGGACACGCATGCAGGTCTGAAACGGGTAGCATGGCGGTAACCCGCCGCAAGCCAACAACCCCAGGCCTCCCGATATCGCCATGAACAAGGAAGACAGTTTCCTGCGCCGACTGTTCTGGATCAGCTTCGCCGTGGTGGCGGTGCTGCTGATCTGGCAGCTGCTGCCCTGGATCGAGCGCGCCCTGACCGGGCCGGCCGGTGAACCGCGGGCGGTGACGGCGCGCGGGGAACTGGCCGCCGACGAGCGCAGCACCATCGAGATCTTCGAGAACGCCAAGCCCTCGGTGGTGTTCATCTCCACCCAGCAGCGGGTCATGGACGCCTGGACGCGCAACGTCTTCAGCATCCCCAAGGGGACCGGCTCGGGCTTCGTCTGGGACGAACTGGGCCATGTGGTGACCAACTACCACGTGGTGGCCGGCGCCTCGGGGGCGCGCGTGCGGCTGAACGACGGGCGCGACTACGCCGCCAGCCTGGTGGGCGCCAGTCCGGCCCACGACCTGGCGGTGCTCAGGATCCGCGTGCCCTTCGACCGCCCGCCGCCGGTGCCCGTGGGGACCAGCGGCGACCTCAAGGTGGGCCAGAAGGTGTTCGCCATCGGCAACCCGTTCGGCCTGGACTGGACCCTCACCACCGGCGTCGTTTCCGCCCTCGACCGCGCCATCGGCGCCGAGCAGGGGCGCACCATCGACCACCTCATCCAGACCGACGCGGCCATCAATCCGGGCAACTCGGGCGGCCCCCTGCTGGACAGCGCCGGCCGTCTGATCGGCATCAACACCGCCATCTTCAGCCCGTCCGGGGCCTATGCCGGGGTCGGCTTCGCGGTGCCGGTGGACACGGTCAACCAGGTGGTGCCCGAGCTCATCGCCACCGGCCGCTACACCCGCCCCACCCTGGGCATCGGCATCGACGAGAACCTGAACCGGCAGGTGACGCGCAGGCTGGGGCTGAAGGGAGTGGTGGTGCTGCAGGTGGAGCCGGGCTCGCCGGCCGAGGCCGCCGGCCTGCGCGGCAGCCGGCTGGACGGGGACGGACGCTTCTATCCCGGCGACATCATCCAGGCGGTGGAAGGCACCGAGGTGGACAGCGTGAGCCGGCTGTTGGCCCGACTGGACGATTTCCGCCGCGATCAGGACATCCGGCTAGGGATCCTGCGCGATGGCAAGCGGATGGAATTGACGGTGAAGCTGGAACGGGCGGGCGGCTGACGATCGGTCAGTCGTCGATTTCGCCCGTCTTGACCAGGTTGGCGAACTGCCGCAACAGGGCGGCCGATTCGGGCGTGTCGCGCACCGTGGCGCGAATCGCCGCCCAGTCCCGGTCGGGGTTCTCGCACCGGGCGGCGCGCACCTGCACGTAGGTGCGCATGATGTGGATGTCGAACTCCGGGTGGAACTGCACGCCCCAGGCGCGCTCCCCCACCCGGAAGGCGTGGTGCGGTTCGAAGGCGTTGCCGGCCAGGTGCACGGCGCCGGGGGGCAGGCGGACCACGCTCTGGGCATGGGTGGCGTGGACGTAGAAGGCCTCCGGCAGCCTGCCCAGCAGCGGATCGGTCTGGGCCGCCGGGGTGAGCCGCACCGGAACGGTGCCCACCTCCGGCCCGGCCGGGTGGTAGTCCACCTCGCCGCCCAGGGCATGGGCCAGGAGCTGATGGCCGTAGCAGACCCCCAGCACCGGCAGGCCCCTGGGCACCGCCTCGGCGAGCCACTCGGCGAGGGCCTCGCTCCAGGGTGCCCGGTCGGTGACCATGGCGTGGGAGCCGGTGACGACGATGCCGCTGACCTCGCCATGGGTGGGCAGGGGTTCGCCCTGATGCACGCACACCACCCGCGTGTCCGCGGGGTCGATCCCCAGGCCGCGCACGAACCAGTGCTCGAAGTCGCCGCAGCGCAGGGCGCAGTCCTGCAGCGTCTCACCGGTCTTGGCGATCAGCAGGGGGGGCATGGTGGGATCTCAATGACTCCGGTTGGCGCGTCGATGCCGCAGATATTCCAGCATGCCGGGCAGCAGGGACAATAGGATGATCAGCAGGATGACCGCCGAGAGGTTGTTTTTTACCAGCGGGATGTTGCCGAACAGATACCCGGCCGGCACCAGCAGCCCGACCCAGAGCAGGGCGCCGATGACGCTGTAGGTCAGGAAGCGGGCGTAGGTGAGGCGGCCGATGCCGCACACGAAGGGCACGAAGGTGCGCACGATGGGCACGAAGCGGGCGATGATGATCGCCTTGGGCCCGTGCCGCTCCATGAAGGCGTGGGTGTGCTCCAGGTTCTCGCGCTTCAGCCAGCGGCTGCCCTCGAAGCTGAACACCTTGGGCCCGAGCAGGCGGCCGACCCAGTAGTTGACGTTGTCGCCGCACAGCGCGGCGACGATCAGGGTCAGCATCAGCCACTCCACCTCCATGCCGCCTGCCGCGGCGATGGCGCCGGCCACGAACAGGAGGGAATCGCCCGGCAGGAAGGGGGTGACGACGAAGCCGGTCTCCATGAACACGATCAGGAACAGCAGGGCGTAGACCCATGGGCCGTGCTCCTGGACGAAGGTGGCCAGGTACTGGTCCAGGTTCAGGACGATGTCGATGAACAGGGTGAGGAGTTCCATGGCCCGGCGTGTCCCCGACGGCGGATCGCGCGGGGGGTCCTCAGACCACCGCGCCGCTCTCCTGCTTGACCGGCTTGATGAAGTCCTCGCGCGACACCCCCAGCCACATGGTGATGGGGCTGGCCACCAGCACGGAGGAATAGGTGCCCACCAGGATGCCGATGGCCAGGCACAGGGCGAAGCCGTACAGCACCTCCCCGCCCAGGAACAGCATGGCCAGCACCATCAGCAGGGTGGTACTGCTGGTGATGATGGTGCGCGACAGGGTGGCGGTCTTGGCGTTGTCCATGATGGCCGCCACGTTGGTCATGCGGGTCTTCTTGAAGTTCTCCCGGATGCGGTCGAACACCACCACGGTGTCGTTCACCGAATAGCCCAGGATGGCCAGCACCGCCGCCAGGACGGTCAGGGAAAACTCCCACTGGAAAAGGGACCACACCCCCAGGACGATGAAGATGTCGTGGGCGGTGGCGAAGATGGCCCCCACGGCCATGCGCCACTCGAAGCGCAGGGCAAGGTAGAGCACGATGCCGATGGACACCACCACCAGGGCCAGGGAGCCATCCTCCAGCAGTTCCTTGCCCACCTGGGGGCCGACGAACTCCACCCGGCGCAGCTCGGTGCTGGGGTCGGCCTGCTTCAGGACCACCAGCACCTTCTCGGACAACTGGGCGGAGGTGATGCCCGGCTTCACGGGCAGGCGCACCAGCACCTCCCGGGCGGTGCCGAAGTTCTGCACCTGGGCGTCGGCGTAGCCATTTCTCGCCAGGTGCCCGCGGATGGCGGGGATGTCGGCGGCCTTGGGGTAGCCAATCTCCATCACCGTGCCGCCGGTGAAGTCCACCCCCAGGTTCAGGCCCCGGGTGGCCAGCAGGGCGATGGCGGCGACGATGAAGGCCACTGAGAAGAAGATGGTGCTGCGCGCGAAGCGCATGAAGGGGATGTCCTTCTTGACGTGGAAGAGTTCAAGACTCATGGCGGCGCGTCCTTCAGATGGAGACCTTGGCCAGGCGCTTGGCCCGGCCGTAGGTGAGGTTGACCATGGCGCGGGAGACGACCACCGCGCTGAACATGGAGGTGAGGATGCCCAGGCAGAGCACCACCGCGAAGCCCCGCACCGGACCGGAACCTAGCCAGAACAGGGCGATGCCGGCGATGAGGGTGGTGATGTTGGAGTCCAGGATGGTATCCCAGGCCCGGTCGTAGCCGGCGAAGATGGCCGCCTGGGGCGACATGCCGTTGCGGACCTCCTCGCGGATGCGCTCCGCGATGATGACGTTGGCGTCGATGGCCATGCCCAGGGTCAGGGCGATGCCGGCGATGCCCGGCAGGGTCAGGGTGGCCTGGAGCATGGACAGCAGGGCCACCAGCAGGAACATGTTGGTGGCCAGGGCCAGCACCGACACCACGCCGAACAACTGGTAGTAGATGACCATGAACAGGGCGATGGCGGCGAAGCCGATGAGGGTGGAGTTGAAGCCTTTCTCGATGTTGTCCGCCCCCAGGCTGGGGCCCACGGTGCGTTCCTCCACGATCTCCATGGGGGCCGCCAGGGCGCCCGCCCGCAGCAGCAGGGCCACGTCGGAGGCCTCCTGGGGCGAGTCCATGCCCGTGATCTGCACCCGGCCGCCGCCGATCTCCTCCCGGATCACCGGGGCGGTGACGATCTCCGTCTTGCCCTTCTCGATGAGCAGGATGGCCATGCGCTTGCCCACGTTTTCCCGGGTGACGTTCTTGAAGATGCGGCCGCCGCGGCCGTCCAGGTTCACATGCACCGCGGCCTGGTTGGTCTGGCTGTCGAAACCGGGCTGGGCGTCGGTGATGTATTCGCCGGTGAGCACCACCTCCCGTTTAACCAGCAGGGGCACGCCGTTGCGCTCGTAGTACAGCTCCGTGCCGAAGGGCACCTGGCCGGCAATGGCGGACTGCACCGCGGCCGGGTCCTGCATGCGCTCCTCGTCCACCATGCGGATCTCCAGGGTGGCGGTGCGGCCCAGGATCTCCTTGGCCTTGGCCGTGTCCTGCACGCCGGGCAGCTGCACCACCACCCG
>JALOTG010000184.1 GCA_025458005.1 Thiobacillaceae bacterium
CGGCGCCGGCGGCCGGCGGCAAAGGCGCCATCTTCATGTCCACCGCGGCGGGCGCGGGGAACACGGCCACGCCGCTTGCCTCGCGGCCCGGCCCGGCGACCGGCGTGGTGTCGACGGGCGCGACGGGCGGCTGTTCAGTGGTCGGCGCCATAGGCGCCGCGTCCCGTTCGGTCGGGGCGGGCGGCATCTCGACGGGTGGCGCCTCCATGGCGGGGACCGGGGGTTCCACCCGCTCCGGCCGCGCCGTCTCGACCATCGTTGGGGGGGTGGGTTCGGCGGGCACGGGCGGCGGGGCGGACGCGGCTGGCGCGGCCTCCGCCGGGACTGGCGCGGCCTGGGTCGGAGGGACGGCCTGGGGCGATATCGGGTAGGGGTAGGGCACCCCAAAGAACGGGAACGGGAACGGCACCGGCTGACCGGCGGGCGTGCCGGGCGCCACGGGAACGGGGAACGGGAAGAAGGGCAGCCAGACATACCCCGGGACCGGCCGCGGCGTGGGCGCGTGGGCGGGCGCCGGCGCCGATGCCGCGGCCGCCGGCGCGACCGGGGTGTCGGCGTTGGCCAGGGCCAGATGCGCCGCGCCGGCCAGGGCACAGATCCATGGCGCCAGCCGGCGCGACATGAGCGGGATGGCTCGCTTCACGGGCATGCCTCGGGATGGTGCCCCACCAGCCGCAGCATGGGCACCCGCGCCCGCAGCAGGTAGATCACCTCGCTCATCAGGCCGTGCCGGTGGCGCAGGGAGACCCAGAGAATGTTCATGGACAGGTTGAAATCGGCGAACACCACGTCGTCGCCGAAATATTCCAGCGCACCGCGCACCAGCACCAGGACGCTGTCCCGCTCGCTGGCGGGGCGCCGGTTGAGGCCCGGCGCCAGCATCATGAAATCGGTGTAGGGCTTGCCGGTCGCGTCCCGCTTGGGCACCACCTTCCACAGCGGCTCGCCGGCCCGCCAGTCCGGCGCCCCGCTCAGTCCCTGGCCCGGTCGCGCCGTGAGCTTCACCCGCCGCGCGCCTCAGTCGCTGAGCTGCGCGCCGATCTCGGCGAAGGTTCGCGCAACGGCCATGGTGTGGATGGGGGTGCCGAGCTGCTTGCCGATCTGGGAAGCGGAGAACAGCCCGCGCAGCACCTGGCTGCGATCCGCCTGGCGCTCCACCGCCAGGGCATGCTGGCGGCCCTGGGCCTGCAGGGTGGCGACGATGTCGCCGACCACCGCGTTCTGCAGGTCGTCCAGGCAGATCACCTCCAGCTTCTCGCGCGGCGTCATGATGTCCTTCACCAGCACGTCCGAATGGCGGATGCCCTGGCTGCGGATGATCTGCATGGGCTTCTCGCTGGTCAGGTCGGTGGAGGTCACCAGGCCGAGGATGCTGTTCTGCTCGTCCACCACCAGCAGCATGCGCACGCCCTGGTGGATCATGCGCGCGCGGGCCGCCTCGATGTTCTCCATGGGAGAAGTGGTATGGGCGGTGATGAGGGCGAAGTCGGTCATCACCGACAGGGCCGGGTCATCCAGGCCGACCCGATCCGGCACCGCCTGCCGGGGCCTGACAAACCCGGCCCCCTTCTGCAGGGGCAACACGGGCAGGGTCTTGTATGCGCGGCTCATCTGCTCTCCATGTGCTGTGCCGCCGGGTCAGCGCGGCGTCCGCATCTCAGGGCCGCTCCATGTGGGCTCGCGGCATGTGGCAATAGGGATGGCGGGTGCGCGGCAGAGCGTGGCTGGCGAGGAACTTTTCCAGTTCCTCCAGGGCCTGGCGATACACGTCGCGCTTGAATTCCACCACCGCCTCGACCGGGTCCCAGTATTGGCTCCATCTCCAGGCGTCGAACTCGGGATGATCCGTGGCGCGCAGGCAGACATCGCAGTCCCGGCCGGTCAGCCGCAGCAGATACCAGATCTGCTTCTGGCCGCGGTAGTGGCTGCGCCACTCCCGGCGCACCCACTCCTTGGGCACCTCGTAGCGCAGCCAGTTGCGGGTCCGCCCCAGGATACGCACATGCCCGGGCCGCAGGCCGACTTCTTCCTGCAGTTCCCGGAACATGGCCTCCTCGGGGCTTTCGCCCGACTTGATGCCGCCCTGGGGGAACTGCCACGAATTCTGTCTCACCCGCTTGCCCCAGAACACCTCGTTCCGGGCGTTGCACAACACGATCCCAACGTTCGGCCGGTAACCGTCCTTGTCGATCATGGCCGTCCTCGAATGTTGCAGTATTGCTGCTCATTCTCCCACCCTTCGCACGGCTTGCAAAGCCGATCGGACGCCCTCGTCCCGGCGTCGGCGGGGCGCGCTAGCCGCCCGGCGCGAAGCCGTCCGCCGCGCAGGGATTGAAGTCGCGCATGCGGTCGAGGAAGCGGGGAAATTCCAGGCCCAACCGCCCCTCGGCGGCCTTCGCCCGGACACGCAGGGCTTCGAAGCGCAGGTCAGGCAGCGGCGCCCTGAAGGCGAACACCACAATGTTGCCCTTGCGCTCCGCCGGCAGCAGGAGCAGCCGCCCGGCGAAGGCCTGCTCGATGCGTCCCCGGTAGGTCTCGAAATGCGCGTCCGACCCCCACAGGTTGAAGGTGGCCACGCCCCCCGGGCGCAGGGCCGCCTGACAGGCGCGGTAGAAGTCGGCCGAGGCGAGGGCCTCGACGATGCGCCGGGCGTCGTAGCCATCCACCAGCAGCGCGTCCAGGGACGCCCGCTGCTCGGCCACGAAGGCCGCGCCGTCCGCCGTGCGCACCGCCAGCCGGTCGTCGTCCGCGGGCAGATGGAACCAGGCGCGCGCCGCCGCCACCACCTCCGGGTTCACCTCCAGGGCGGTCAGGCGGCTGTCCGTCAGGTGGCGATGGATGAACTTGGCGATCGACCCGCCGCCCAGGCCGATCAGGGCGATGTCGCGCGGCGCGGCGTGGAACAGCAGGAAGGCCATCATCGCCCGGGTGTATTCCAGCTCCAGGGTGTCGGGCTCGCGCAGGCGCATGGCGCTCTGCACCGCCGGGCCGCCCAGGTGCAGCAGGCGCACGCCGTTCTTCTCGCTGATCTGCACCGGGGCCTGGGCCCGATCGCGGCCCTGACGGGAAAAAAGCCTCATTTGCTAAGATGCGGGTTTTCCGATTCGACCCGCCCATTATGCGCATTTCGCAATTTTTCCTCTCCACCAGCAAGGAGGCCCCGGCCGAGGCCGAGCTGGTCAGCCACAGACTGATGCTGCGCGCCGGGCTCATCAAGCTGCTCGGCTCCGGCCTCTACACCGTGATGCCCCTCGGCCTGCGCGTGCTGCGCAAGGTGGAGGCCATCGTGCGCGAGGAGATGAACCGCGCCGGGGCGCTGGAACTGCTCATGCCCGCCGTGATCCCCGCCGAGCTGTGGCAGGAGTCCGGCCGCTGGGAGGTGTTCGGCCCGCAGATGCTGAAGATCCGCGACCGTCACGAACGCGACTTCCTGTTCGGCCCCACCCACGAGGAGGTCATCACCGACATCGCCCGCAAGGAGATCCACTCCTACCGCCAGCTGCCGGTCAACTTCTATCAGATCCAGACCAAGTTCCGCGACGAGATCCGGCCGCGCTTCGGCGTCATGCGCGCGCGCGAGTTCCTGATGAAGGACGCCTATTCCTTCCACGCCGACGAGGCCAGCCTGGACGCCACCTACCGGGTGATGCACGAGACCTACTCGCGCATCTTCACCCGCCTGGGCCTGAAGTTCCGCGCCGTGGCGGCCGACACCGGCGCCATCGGCGGCTCCGGCTCGCACGAGTTCCACGTCCTGGCCGACAGCGGCGAGGATGCCATCGCCTACTGCCCCGACTCCGACTACGCCGCCAACGTCGAGCTGGCCGAGGCGGTCGCCCCCGCCGCGCCGCGCCCGGCCCCCGCCGAGGAGATGCGCAAGGTGCCCACCCCCGGCCAGCACAGCATCGACGAGGTCTGCGCCTACCTCAAGCTGCCCGCCGAGCGGGTGGTGAAGACCCTCATCGTGCGCGGCGAGGAAGGCCACGAACACAATCTGGTCGCCCTGCTGGTGCGCGGCGACCATGCGTTGAACGAGGTCAAGGCGGCCAAGCTGCCGGGCGTGGCGAGCCCGCTGGAATTCGCCTCCGACGCCGAGATCCGCGCCGCCGTCGGCTGCGGCGTCGGCTCCCTGGGCCCGCTCGGGCTGCGCATCCCCATCTTCGCCGACCGCGCGGTGGCGGTCATGGCCGACCTCGTCTGCGGCGCCAACGAGGACGGCTACCATCTGACCGGCGTCAACTTCCAGCGCGACCTGCCCGAGCCCGAAGTGGCCGACCTGCGCAACGCGGTGGCCGGCGACCCCTCGCCGGACGGCAAGGGCGTGCTCGACATCTGCCGCGGCATCGAGGTGGGCCACATCTTCAAGCTGGGCAGCAAGTACTCCCAGGCCATGAACGCCCGCTTCCTCGACGAGCAGGGCAAGAGCCGGGTCGCCGTCATGGGCTGCTACGGCATCGGCGTCTCGCGCATCGTCGGCGCCGCCATCGAGCAGGGCAACGACGCGCGCGGCATCGTCTTCCCCCAGGCCATGGCGCCGTTCGAGCTGGCCATCGTGCCGCTCGGCTACCACCGCCATCAAGGAATCCGCGAAGTTGTCGATAATCTTTACAGTCAGCTGCTCGCCGCCGGCATCGACGTTGTGCTGGACGACCGGGACGAA
Organism: Thiobacillaceae bacterium; assembly: GCA_025458005.1. Classification (GTDB taxonomy): domain Bacteria; phylum Pseudomonadota; class Gammaproteobacteria; order Burkholderiales; family Thiobacillaceae; genus JALOTG01. The sequence continues at coordinate 4,661 of JALOTG010000184.1, forward strand.
CGCCCCGGCGTCATGTTCGCGGACATGGAACTGATCGGCGTGCCGCACCGCGTCGTGGTCAGCGAGCGGGGACTGAAGGAAGGGCAACTGGAGTACCAGGGTCGCCGGGACACCAGTGGCACGAAAATTGCTCAGGAAGGAGCATTCCGATTCATCGAGGAACGCGTCAAGTCATGCCGCAACACGTCGTGAAGAAACTCGCCGTCCGCCTGGCCCTCGCCGCCCTGCCGATGCTGGCCGGCGGCGCCGCCCTGGCCGGCGCGCAGAAGTACGAACCGCTGTCCGCCAGCGTCAAGTCGCAGCTGTCCAAGGCGGTGGCCGACTCCGCCCGCAAGGAGGCCGCCTTCGCCGACGACCCCTACGTAAAGGCCTGGCTGGCCGAGATGTCCGACCGCCTGTCCCGCTACATCCCCGACGAGGAATTCCGCATGGACTTCCTCAACACCGTCCACTACGAGGCCACCCGCGCCGGCCTCGACCCCGAGCTGGTGCTGGGCCTGATCGAGGTGGAAAGCGGCTTCCGCAAGTACGCCGTGTCCTCCGCCACCGCCCAGGGCTTCATGCAGGTGATGCCGTTCTGGACCGACGTCATCGGCACCCGCGAGCACAACCTGTTCCACCTGCGCACCAACCTGCGCTACGGCTGCACCATCCTGCGCCACTACCTGGACATCGAGCGCGGCGACCTGTTCCGGGCGCTCGGCCGCTACAACGGCAGCCTGGGCAAGGCCGAGTACCCCAACCTGGTCCACGGCGCCTGGCGCAAGCGCTGGACCTACGGCCTCACCCCCGTCGGCCTCAGGCCGGCCAAGACGAAGGCGGTCAAGAAGGGCACCTGAGGCCCCTCGCATACCTATTGGTCACGCCCGCGCGGGCGGACTACGGGCCTCTGCGATTCTCCAGCTTTGTCCATGCGTAGCGTGCGCTGTGCGCACGTGACCGGTCGTGCGCACAGCGCACGCTACTCGGCTCGCGATGACGTCATCGCGAGCCTCCTGTTCCGGCCTGACCGGAACTGCACATGGGCCATGAACCGGAAGCGGGATGGGCCAGACAGCCTGGCATGTCCTGGATCGCCACGGCACTGCGTGCCTCGCCATGACGTCATTGCGAGGAGGCGTAGCCGACGCGGCAATCCAGCCCCATGCCAGACTCATGCATTCGAGATCGACGACCTGCTGGATGCGGATCCTGTCGGGTGGGGATGGTTCATGGAGAGAAGGCGCAGCCGACGCGGCGATCCAGTCGCAGGCCAGGTTCATCCGTTTCGCATCGATAGCCCGGTTGATGCGGTTAGCGTCGGGTGGCG
>JALOTG010000185.1 GCA_025458005.1 Thiobacillaceae bacterium
ATGGCCTCGGACAGCTGGCTTACCTTGTAGCAGGTGTCGGCGGAGTCGCCGCCGCCGTTGTAGAAGAAGTAGCCGATATTGTGCGCCTTGAACACCTCGATCAGGCGCTCGTACTCGCGCTTGTTTGCCTCCAGGCTCTTCAGCATGTAGCGGCAGGAGCCGAAGGCGCCGGACGGGGTGGAGCGCAGCGCGGCGATGGCGGCGTCGGACTCCTTGCTGGTGTCGATCAGATCCTCGGTGAGGGCGCCGATGATGCCATTGCGGCCGGCGTAGACCTTGCCGATGACGTCGGAATGCTTGCGCGCGGTCTCGATCACGCCGCAGGCGGAGGCGTTGATGACGGCGGTCACGCCGCCGGACTGGGCGTAGAACGCGTTCTTTTTCTTGGCCATGGATGTCTCTCCGTTCAACTCAAAAAAAGCGCGGCCGCGCCGCGCTTGGTGTTCAGGGATTGCCGGTTTCCTCGGCGCGCTCGCGGGCCACGTCCTCCTGCACCTTGAGCAGGGTGATGACGCAGTCGCCCAGATTGTCGTATTCCTCGCGCCCGGTGCCGTAGCGGTACTTCACCGAGTAGAAGAACATCGCCCGGTAGGCGGCCTCGCCGGCCTTGGCGACGACGAAGGCGCAGTCCTCCTCCTTCCAGTAGAGGGCCGGGCAGGCGGTCAGCTCGCGGTCCGCGTCGGACAGGCGCACCTCCGTGTCCACCTCCTGCACGTCCACGTCGTGGCCGAAGCGCTCCTTGAGGGTCGCCCTGACCAGGGCGAGATCCGCCTGGGTGAAGCCGGAAATGCTCATCTGCGTGTCGGCGGGCTTACTTCTTGACCGCATCCAGGCCGGAGAACACGGCGCTGGTGATGCTGTCCACCGAGCCGACGCCGGACACCTTGATGTACTTGGGCGCCTTGGCGTCGCCGGTGGCGGCCCAGTCGCCGTAGAACTTCACCAGCGGCTCGGTCTGGGCGTGGTAGACGTCGAGGCGCTTCTTCACCGTCTCTTCCTTGTCGTCGTCGCGCTGGATCAGGTCCTCGCCGGTGACGTCGTCCTTGCCGGCCACCTTGGGCGGGTTGAAGACGACGTGGTAGGTACGGCCGGAGGCTACGTGCACGCGGCGGCCGGACATGCGCTTGATGATCTCGGCGTCGGGCACGTCGATCTCCACCACGGCGTCGATGGGCACGCCGGCGGCCTTCATGGCCTCGGCCTGGGGGATGGTGCGGGGGAAGCCGTCGAACAGGTAGCCGGCCTTGCAGTCGTCTTCCTTGAGACGGGCCTGGACCATGCCGATGATGATGTCGTCGGACACCAGGCCGCCAGCGTCCATGATCGCCTTGGCCTTCACGCCCAGCTCGGTGCCGGCCTTGACGTGGGCGCGCAGCATGTCGCCAGTGGAGATCTGGGGAATGCCGTATTTTTCCTTGATGTAGTTGGCCTGGGTGCCTTTGCCCGCGCCGGGGCCGCCGAGTAGGATCAATCGCATGAAAAGCCTCGCTAAAACAATCCCTTGTGCCGGGAATGGGTTGAAATGACTGGAAATCTGGAGCGCCGAGTAGGGTATTCAACCCTGCGGTTCATTGATAGTTAATTTTTTGTATTTGCTTATAAATCGAGGTTATCAGGGCATACAACTTCTTTAGGGGGCCCGGCCAGCCGGACGATTCAGGGTCCCGGCCGTTCGGCGAACAACCGCCGCACCGCCGCCAGGTCGGCCTCGGTGTCCACCCCCGGCGGGCTGGGCCGGTCGCTGGTGATGACCGCGATGCGGTGGCCGTGCCACAGGGCGCGCAACTGCTCCAGGGCCTCGAAGTGCTCCAGCGGCGGCCGGGCGAGTCCGGGATAGGCCTTCAGGAAGCCGACCCGATAGGCGTACAGGCCGACGTGGCGGAACACCGGCAGTCCCTGCGGGAGTGAGGAGTGAGGGGTGAGGGGTGAGGCATGCGCCCAGGCGTCGCGCGCCCAGGGGATCGGCGCGCGGGAGAAGTACAGGGCATAGCCCCGGGCGTCCGTCACCACCTTCACCACGTTGGGGTTGAACACCTCCGCGGGGTCGTGAAGGGGATGGCAGACGGTGGCGATGGCGGCGTCCGGCCGCTCGTGCAGCAGCCGGGCCGTCCGACGCACCAGCTCGGGGTCGATGAGGGGCTCGTCGCCCTGGACGTTGACCACCACCGCGTCGTCTGGCCATCCGCGCCGGACGGCCACTTCCGCTAGCCGGTCGGTGCCCGAGGCGCAGTCCGGCGAGGTCATGCACACCCTGTAGCCGTGCGCCCGCACGGTCTCGGCGACGCCCTCGTGGTCGGTGGCCACCCACACCTCCCGCGCGCCGCTCGCCGCCGCCCGTTCCGCCACCCGCACCACCATGGGCTTGCCGGCGATGTCGGCGAGGGGCTTGCCGGGCAGGCGGGTGGAGGCGTGGCGGGCGGGGATCACGACATTGAATTCAACGCCTTCCATGCAGACTGATTCCTGTGCCTAGATTGAATCCATAGCCTCAAGCCGTTCATCGACACCGCCGTTAACGATCAGGATAGCCGTTGCGGAAGGCCCGCCTTGCATCTACCGTCCAGCCCCCAAGTCGCCAACCTGACCAGGCGCGCCTCGCGCCGCTTCCTGGTGCTCATCGGCATGGGCTTCGGCGTGCTGATCGTGCTCATGGCGCTGTTCACCGTCCACGCCATCTGGCGGGTCAGCGCCCTGGAAGACAAGATGCGCCACATCGTCGAGGAGCGCAACCGCAAGATCCAGCTCGCCAGCGACCTGCAGGAGGCCTCGCACAACCGGCACAGCGCCCTGGTCTACCAGGTCCTCAGCACCGACCAGTTCGAGCGCGACGAGCATTTCCAGCACTACATCAAGTGGGGCTACCGGGTCGGCAAGGCGCGCCGCGAACTGAAGCAGATGCCGCTGGACGCTTTCGAGCGGACCCGCATCGATGAACAGGACGCCCTGGTGGTGCGCATCGTCGAGCTGCACGAGTCGATCAGCGACCTCGCCGCGCGCGGCCAGCTGCAGGCGGCGCGCGACCTGATCGAGCGCGAGCTGCGCCCGCTCAACCTGCGCATGACCGACTTCACCGAGCGCCTGCTGCGCTATGAGCGGGACCAGATTTCCTCCGCCCTGGCCGCGGCCCGGCACGACGCCCGGAGCGCCCGTTCGGTGAGCATCGCCCTGGGCGGCAGCCTGCTCGCCCTGGGCTTGCTCATCGCCCTCGTCACCGGGCGGCAGCTGCTGCGCTACGCCCGCACCACCTGCGCGCAGATGCAGCAGCTGGAGAGCATCGGCCACGAGCTCGAGCATCGCGCCACGCACGACCCGCTCACCGGCCTGGCCAACCGGGTGCTGTTCTACGAGCGTCTGCGCCAGGACCTGGAGCGCGCCCGCCAGGACGGCCTGGAACTGATGGTGGTCTACGTCGACCTGGACGATTTCAAGCCGGTCAACGACCGGCATGGGCACGCCGTCGGCGACGCCCTGCTCAAGCGCGTCGGCGAGCGGCTGACCCATGCCGTGCGCAGCACCGACACCGTCGCCCGCCTGGGCGGCGACGAATTCGCCCTGATCCTGTGCGGCGTCGGCGGCGCGGAGGAGCAGCGACGGCTGTGCCGCAAGCTGGAGGAGGAGGTCGGCCGCCCCGTCGATATCGAGGGCCTGACCCTCGTCCCGCGCTGCAGCATCGGCCACGCCATCTACCCCGAGGATGGCCGGCAGCTGGAGGCCCTGCTCAACGCGGCGGACGCCAAGATGTATCAGGCCAAGCGCGAGCGGAAAGGCGGGCCGCCGCTCGGTCACCCCCTCCCCGCCTGACCGTCCCCCTGCCCTCCCGACACTCGCCATAGCACAATGCGGTCCATGTCGGACCGCGCCCTGCTCTACGCCGCCACCTTCCTGCGCGCCCTGGCCACCGGGCTGATGGGCGTGCTGCTGGGCCTCTACCTCGCCCGACTGGCGTTCAGCCCGGGCGCGATCGGCCTGACGGTGAGCGCCGGCCTGGCCGGGGCCACCCTGGCGGTGCTGGCCGTCACCCTGCTCGCCGACCGGCTCGGCCGGCGGCGCGCGCTCCTCGCCTTGGCCCTGTTTTCCGCCGCCGGCGGCCTGGGCGCCCTGCTCTTCGACACCCTCGGCGCCGTGCTGGCGGTGGCGTTCCTGGGCATGGTCAACGGCCAGGGGCGCGACCGCGGCGCCGCCCTGGTCGTCGAGCAGGCCATGCTGCCCGCCACCACCGACGACGCCCATCGCACGCGCGCCTTCGCCTGGTACAACCTGCTGCAGGACGTGGGCCACGGCCTCGGCGCGGCCCTCGCCGCCCTGCCCGAATTACTGGCCGCCGCCGGCGTCGACCGGCTGACCGGCTTCCAGGCCGCGCTGGGGCTGTACGCCCTGCTCTACCTGATGCAAGCCGGCCTGGCCGCGCGGCTGTCGCCCGCCATGGAGACGCCGGCGCGCGCAGAGCGCCTGGCCCTCAACCCGGAGAGCCGCAGTCGGCTGACGCGCATCTCCGCCCTCTTCGCCCTGGATTCCCTCGCCGGCGGATTCCTCGGCTCGGCCCTGCTCGCCTACTACTTCCACGCCCAGTTCGGCGCCTCCGACACCGCCATCGCCGCCCTGTTCGTCGGCGCCCGCCTCCTCAACGCCCTCTCCCACCTGGCCGCCGCGTGGCTGGCCCGGCGCATCGGCCTGGTGAACACCATGGTGTTCACCCACATCCCCTCCAGCTTGCTGCTGATGACCATCCCCATCGCCCCCGACTTCGCCACCGCCGCCGTCCTCTTCCTGCTGCGCGAGGGCCTGGTGGAGATGGACGTGCCCACCCGCCAGTCCTACGTCATGGCCATGGTCCGTCCCGAGGAGCGCACCTTCGCCTCCGGCGTCACCCACCTGGTGCGCCTCGGCGGCTGGGCCGCCGGCCCGGCCTTCGCCGGCTTCATCATGCAGTTCGTGGCGCTGGGCTCGCCCCTGGTGGTCGGCGCTGCGATGAAGATCGCCTACGACGGGATGCTTTGGGGGGCGTTCAGGCGGGTGAGGGCGCCGGAGGAGAAACTGGCGAAAGACATATAACTTTCGAGAGATTGACAAGCAGACTCGCTATCAGAGACCCTTTTTATAAATCGCTGTTTACGCTCAAGGGGAGAAACATTTTGTTGAGACTTGCATGCCGCATCGCGGGTAGCTTGAGGGGAAACCCTGGTCTGTCCTCGCTATTAACTGCGTTAATGCGCGCCACATCACTCTTGGCTCTGTTTTTCCTGAATATTTGCTATGCGGGAACAGTAACCACCCCCGTCTACTTTGACACGCCAGACCAATGCCCTACACATTATGTAGGCGAGTGGAACAAATGCTATCCACCGGGCACTATTGTTGGCAATTTATTTGGCGGCTATTTATACGGTAAATATTATTATTATCGCACTCGGCAGTGCTGGTGTGACAGTCCTGGCACGATATATTTCGGTGGTGAGCCAGTACAATGCCCTACTGGGTTCACATTTTCAAATTCCCAGATTTGTACGCTCACATGCGCACCTAGTGACCTGGCCTGCAACACCAAATCGCCTAAAAATAATGGAAATTCATGTAACAACATGGTCGGCAATCCGGTCAACGCAGGCACCGGAAACAAATACCTAGCCGAAACAGACTACCGCAACTCAGCCGGCTTGGAATTCACTCGGCATTACAACAGCAATGCGCTCAGCTCCGGCGTCTTCGGCAGGCGCTGGAATGCTTATAATCAGTTACGCGTGATCTCCGAGACGAACGTATTGGTCACCCGCTCGGATCAACGTGCCTACAACTTCAACCTTGTACAAGATGTTTGGACGGCATATTTGGACATCGCAGATAAGCTTGAAGCCATCAAGAACTGAGCAGGCTCCATTACCGGCTGGCGCTATCAGGTTGGCGTAGACGGTTCAACCTAAACCTACGATAGAGATGGCTCA
>JALOTG010000324.1 GCA_025458005.1 Thiobacillaceae bacterium
CTCTGCCCCAGGACGAGGAGCAGGACCTGCGCGGCACCCTCTGGTGGCTGCTGGCCGCCGCCTCCGGGCAGATGGATCCTGACCTGGCAGTTCACCTGCCCGAGGCCTCCCGCTGGCGGCGGGTGTATTTGCGTGAGGCGGGCATGGACGAGTCCGCCTATCCCTTCCTGGTGGAGGACGACCTCCTCGCTCATACCACCCGAGGCGGTCTGGCCGCCATCGATCCCTGGTCGCTGCTCCACTTGCTCCAGCACGAGACCCTGGCCGTGCAATGCCTGGAACTGGCACAGATGGCCGCCCGGTTGCGGACCGCCGATCCGGTCGCCTACCGGCACCTGCTGGAACCCACCCACCGGCGGGGCAACGGATGATCCCCCTGGACGACCCGCACCACCGCGTGCTGACCTTGTCCGTGCTGCTGGCGCGGCTGGAGCAGGGCGAGCCGACCGACTCGGCCGAAACGGGACTCTCCGGCCGGCTGGTGGAACGGCTGCTGGGCCTGCGGGCCACGGAGGTCATCCGCCTCGCCCACATCAAGCACCTGCGCATCGGCATCCGCCTGGACCCGGCGAGCCTCGACTACGCCCTGCGCACCCTGGACCGGCTGAACGCGGAATCCCGGCTCCTGGAGCGTTGCATCGCCCACCAGGCGCCGCGCGCCCTGCTGGCCGAGCTCTTCGGTGCCCAGGCGGTGGCCCTGGCCATCCGCCATCGCACGCGTCACGGCGGGGAGGCGCCCCGGGGACGGCCACCCTTGCCGGACCCGGATACCCGGGACCGCATCCACGCCCGTTGGCATGCCTTGCAAGAAGCCAACCTGCATCCGGCTGAGCGCTACCTGGCCTTGGTGGAGGACTACCCGCAGGAGCGAAGGCATGAGCCATCGGACCGGTGCCACCCTCCGTCCCCTGGATACGGCCCTGATGCTGGACCTCCTGGACGAGCCCATTGTCTTCCACCGGGCCTACGTGCCCGTGGCCGGCGGCATCACCGCCGCCCTGTTCCTGTCCTATGCCGGGTATGCCTACGAGTCCCTCCCCGAGGACAGTCACGGCTGGTTCACCCGCACCCAGGGCGAGTGGGAGCGGGACACCGGCCTCACACGCCGGGAACAGGAGACCGCCCGGCGCCAACTCCGGGAGCGGGGCCTCCTGGAGGAGCGCCGAGTAGGTATGCCGGCGGAGCTCGGGTTCCGAGTCAACTGGCGACGGCTCAGAGAAGCCCTGGAGCGCCAGGCGGCCGAGCACTGGGCGGAGCGCCTCGGTGGCTGACGATCGGCGCGCCCGTCTGCAGGAACTGAACCGCCTCAAGGCGCTGCTGGACGGCGACTACATCACCTATTTCCCCTCCCTCACGCCCATTTGCGGCAGCCACAAGGCCGCCGCCCTGCTGTCCGTGGCCCTAATCTGGACCCGCAACTGGCTGCGGCATCACCCCGAGCGGGACGGCTGGTTCTGGAAGACCCGGGCCGAGTGGCAGCGGGAGACGGGACTGTCCCGGCACGAGCAGGAAAGTGCCAGGCGCGTCCTGGTGGCCGCCGGGCTCATTCAAGAAGCACGGCGCGGCATGCCGGCGCGCCTGCACTTTCGGGTCGATCTGGACCGTCTGGCCGCGCGGCTCGCCGAGGCCGCCCAGGCCAGCCTCACCGCCTGGGACTGGGACGATCCGATGCTGCGCCGTCTGCTGGGCCGGCCGGCGGCCCTGTACCGGCGCCTGGCCCTGGTGGCGGGGTCGTTGTCCGGCGGCCTGCTTCTCTCCCACCTGCTCCTTGCCTGCCGCAAGGATCTGGCCATGGGTGCATTCAGCACCGGCTGGCTCAACTACTACCCCGATCTCATCGGCCGTCACTGCCGGCTCACCCGCCACGAAGTGGACGGGGCCCGGACCCGGCTCGCCGGCCAGGGCCTGCTGGAGGCATGCTGGGCCCGGGGGCTCCCCGCCCGGCGGGTGATGCGTCCGTGCCTCGACCGGCTGCTCGTTGCCCTGGAGGAGAGTCATGACGGGACCGGCGAGACCCGGCAAACCAGTATGGCGCCCTGCGCCAATCAGGGGATGGAGGAACCGGCCATCCAGCCTGGCGCATCCCGCCATCCTGGCCACGGACAAACCGGCCAACAGGGATGCGATGAAGTGGCCGACAGGGCATCGGCCAACCGGCCAACCGGTTGGCCGCTTTCCGGGAACTTGCCATCTGGCGCCAGCCCGCATCCGGTGCGGCTTGGCGGCTCGTCCTCGCGCGCGGGCGAAACACTTCAAGAAATTAACCCCTACCCACCCCCAGCCCCCTCCCCGGTGCCGCCTGCCGAAGTAGCCATCCCCGTCGCCAAGGAATGGGGTGGGAGGGGGAACGCAGAGATCGAAGTGCCGGACCCCCTCCTGGTCTTCTCCGGCACCCTGCTGCCCAGCGAGCAGGCGGTGGCCCGCACCTGGCTCGCCGAGCTTGCCCCCGAGCTGCGCCAGCTGGTGCTGGACGAGCATGCCGGCATGGTGCGGGGGCGGGAGATCCGCAACCCCCTGGGCTATCTGCACACGCCGGCCGCTTCCTGCCCACCATCGCCTATCGCGTCGCCCAGGCCCGCCAGGAGGCCGAAGCACGTGCGAACACCCAGCGCTTGGCCCGGGAGGCACTGCGCCAGGGCCCCGACCACGTCGCCCGCCTGGCCGTCCGGGAGCACCTGGCACGCCTGCGGGCGCAGCTCGGGATGGGCGCGCAGGGGGACGGGCGATGAAACCGCGCCGGGATATCGGGGGTGTTCGCACTGCGAACACCCCATGCCTCCCCTGGCGCAACCGTTCCGACCGGCATGGCCCTGGCGCAAGGGCGGTGTCCCCCGGATCACCCCACTGAACCATCGAGGATCATCATGAACCCACACGCCCTATCGACCCCAGCCCTGTCGCATCCCTTCGCCGACGGCTACGACCTGGAAGCGGAGCGCATGGCCCTGGCCGACCTGCTCCAGGCAGAGCAGCCCGACGAGTCCGACCCCCGCTGGCCCAGGCTGGTCGAATACACCGAACGCCTGCGCCAGTTGGAAGGCATGCAGTCCGCCTGGCGGCTGCGCCAGGGGGCGGACGCGGTGGTGCCGGACACCGAGGCCGCCGTCCAGGCGGGCGGTCTCATCGACGAGACGCCGGACGCCATGGTGCTGCATACCCAGGAGGCCCATCGCCTGTTCATGGGCCGGGCGCGGGATCCCCAGGGCAACCTGCAACCCATCGTCGGCGGCAAGCGGGTGGCCGCCGCCCTGCGTTCCATCTGGTACCTGTCCGGCAATGACAACCCCTATGCCGACTGGGCGCTCATCGACACCGGAGAGCGCATCCTGAGCCTCAAGACGGCCCTGGACGAGCTGGGGCGGGAGTGCGAGCAGCACCTCGAGGGTGCGGCCAGGAAGGGGCTGATCTTCTCTATCCTCAAGTCTCGGGAACCGGTCTCCCTGGAGCTGGGCTTCCGTTCCCCCTATGGCTACACCGTGGCGGGTCTGATCGTCGAGTATGACTTCCGGGTACGCCAGGTGAAGACTCTGGTGCGCAAGGACCTGATGACCGACGACGAAGGCCGCAAGCTGATCCGGGAAGTGACGCGCAGGATTCGGGGCGTGTTCGAAACCCCGGTGCGCTTCGAGCGCTACCTGATCCGGCAGGAACTGCGCGACCTGTCCCGCAGCGACTGGCTGCCCGGCGCTGACGCGGAGGCCGGCAAGCGGGTGAAGGCCGTGGCCGGCATCTTCGGCGAGGTGCCCAAGGCGGTCTTCACCGGCAGCGTGGTGCCCCGGCATACCCGCCGGCGGGTGAACCTCTCGGAGCAGGAGCTCGCCCTGCTGCAGAAGGTGGCGGAGGGGGC
>JALOTG010000034.1 GCA_025458005.1 Thiobacillaceae bacterium
CGGCGCGTCAGTCAGAGGGCCAGCCGCATCCCCGCCTGATCGTTTCCCACCACCAGGGCCGGGATGGCGCCTTGACGATCCTTGAGGGCCATCTGGCAATCCTCCAGGATCAGCCGCGTGCCGACGGGGAAGGAGATCCCCCCATGCGACAGGATCAGGGTGTCCTTGTCCTGGCCCTTGACCCGGTATAGACCGATCCTGCGATCGCCATTGCGCACCGCCACGAAGGGCTGACGCGGCCGCTCGCCGGCGTGCATGGCCCACTCGACGACAAAATCCTCTGCTTGCCGCATACGCACCTCCACGTTCGTTCTCGACAGAGGCCCACGAACCATCGCGGGCATGACCCATTAATAGACATTCACCACGAATACCCTACGAAGCCTAGTAGAAACGCACCAAGGACGTGAATTGGGAAGATCTTTGTCCGGCTAAAGAATTCTTTATGGCGTGGGCGTTTCGGGAGGCGCGCCGGGATGCAGCAGTCCCCAGATCTGGATCAGCTCGGCCAGTGTCCGAGTGCCGCTCTTGTGCATGATGTTGTAGCGATGCACGTCCACCGTGCGTTCGCTGATGCCCAGGGCGGCGGCGATCTTCTTGCTCGGCTGGCCGCTGACCAGCAGCGCCAGGATCTCCTGTTCGCGCGCCGTGAGCTGGCCGAGCCGGCGAGTGGCCTCGCGCCGCTCGGCGCGCTGTCGGTGGGCCTCGGCGTCCGTCGCCAGGGCGGCCTGGATGCGGTCGAGCAGATCCTGGTCGTTGAAGGGCTTTTCGATGAAGTCGACCGCGCCGGCCTTCATTGCCCTGACAGCCATGGGGACGTCGCCATGGCCGGTGATGATGATCACCGGCAGGGTGATGCCATGCTCGGGCAGCAGGCGCTGCAGTTCCAGGCCGCCCATGCCCGGCATGCGCACGTCCAGCAGCAGGCAGCCTGCCATGTCCGGACCCGCCGCGGCCAGGAAATCCTCCGGCGTGGCATGGGCCCGGGCGGGCAGATGCACCGACCCGAGCAGGGCGCAGAGGGCCTCCCGCACCGCCGCGTCGTCGTCGACGATGTGGATGACGGGGTGGTAGGTCGCGCTCATGCCGCCTTGGCGGGCAACCTGAAAGTGAACACGGCGCCTCCTTCCGGACGGTTGTGGTAGCGGATCTCGCCCTCGTGGGATGCGACGATGGAGCGGCTCAGGGCCAGGCCGACCCCCAGGCCGTCCGCCTTGAGGGTGGTGAAGGACTCGAAGATGCGCTCGCCCAGATCCGCCTCCACGCCAGGTCCCGTGTCGGCGACGTCGACGCACGCCCAGGGCCCCTCGGCGTAGGTGCGGATATCCACCCGCCGCGCCCCCGCCTGACCGGCCACCGCCTCCATGCCATTGCGGGTCAGATTGTAGATCACCTGCTCGATGAGCAGCCGGTCCGCCAGCACCGGCGGCAGCCACTGCGCCAGCCGGGTACCGATCTCCACCTGGCGCGACTTGGCCTCCATGTCCATCAGGGCCACCACTTCCCCCACCAGCTCGTTCAGGTCCACCGTCTGGCGCTGCACCTCGCCCTTGCGCACGAAGCGGCGCAGGCGCCGGACCACTTCACTGGCCCGTCGCGACTGGGCGTTGATCGCCTCCAGCCAGTCCGCCACCTGGCTGTGCTCCGCGGCCTGCCCCAGGGTGCGCAGGGCCGCGGCGCTGTACATGGCGATGGCGGTCAGCGGCTGGTTGATCTGGTGGGCTATCTCGGTGGTCACCTCGCCGACGCTGGCCAGGCGGGAGACGTGCGCCAGTTCCAGCAGGCGCTGGCGATCGCGCCGCTCGCTGTCCTTGATCTGGGTGACGTCGTTGACCACCGCGTAGAAGCCGCGCACCTCGCCATTGCCCGCCACGTCCGGCACATAGGCCACCACCATGTCGCGCGGCCCCACCGCCGCGTAGTCGATGCGCATCTCGAAATCGACCCGGTGCCCTGACAACACCCGGCGTATATGGGGCAGGACGGCCTGATAGGCGGCCTCCCCGAGCACCTCCCGCACCGTCCTGCCGTAGATCTCGTCGGGCGGGATGCCGTGGGCGTGGAAGTAGGCCATGTTGTTGAAGCGGTAGCGTTCCTCGGCGTCCACGTAGGAGATGAGCATGGGCACGCTGTCCAGCACCTTCTCCAGGGCCCCGGACAGGGCGCGCCCCCGCATGGCGGCACGGGACAGTGCGGCGGCCACGGCGAAGGCGAACAGGGCCAGCGCGCCGTAGATGACAAGCAGGCGCCGAATCAGCTGCGCGTTGGCGCCGGCCATGGACTGAGGCGAGATGACGGCCACCAGCAGCCAGTGGTAGCGCTCCGCCGACACCGGCCGGGCGATCGTCCGCGTGTCGGCCCCCGCCGCCGGAGACACCAGGGGATAAACGCGCAGATACATGAGATCTACCCCCTCGGTCTGGTGGACGCCCACCTCGTGGCGCTGCATCTCCCGCCAGGCCTCAGGCTGGCGGAGGGAGAAGCGGTGATCCAGCCGGTCCGGATACATGAAGGCCCACTCGTCGGCCGGATCGGGGCCCATGAGCCAGTAGCCCGCGTCGTTCAGCAGCCAGATATCGTTGCCGGCCCCGGCGGTGTTGCGGATCATTTCCAGAAGGATGCGTGCCCGGTAGCTGATCACGACCCAGCCCCGCGGCCGGCCCTGCCGGTCGGTCACCAGCATGCCCATGCGGATCACCGGCTTGGTGGGCTGTTCGCGCGCCGTGTCGAGGTCCATCGGCGAGACGTAGATCTCCCCCTCGCGCAGCTTGCGCAACTCGGGCAGGTAGTAGCGGTCCTCCATGTCACGGAGCTCGGCTTCGGGGCTGATGCGCACGCCGTCGTCCACGTTGACCACGCGGATCCGCTCCCGGCCGTGCGGGTCGATGAAGCGGAGCTGGTCATAGTTGCGCTTCTGGCGGATGAAGGCGGCGTATTCCTCGGCCAGCCGCCGCGTGACCGCGGGGGTGCCAACCTCCAGAAAGTCGGTCAGTTCGTTGTGCCGCGACAGGTAGCGCAGGTCGGACATGATGGAGGCCATTTCCTGGCCTAGGGCCTGGGACGCGAGATGCAGCACGCGCACCTTGCCGGCCGCCAGCAGCGCCACCCCGTTGCGGTATTCGGCGCGGTAATAGGCATAGAACAGCAGCGCCAGGAGCAGCGAGAAGACCAGCCCCAAGCCCAGGGCGCGGAGCAACACCCGTCGCGCGTCCACCTGGACCATCCGCTGTATGGTGGCCGAACGCGCCCGCCACGCATCGGCCGGCGGATGGCGCCGCCCCGGCGTCGGACTGGCGGGGGACTCGGGGAAAGACAAGGTGGCCGGACTCCTGGGGTTGCTGGACCTCAACGTGGCGCTGGCGCCGGGATGGGGATTATGCGCCGCGAACGGGACGGGCCGGCAAGGATGTTCGGCGCTTGCGGGCCGACGAGGTCGCGATGCTAAGATGCCCCCTGTCCTGTCCGTCGCACGGGAGAGTCGCGCCCATGTCCCAGAAGCACCCCATCATCGCCGTGACCGGTTCGTCCGGCGCCGGGCTGTCCACCGTCCGGCATGCCTTCAAGGACGTCTTCCGTCGCCTCGGCATCAAGCCCGCCCTGGTCCATGGCGACGGCTTCCGGCGCTACACAGAGCGTCAGTTCGACGCCCTGCTCGCGGAGGCGCGCGCCAGCGGACGCGGCCTGTCCTGGTTCGGGCCGGAGTGCAACCATTTCCCGGAACTGGAGGACTTCTTCCGCACCTACGGCGAGATGGGCAGCGGCATCTACCGGGAATATGCCCACAACGCGGAGCACGCCGCCAAGCTGGGCATGGCGGTGGGCGAGTTCACCGCCTGGAAACCCTTGCCGCCGGGCAGCGACGTGCTGCTCTACGAGGGCCAGCACGGCGGCGTCATCGCCCAGACCTGGACGCGGCGCAAGGTGGATGCGCGCCACTTCCCGCCGGAGATCGACCGCCGCGTCGGCCGTCCGGGCATCGACGTGGCCCAGCATGTGGATCTACTGATCGGCGTGGTGCCGGCCATCAACCTGGAGTGGATCCAGAAGATCCACCGCGATTGCGACCGGCACGGCTGCACCCCCGAACTGGCCCTGGAGACCATCCAGCGCCGCCTGGACGACTACATCCACTACATCGTGCCGCAGTTCGGGCTCACCGACATCAACATCCAGCGCATCCCGCTGGTGGACACCTCCAACCCCTTCGTGGCGCGCGACGTGCCCACCCCCGATGAGTCGGCCCTGGTGATCCACTTCCGCGACCGCGAGCGGCACGACTTCCCCGATCTCCTCAAGCGCATCCCCAAGGCGCGCATGACCCGCCCCTCCACCATGATCGTCCCCGGCGGCAAGCTCAAGCTCGCCCTGGAGGTGATCTGCGCGCCCCTGCTGCAGCAGATGATGGAGCGGCGCCGCGCCACCCTCGGCTAGTCGAGGAAGAGGCCCAGCAGGTCGTTGAGGAAGCGCCGCCCGAGCGGCGTCGGCCTGATCTCGCGGAGGTCCCGCTCCAGCAGGCCACGTCTTGCCCCCTCCTCCACCCCCCGGGCGGCGGCCGAGATCGGCAGGCCGGTGCGCGCCTGGAACAGGTCGACCGGGAAGCCCCCGGTCAGGCGCAGGGCGTTCATCATGAACTCGAACGGCAGGTCACGGCGGCCGACCGGACGGTCCTCGGCCAGGGCCGCCGGCGTGCCGGCCCGCTCCAGGTATTCGCGCGGATGCCGCACGCGCGCCTGGCGGACGATCCGGTCGTGGAAGCTCAACTTGGAGTGCGCGCCCGCGCCGATGCCCAGGTAGTCGCCGAACCGCCAGTAGTTGAGATTGTGCCGGCAGCGCTGGCCGGGCAGGGCGTAGGCGGAGGTCTCGTAGTGCGCGTAGCCCGCCCCGGCCAGGATCGCCTCCACCGCCTCCTGCATGTCCGCCGCCAGGTCCGCGTCGGGCAGCGCGGGCGGAGCGGCGGCGAAGGCGGTGTTGGGTTCCAGGGTCAGGTGGTAGGCGGACAGGTGCGGCGGGCGGTAATCGACCGCCGCGCGCAGGTCGGCCTCGGCCTCGGCGAGGCTCTGGCCGGGCAGGGCGTACATCAGGTCGAGGTTGACGTTGTCGAAGATCGACAGCGCCGCCTCGACCGCCGCACGGGCCTCGCGTTCGTCGTGGATGCGGCCCAGGGCCTCCAGGTGGCGGGCATGGAAACTCTGGATGCCCAGCGAGAGCCGGTTCACCCCGGCCGACCGGTAGGCCCGGAAGCGCGCCACCTCGAAGGTGCCGGGGTTCGCTTCCAGGGTGATCTCCGCCAGGGGCGACATCCTCAGCAGGGTGCGCGCCAGGGTGAGCAGACGGTCGATGCCGGCGGCGGAGAACAGGCTGGGGGTGCCGCCGCCGATGAAGACGCTGGCCACCTCCCGCCCCCAGACCTGGGGCAGGGCGGCGGTGATGTCACGCTCCAGGGCGTCCAGGTAGGCGTCCTCGGGGACCTCGCCGCGCAGGGCATGCGAGTTGAAATCGCAATACGGGCACTTGCGCACGCACCACGGCAGGTGGACGTACAACGCGAGGGGCGGCGGCGCGGCCAGCCCGCCGGCCGGACGGATGACCTGCTCAGGCAAGGGTCTTGAGCTTCTCCACCAGGGCGCGCAGGGCCTGGCCGCGGTGGCTGATGGCGTTCTTCTCGTCCTGGGCCAGCTCGGCGCCGGTCCTGCCCAGCTCGGGCAGCAGGAAATAGGGGTCGTAGCCGAAGCCGCCGGTGCCGCGCGGCGCGTCGATGATCTCGCCGTGCCAGGCCCCCTCGGCGATGATCGGCTGCGGGTCGTCCGGGTAGCGCAAGTAGACCATGACGCAATAGTAGTGGGCCTTGCGGTTGGCCTGGCCCTGGAGGGCGTCCACCAGCTTCTGGTTGTTGCGCTCGTCGCTCTTGGGGTCGCCGGCGTAGCGGGCGGAGTACACCCCCGGCGCGCCGTTCAGGGCATCGACGCAGATGCCCGAGTCGTCCGCCAGGGCGGGCAGGCCGGTGTGGGCGGCGGCGTGACGCGCCTTGGCGATGCAGTTTTCGATGAAGGTAACGTGGGGCTCCGGGCACTCGGGCACGCCGAAGGCGCCCTGGGGCAGGGCCTCGATGCCGAGCGGCGCCAGGATGCGACCGATCTCGCGCAGCTTGCCCGCATTGTTCGAGGCGATGACGACCTTCCTCATGACGCCACCTCCAGGGCCTGTTTCTGCGCGGCGATGAGTTCGCCGATGCCCTTCTCGGCCAGGTCGAGCAGGCGATCGAGCTCCGCCCGGCTGAAGGGTGCGCCCTCGGCCGTCCCCTGCACCTCGATGACGCCGCCGCTGCCGGTCATCACCACGTTCATGTCGGTGTCGCAGTCGACGTCCTCGGCGTAGTCCAGGTCCAGCACCGGCACCCCCCGGTGGATGCCCACCGAGACCGCCGCGACGTGGTCGTGGATCACCGAGGCGGGCAGCTTGCCCTCGCGCACCAGCCAGTCCACCGCGTCGTGCACCGCGACGAAGGCCCCGGTGATGCTGGCGGTGCGGGTGCCGCCGTCGGCCTGGATGACGTCGCAGTCCACGTGCAGGGTGCGCTCGCCCAGCTTGGCGAGATCCACCGCGGCGCGCAGGGAACGGCCGATCAGGCGCTGGATCTCCTGCGTGCGGCCGCTCTGCTTGCCGCGCGCGGCCTCGCGATCACCGCGGGTGTGGGTGGCGCGCGGCAGCATGCCGTATTCGGCGGTCAGCCAGCCGGCGCCGCTGCCCTTGACGTGGGGCGGCACCTTGTCGATGACGCTGGCGGTGCAGATGACCTGGGTGTCGCCGCACGCGATCAGCACGGCGCCCTCGGCGTGCTTGGTGTAGCGGCGCGTGATGCGCACCGGGCGCAGGGCGTCAGGCGCGCGGCCGGAGGGCCGCCGGATTGCGTCGTTCACGGGTTCTCCTTGCGGTAGTTGTATTTCGCCAGGGCGGACTGGATCTCGGCCACCGCCTTGTCGATGTCCGGGTCGCCGAACGGGTCCTTGTCCGCGTCCCGCTTGCCCAGCTTCCGCAACTGGGTGGTGAAGCCGTCCAGACCCAGGTCATCGCCCAGGATCAGCTCGGCGTTGTCGAATTTCTCCTCGCCGTAGCGCATGGAGACGATGGACAGGTTGTCGCAGTAGCGGCCGCCGCGAAACTCCGCGTGGTCCATCAGGTGGCGGATGGCCCGCTCCAGGGGATAGGCGCGCAGGGTGGACATCATCTCGCGGGTATTCAGCTCCGACCACAGGCCGTCGCTGCACAGCATCAGCACGTCGCCCTCGCGCAGCGGGATCAGCTCCGACAGCTCGATGTCGGGCAGGGCGAAGCCGCCGACGCTGTTGTAGAGCTTGTTGCGGTCCGGGTGGACGTGCATCTGGTCCTCGTCGAGCAGACCCTCGTCGACCAGTTCCTGGACCGCCGAGTGGTCGCGGGTGCGGCTGAGGAACTGGCGCCGGTCGAAGTGGTACAGGCGCGAGTCGCCGACGTGGGCCCAGCAGGCCACGCCCCGCTGCACGACGCAGGCCACGCAGGTGGTGCGCGGCGGGTCCTTCATGCGCTTGCGCAGGGCGTACTCGTTGATGGCGTCATGGGCCGCGTAGATGCCGTCGAGCAGGAAGGCATGGATGTCGTTCAGGGCCGGCCGGGCACGCGACTGGAACAGGCTGCTCATGGTCTGGGTGACCATCTGGGCGGCCAGCTGGCCATTGCTGTGGCCGCCCATGCCGTCGGCCACCACCATGAACAGGGCATCCGAGGTATAGGCGTAGGCCACCCGGTCCTCGTTGTAGGGGCGGCCGCCCTTGCGGCTGGCCTGATAGACGACGTATTTCATCTTGTGGTTCGCGTGGTCTGACCCAGTCTTTGCCTGATGAGGGAGAGCAGGGTGGGCTTGGCCCTGCCGGCCTGGTTGATCAGGTCGATCAGGCGTTTCTGCACGGCATAGACGCTCTGCGGGCGCTCCGTGTAGTTGAGCCGCAGCAGGCTGTCGACGAGCTCCAGCAGGGCGCTGGAATACTGGCCCGCGTAGGCCTTGGCCGCGGGCACCAGCTTGTCCTTCTCCAGGCGCTCGTCCGCCGGCGGCGGCGGCCCCTTGGCCAGGCAGGCGTACATGCTGGCGCCGATGGCGTAGATGTCCGTCCACGGCCCCAGGCGGTCGCGGGCGTTGTACAGCTCGGGGGCGGCGAAGCCCGGTGTGTACATCGGCGAGACGTGCTGCATGTCGTGGGTCAGCACCTGGCGGGAGGCGCCGAAATCGATCAGCACCGGGATGCCGTCGAAGCGGATGTAGATGTTGGACGGCTTGATGTCCAGGTGCAGGATCTTGCGCGAGTGCACCTCGCGCAGCCCGTTCAGCAGCTGCACGAAGACGTGGCGGATGAAGCTCTCGCGCATCGGCTCCTTGAGCGAGGTGATGTGCTTCTGCAGGGTGCGGCCGCGCTCGTACTTCATCACCATGTACACGGTGTCGTTGGCGCGGAAGAAGTTCACCACCCGCACCACGTTGGGATGGCGCAGGTCGGCCAGCGCCCGCCCCTCGTCGAAGAAGCACTTCATGCCGTAGCGGAAGGAGGTCTGCTTGTCGTCGGAGATGGGCATCACCGTCCCGCCGCCGCCTCGCTTCACCACCCCGCCCGGCAGGTACTCCTTGATCGCCACCGGCTGGCCGTCGGCGTCGAAGGCCAGGTAGACCAGGGAAAAGCCGCCGCCGCCGATCTTGCGATCGATGAAGTACTCGCCCAGCTTGTAGCCGGAAGGTAGGGGTTCGGTGATTTGAGCAGCCATGCGCGACCGCGATAAGATGCCGCCCTGTTCGGTGGAAATTCAAGGATAACGATAAGTGCCAGCCTTGCACAGCATGACCGGCTATGCGGTGGAAAGCGCGGAACTGCCGGTCGGCAGCCTCAGCCTGGAGTTGCGCTCGGTCAACTCCCGCTTCCTCGATCTCAGCTTCCGCATGGGCGAGGACTTCCGCCTGCTGGAGCCGCAGCTGCGCGAGCGCATCGGCGAGAAGGTCAAGCGCGGCAAGCTGGAGTGCCGCGTCAATTTCGCCCCGCGCGAGGCCGCCGGCCTGCCGGAGGCGCCCAACACCGCCCTGCTCGACCAGCTCTCCCGCCTGGAGGCGGCGGTGATCGCCCGCGCGTCGGGCGCCACCCCCCTGAGCGTCAACGAGATCCTGCGCTGGCCGGGCATGCTGGGCGAGAGCCGGCTCGACCTGGAGACCCTGCACGCCGCCGCGTTGCGCCTGGCCGACCAGGCCCTCGTCGACCTCAACGCCAGCCGGGCGCGCGAGGGCGACAAGCTGAAGGCCATCCTGCTCGACCGGGTCGCCGCCATCCGCCGCCAGACCGCCGGCCTCGCCCCGCGCCTGCCGGAGATCGTCGCCGCCTATCGTGACCGCCTCACCCGCCGCCTGGAAGAGATCCTCGCCGCCCCCGACCAGGAGCGCGTCCTCCAGGAGGTCGCCCTGTACGCGCAGAAGATCGACGTGGACGAGGAGCTGGGCCGCCTGGAGACCCATCTCGTCGAGGTGGAGCGCGTGCTCGCCGCTGGCGGCGCGGCCGGCAAGCGGCTCGACTTCCTGATGCAGGAACTCAACCGCGAGGCCAACACCCTCGGCTCCAAATCCGTCAGCATGGAACTCACCCAGGTGTCGGTGGAGCTGAAGGTCCTCATCGAGCAGATGAGAGAACAGGTGCAGAACATCGAATAGACTCCCCACTCCCTCTCACTCCTTGCCCCTCACCCAAATGTCCGGCAGCCTGTTCATCGTCTCCGCCCCCTCCGGGGCGGGCAAATCCAGCCTGGTAAAGGCCCTCCTCGAGGGCGACCCGCACCTGCGCCTGTCCGTCTCCTACACCACGCGCCCGCCGCGCCCGGGCGAGGAGAACGGCGTGCACTACCACTTCGTCGACCGGGAGGCGTTCCAGGAAATGCTCGGCCGGGCCGAGTTCCTGGAGAGCGCGGAGGTCTACGGCAACTGGTACGGCACCTCGCAGCCCTGGATCGAGTCGCGCATGGCGGCCGGCCAGGACATCCTGCTGGAGATCGACTGGCAGGGCGCGGCCCAGGTGCGGCGCCTGTTTCCCGAGGCGCTGGGGGTGTTCATCCTGCCCCCCTCGCTGCGCGAGCTGGAGCGGCGCCTGCACGGGCGCGGCCAGGACAGCGCCGAGGTGATCGCCCGACGCATGGCGGCGGCCCGCGAGGACATGACCCACGCCCTGGAGTTCGACTACCTGGTGGTCAACGACGTGTTCGACATGGCGCTGGCCGACCTGCGCGCCATCGTGCGCGCCCAGCGCCTCGGCGTGGGGCGCCAGATGACCCGGCTGGCGCCCCTGCTCGGCGAGCTGATCGGCCAGTCCTCCTGACCCCCCGCGCCACGCAGGCCGGGTGCGCGCGGAGAGTGTCCATTCGGTCCCCGGAGTGGCTACAATCACTGCTGTTTACAGACTGTCAGGAGTAGCCCCCATGGCGCGCATCACCGTCGACGACTGCATCGCCCACATCCCCAACCGCTTCGAGATGACCCTGGCCGCCGCCTACCGGGCGCGCCAGATCTCCATCGGCGCCACGCCCAAGGTGGAGGAGAACCGGGACAAGCCAGCCGTGCTCGCGCTGCGCGAGATCGCCGCCGGCAAGACCGGGGTCGAGGTGCTCAGCAAGGCGCCCATCTAACCGCGCGGCAGCGCGGTCGGGTCGGATGCGACGCCTGCTTGGGCTGAACGTGGGCCACACGACCGGCGAGCGGACCGCCGCCGGCGAGGCCAAGGCCAGCCCGATCCTGGCGCTGGCGCGGGCCCTGCCCGACACCATCGCCTATCTGAAACCCGCCGAGGCCGAGGCCTTCGCCCGCGCCTACGCCTTCAGCGCGCGAGCCCACTCCGGCCAGTTCCGCAAGGACGGCGAGCCCTACATCACCCATCCCCTGGCGGTGGCCGAGGTGCTGGCCGGCTGGAACATGGACGGCCAGACGCTGGTGGCGGCGCTGCTGCACGACGTGGTGGAGGACACCGGGGTGTCCCGCGAGCAGATCGCCGAGGACTTCGGCCCCGCCGTCGCCGCCCTGGTGGACGGCGTCACCAAGCTCGACCAGCTGGAGTTCGAGAGCAAGGCCCACGCCCAGGCGGAGAACTTCCGCAAGATGCTCCTGGCCATGGCCCAGGACGTGCGGGTCATCCTCATCAAGCTGGCCGACCGGCTGCACAACATGCGCACCCTGGAGGCGATGAAACCCGAGGCGCGCACCCGCATCGCCCAGGAGACGATCGAGATCTACGCCCCCATCGCCAATCGTCTGGGGCTCAACCATCTCTACCAGGAATTGGAGGACCTGGCCTTCCAGCACCTTCACCCGACCCGCTACAAGGTGCTGGAGAAGGCCATCCTGGCGGCGCGGGGCAACCGCCGCGAGGTGGTGGACAAGATCCGCCTGGCCATCGAGGACAGGCTCAGGGATTACGGCATCCCGGCCCAGGTGCACGGCCGCGAGAAGCACCTCTACAGCGTCTACCGCAAGATGCAGGAGAAGTCCCTGGCCTTCTCCGAGGTGTTCGACATCTATGGCTTCCGCGTCATCGTCGGCGACCAGCGCGACTGCTACCTCGCCCTCGGCGCCCTGCACGGTCTGTACAAGCCGATCCCCGGCAAGTTCAAGGACTACATCGCCATCCCCAAGGCGAACGGCTACCAGTCGCTGCACACCACGCTCTTCGGTCCGTTCGGCGCGCCGGTGGAGGTGCAGATCCGCACCCAGGAGATGCACCGCCTGGCCGAGGCGGGCGTGGCCTCGCACTGGCTGTACAAGTCTGGCAGCGAGGCGGAGCTGTCCGAGGCGCAGAAGAAGACCCACCAGTGGCTGCAGAGCCTGCTCGACATCCAGGCCGACAGCCGCGACTCGGTGGAATTCCTGGAGCACATCAAGGTCGACCTGTTCCCGGACGAGGTCTACGTGTTCACCCCCAAGGGCAACATCATGGCCCTGCCGCGCGGCGCCACGGCGATCGACTTCGCCTACAGCGTGCACACCGACATCGGCAACCACTGCGTGGCGGCGAAGATCAACGGCGACTACATGCCCCTGTCGACGCCGCTGAAGAACGGCGACCGGGTCGAGATCGTCACCACCGAGTCGGCCCGTCCGAGCCCGTCCTGGGTGCACTTCGCCGTCACCGGCAAGGCCCGCGCCCACATCCGCAACGCGCTGAAGACCACCCACCGCGCCGAGTCCGAGGCCCTCGGCCTGCAGTTGCTCAACCAGGCCCTGCGCGCCCTGGGCGCGCATCCCGAGCAGATCGGCGAGGCGCAATGGGAGCGCGTGGCCAAGGAGAGCGGACGCAACCGCGACGACCTGCTCATGGAGATGGGCCTGGGCAAGAAGCTGGGCGTGGTGGTGGCCCGCCAGCTCCTGGCCCGGGAATCGGAGGCCGAGAGCCGCAAGTCCGCCGGCCCCATGCTGATCCGCGGCGCCGAGGGGGTGGCGGTGCGCCTGGCCAAGTGCTGCCGGCCCATCCCGGGCGATCCGGTGATCGGCCAGATCAAGAAGGAGCAGGGCCTCGTCATCCACACCCACGATTGCCCCCAGGTGCGCCACTACCGGGAGGATCCGGACAAGTGGGTGGACGTGGAGTGGGCGGCGGACATCGAGAAGCCCTTCGACGTGGCCATCAAGGTGACGGTGGCCAACAAGCGCGGCGTGCTCGGCCAGGTGGCCTCGGCCATCGCCGGCGAGGGCTCCAACATCGACGACGTGAGCATGGAGGAGGCCGCCGGCGCCTTCACCAACCTCTATTTCACCGTCCAGGTGCAGAACCGACTGCACCTCGCCCGCCTGATGCGCGCCCTGCGCGGCCTGCCCGAGGTGGTGCGCATCAACCGCATGAAGGGTCGTCACACGGCGGGCGGTGGGGCGTGACGGGGCGGAGCAAGCCGTGGGCCGTGGTCCGCCAGGGTCGGCGCATGACATCAGGTTCATGCGTCCTTCTTTTCGTGCAATCAGCGGAGTCAGCATGACCAGGAGCATCATCAGCACCGACCGGGCGCCCGCCGCCATCGGCACCTATTCCCAGGCCGTGAAGGCCGGCGACACCGTCTACCTGTCCGGCCAGATCGGCCTCGACCCGGCCAGCATGCAGTTGGCCGACGGGATCGAGGCGCAGATCCACCGCGTCTTCCGCAACCTCGCGGCGGTGGCCGAGGCGGCCGGGGGCGGCCTCGCGGACGTGGTCAAGCTCAACGTCTTCCTGACCGACCTGGCCCACTTCTCCCGGGTCAACGAGATCATGGCCGAGTACTTCGTCCAGCCCTACCCGGCGCGCGCCGCCGTGGGCGTGGCCAGCCTGCCGCGCGGCGCCCTGGTGGAGGCCGACGCGGTGATGGTGCTCGATTAAGCCCGCGCCACGTCGGGACCGACCGCGCAGGCCCGCTTCGCGACAGACCAGACCTGGTGATGGTAAGGAATGCCAGCCCCCCCATGCCCTGAATGCACGGTTGGCGCCGCGACGCGCCGCCTGATGGCATCCCTTGCGCTTGCCTGCCTGGCGCTGCTGGCCGGCTGCGATGCCCCCGAACCGCCGTTGCGGGTGGGCAGCAATGACTGGCCCGGCTACATGGGCCTCTACTATGCACGGGAGCTGGGCCGGCTCGATCCGCAACGCGTCCGCCTGCTGGACTTCACCAGCACCCAGCGCTCGCTGCATGCCTTCCGCAACGACGCCCTGGACGCGGTGGCGGTGACCCTGGACGAGGCCCTCCTGCTCGCCGAGCAGCTGGAGGACAGCCGCGCGATCCTCGTCTTCGACATCTCCCAGGGCGCCGACGTCCTGCTCGCCCGACCGGAGGTGGAGGGGCTGGCGGACCTCAAGGGGCGACGCATCGGCGTGGAGACCACGGCCCTGGGCGCCTACATGCTGGCGCGCGTACTCGAGAGCGCCGGGTTGACCGCCGAGCAGGTCGAGGTGGTGCATGTGCCCCTCGACGATCATGCCAGCGCCTACCTGGATGGACGGGTGGACGCCGTGATCAGCTTCGAGCCGGTGCGTGGCCAGCTGCTGGCCGCCGGCGCCCGCGAGCTGTTCGACAGCCGCCGCATCCCGGGCGAGATCGTCGATGTGCTGGTGGTGCGGCGCGATCTGGTGCAGAAGCGGCGCGGCGACCTGTGCCATTTGCTGGCGGGCCATTTCGAGGCCCTGGAGGGGATGCGCATCGCCCCGGCCACCGCTGCCGCGCGCCTGGCCACCCCTCTTGGAATGACCAGCGAGCAGATCCAGGCCGCCTGGCGCCTGATGCACCTGCCGAATCGCGCGGAGAACCGCCGCCTGCTCAGTGCCGACGAGGGCGGGCTGGCGGCCACGCTGCGCAAACTGGAGACGGTCATGCGCGCCAACCGTCTGCTGAGTCGCCCGGTCAACACGGCGACCCTGCTGGAGCCGAGTCTGGTGGAGGGCTGCGCCCCGTGACCTATCGCTACCCGCTACGCGCCACCCTGCCGGCGGTCCTGCTGGTCTTCAGCTGCGTGCTGGCCCTGCTCGTCTTCGCGATCCAGTCCTACGAGGTGGACCGCAGCATCGGCGCGCAGCTCGGCGAGCGAGCGGCACACCTGGGCAACGCCCTGTCGGGCCGCATCCAGGACCACACCCTCGACGGTCGCCCCGCCCTGATCCAGCGCGAACTGGAGCGCCAGGCCACCGAGCCCGACCTGGCGCTGATCCTGATCGGCGACGCGGATGGCCGCGTCACGCACAGCACCGACCAGCGCTGGCCTGGGATGACCCTCGGCGAGGTGCCGGGCGCCCCTCCGGCGGCGCTGCTGGCGGCCATCCTGCGCGGCCACGGCGGGCAGACCTGGCGCCCCGCCGAGGGGGATATCCTGTGGGGCATCTACCCCGTGGCCCAGCCACCCGCCCCCGGTGAGCTGCGCGCCAGACGGTCGCAGTTGCTGCTGGTCAAGCTGGATGGCGCCGGCCTGCGCGCCCATGCGCGGCAGCAGGCCTATCGCGACGTGGGCCTGTTCGTCGCCGGCATCGCCGTGTTCTCCCTGCTCTCCTGGCTCTACCTGCGCCACGCCTATGCCCGCCGCATCGGCGACCTGGCCAAGTCCATGCAACGCTTCATGGACGGCCGCAGCGACACCCTGCCGCCCATCGAGGGGGGCGACGAGATCGCCCAGCTGGCCGGCCATTACCACCGTCTGGCGGACGACCTGACCCGCCGCAATGAAGAACTGCGCGAGGAGATCCGCACCCGCGCCGAGGCCGAGCGCGCCCTGCGCGAGAGCGAGGCGCGCTATCGCGCCCTCATCGACCACCTGCCCTACCGCATCTTCCTCAAGGACCGGGACTCCCGCTACCTGTCCTGCAACGCCGCCTACGCCCGCGACCTGGGCATCGCCGCGGAGGCCATCGTCGGCCAGGACGACCATGCCTTCCATCCGGCCGAACTGGCCGCCCAGTACCAGGCCGACGACCGCCGCGTGATGGCGGCGGGCGAACCGGTCGAACTGGAGGAGCGCTATCGGATGGACGGCGAGGAGCGCTGGATCCACACCATCAAGGTGCCCATGTTCGACGAGGGGGGGATCGCCGGCGTGCTGGGCATCTTCCAGGACATCACCGAAAAGCGGCAGGTCGAGGCGCGGCTGCGGCTGGCGGCGAGCGTATTCGAGAACAGCCAGGACGGCATCCTGATCACCGACTCGCAGCGGGCCATCATCGCCGTCAACCCGGCCTTCGCCCGCATCACCGGCTTCACGGCCGAGGAGGTGGTGGGCAAGAACCCGCGCCTGCTCAGATCGGGCCTGCACGACGACGGCTTCTACCAGCGCATGTGGCGAATCTTGGCAGACACGGACCACTGGCAGGGCGAGATCTGGAACCGGCGCAAGGATGGCACCGCCTATGTGGAGCTGCTCAACATCAGCGCGGTCCGGGACAGCCAGGGAGGGGTGACCCATTACGTCGGGATGTTCACCGACATCCAGTCGCTCAAGGACACCCAGTCGCGTCTTGAGCGCATGGCCCACTACGACGCGCTCACCGAGCTGCCCAACCGGGCCCTGCTCACCGACCGCATGCGGCAGGCCCTGGCCCACGCCGATCGTTACGAGCAGCTGCTGGCGGTCTGCTTCCTCGATCTGGACGGCTTCAAGCCGGTCAACGACCAATACGGCCACAACGTCGGCGACAGACTGCTGGTGGAGGTGGCCGGCCGGCTCAAGCAGGCGGTGCGCGCCGGCGATACGGCCGCCCGCCTGGGTGGCGACGAGTTCGTCCTGCTGCTCACGGATTTCCACCAGATGGGCGAGGTGGAACCGGTGCTGGGACGCATCCTGCATGAGCTGTCCGCGCCCTATCAGGTGATGGGCAAGGAGATCAGGATCTCCACCAGCATCGGCGTCACCGCCTATCCCCTCGACAACGGCGACGCCGACACCCTGATCCGCCACGCCGACCAGGCCATGTACCAGGCGAAGCAGGCCGGGCGCAACCGCTACCACCTGTTCGACGCCGAGCAGGACCGCCAGTCCCAGGCGCGCCGGGAGGAACTGGACCATATCCGCTCCGCCCTGGAGAGCGATGAGCTGGTGCTGCATTACCAGCCCAAGGTCAACCTGCGCGGCGGCCGGGTCATCGGCGCCGAGGCCCTGTTGCGCTGGCAGAGCCCCAGCCGGGGACTGGTGCCGCCGGGCGAATTCCTGCCCCTGGTGGAGGCCAGCGACCTGATCGTCGCGATCGGCGAATGGGTCATCGCCGCGGCCCTCGACCAGATGGCGCGCTGGCGCGCGGCGGGACTGGAGATGCCGGTGAGCGTCAACATCGCCTCGCGCCACCTGCAGCGGGCGGACTTCGTCGGCCGCCTGCGCGCCCTGCTCGGCGAGCACCCGAGCGTGCCGCCCCACTGGCTGGAACTGGAGATCCTCGAATCCAGCGCCCTGCAGGACATGGAACACGTGCGCGGCGTCATCGAAGGCTGCCGGCAGATGGGGGTGCGCTTCGCCCTGGACGACTTCGGCACCGGCTATTCCTCCCTGTCCTATCTCAAGCACATCCCCGCGGACGTGCTCAAGATCGATCGCTCCTTCGTCCAGGACATCCTCGACGACGCCGACGACCTCGCCCTGGTGGAGAGCGTGGTGGGACTCGCCACGACCTTCCGGCGGGAGGTCATCGCCGAGGGCATGGAGACCGCCGAGCACGGCCTGATGCTGCTGCGCATGGGCTGCGACGTCGCCCAGGGCTACGGCCTCGCCCGCCCCATGCCGGCTGCCGACCTGGCCGGCTGGAGCGCCGCCTTCCGCCCCGATCCGCGCTGGGCGGTGTGGGCCGACGTGAAATGGGAGATGGCCGACTTCCCCCTGCTGATGGCCCAGCACGACCACGTCCAGTGGGTGCAGCGTGTCACCCGCTTCGTGGAGGGCGGCGCGCTGGCCCTGTCCGACGGCGAGCTCACCGATCACCGCCAGTGCCGCTTCGGCCGCTGGTATTACGGCCAGGGCCGGCTGCGCTACAACCGGCTGCCGGAATACGCCGGCGTCGAGCCGATCCATGACCAGGTGCAC
>JALOTG010000186.1 GCA_025458005.1 Thiobacillaceae bacterium
TGTCGCGGCGTAGCTACCCGTGCGGCGATGCCTCAGCAGATAATGATCAGAGCGGGCATCGTAGGCATCCCTCTCCAACCCTTCCGGGTGATGCTCGGCCCGCTCGAATCCAGTCTCGACTACATAAACCTGGTAGCGTAGTCTGAACACTTCCTCCCGCAACACATCAGTATCGGCGGGCACCATCTCGAAGTACTGATCGAACGTCGCTTTGAGATTGATGGTCATGGTGGTGGCCGCAATATTTCGTACAGCTAGGTTAATGGGATTCGCCTAGTACGTAAATCGTGACTCAAGCAGCCATGGAGCCGTGGCGCGGGAGTGGCGGGCAGCGCCCCACGGATCGGGGTGACGGCGGATCAGGTCTGGGGCACGGACTGCTTCAGTAAGGCGGCGATCTCCTCGATGGAACGATGGGTGGTCTCGATCACCGGGATACCCTCATCGCGCATCAGGCGCTCGGCGGCGGCGAGTTCCTCGCGGCAGGTCTGCAGGTTGGCATAGCGGCTGTCGGGCTTGCGTTCGCCCCGGATCTGGGCGAGCCGCTCGGCGGATAGCGTCAGGCCGCGCAACTTGTCGCGGTGCGGGCGCAGCGCGGCGGGCAGGCCGGGGCGCTCGAAATCTTCCGGCGTGAGGGGGTAGTTCGCCACCCGCAGGCCATACTGCATGGCCAGGAACAGGGAAGTCGGGGTTTTGCCGCTGCGCGACACGCCGATCAGGATCAGTTCCGCCAGACTGTACTTTTCCAGGCTCAATCCGTCGTCCGCCGCCAGGGCATAGTTCACCGCGTCGATGCGCGCGTGGTAGGCAAAGGGATCATCGATGCCGTGCAGACGACCACGCAGCACGGTGGCGGGGCGGCCCAGTTCACCGCTGAGCATGCCCATGAACTGGGCGTAGACGTCCATGACCAGGGCGCCGCTGGCGTCCAGGGCGGCGCGCGCGGCCTCGTCGGTCATGGAGGAGAACACGAGGGGCCTGAGTCCCTTACCGAGCCGGGCTTGGCGGATGGCGTCCACCGCCCGATGCGCTTTCTCCAGACTGTCCACGAACGGTAAACTCACGTACGCGAACGCCTCGCCGGGGAACTGGGTGAGCAGGCTCTTGCCGATGATCTCGGCGGTGATGCCGGTATGGTCGGAGATGAAGAAGACCGGTCGTGCCGCTGTC
This sequence comes from Thiobacillaceae bacterium, assembly GCA_025458005.1. GTDB lineage: Bacteria > Pseudomonadota > Gammaproteobacteria > Burkholderiales > Thiobacillaceae > JALOTG01. Next base: position 1,171 of record JALOTG010000186.1, read on the forward strand.
ATCGATGTCGCGCCTCGCGGGTAAGCCACGCCCCTCCGTGGTCCTGTGGAACGTTCAGCCCGGGCTGAACGCATGAAGATCGTTGTCGGAACCGTGTTTTCGAGGATACGAATGGACTATATCGCGCGCTTCGAGACCCTGTCCATGCGGGATGTGGACAAGGTGGGCGGCAAGAACGCCTCCCTGGGGGAGATGATCCGCAACCTGACCGACAAGGGGGTGCGCGTGCCGGGCGGCTTCGCCACCACCGCCGACGCCTTCCGCGAGTACATGGCGCGGGACGGTCTGGCCGCACGCATTGCCGTGAAGCTGGAGTCACTCGACTACGAGGACGTGACGGCCCTGGCCGCGGCGGGTCGCGAGATCCGCGGCTGGATGATCGAGGCGCCGCTGCCCACGGGCCTGGAGGAGGCCATCCGCCACGCCCATCGCGCCATGTGCGCCGAGGGCGGCGAGGACCTGCTGTTCGCCGTGCGCTCCTCGGCCACCGCCGAGGACCTGCCGGACGCCTCCTTCGCCGGGCAGCAGGAGACCTACCTCAACATCCAGGGCATCGACGGCCTGCTCGACGCGGTGAAGCGCTGCTTCGCCTCGCTCTACAACGACCGTGCCATTGCCTACCGCGTGCACCACGGCTTCGCCCACGAGCTGGTCGCCCTGTCCGCCGGCATCCAGCGCATGGTCCGCTCCGACAAGGGCGCCGCCGGCGTCATGTTTACCCTGGACACCGAGTCGGGCTTCCGCGACGTGGTCTTCATCAACGCCGCCTACGGCCTGGGCGAGACGGTCGTGCAGGGTTCGGTCAATCCGGACGAATATTATGTGCACAAGCCCGGCCTCAGGCGCGGCAAGCGCTGCGTGATCCGCAAGAAGCTGGGCGACAAGGCGATCCGCATGGTGTTCGCCAGCGAGGCGGTGGCCGAGCGTTCTACCCGGGTGGAGGAGGTGCCGGCGGCCTATCGTCACCAGTTCGCCCTCTCCGACGACGAGATCCTGGAGCTGTCCCGCTACGCCCTGACCATCGAGGAGCACTACGGCCGACCGATGGACATCGAGTGGGGCCGTGACGGCCTGGACGGCAAGCTCTACATCCTGCAGGCCCGGCCGGAGACGGTGAAGTCGCGCGCCGGCCAGGTGCAGACCCGCTTCCAGCTGCTGGAAAAGGGCCCCGTGCTGACCGTGGGGCGGGCCATCGGCAGCAAGATCGGCCAGGGCCGGGCGCGCGTGATCACGCGACTGGACCAGATGGCCGAGGTGCAGCCGGGCGAGGTGCTCATCGCCGAGATGACCGACCCGGACTGGGAGCCGGTCATGAAGCGCGCCGCCGCCATCGTCACCGACCGGGGCGGACGCACCTGCCACGCCGCCATCGTCGCCCGCGAGCTGGGCGTGCCGGCGGTGGTGGGCACCGGCGACGCCACCCGCAGCGTGCCGGACGGGGCCGAGGTCACCGTGTCTTGCGCCGAGGGCGAGGACGGCCACGTCTACCGGGGCCTGCTCAGGTTCGAGACGACCGAGATGGTCATGCAGGCCATGCCGGAGCTCCCGGTCAAGATCATGATGAACGTCGGCAACCCGGAGCAGGCCTTCCACTTCGCCATGCTGCCGCACGAGGGGGTGGGGCTCGCCCGCCTGGAGTTCATCATCAACAACGCCATCGGTATCCATCCCAACGCCGCCCTGGACTACCAGAACCTCCCGCCGGAGGTGAAACAGGCCATCGCCGCCAAGATCCATGGCTACAGCGATCCGGTCGGCTTCTACGTGGAGAAGCTGTCCGAGGGCATCGCCACCATCGCCGCCGCCTTCTGGCCCAAGCGCGTCATCGTGCGCATGTCGGATTTCAAGAGCAACGAGTACGCCAACCTGATCGGCGGGCCGCAGTACGAGCCGGACGAGGAGAACCCGATGCTGGGCTTCCGCGGCGCCGGCCGCTACGCCCACCCCATGTTCCGTCGCGCCTTCCAGCTGGAATGCCGTGCGGTGCGCCGGGTGCGCGAGGACATGGGTCTGACCAACGTGGAGGTGATGCTGCCCTTCGTGCGCACCCTGGCGGACGCCGACGCCGCCCTGGGCGTCATGGCCGAGAACGGCCTGAAGCGCGGCGAGGGTGGGGGGGAGGGGGGCCTCAAGGTGGTGATGATGTGCGAGATCCCCTCCAACGTGCTGCTGGCCGAGGAATTCCTCCAGCGCTTCGACGGCTTCTCCATCGGCTCCAACGACCTCACCCAGCTGACGCTCGGCCTGGACCGGGATTCCAACCTGGTGGCGGAGAAGTTCGACGAGCGCGACCCGGCGGTGAAGAAGCTGCTGTCCATGGCCATCCGCGCCTGCAAGGACGCCGGCAAGTACGTCGGTATCTGCGGCCAGGGGCCGTCCGATCACCCGGACCTGGCGGAATGGCTGATGGAGCAGGGCATCGACAGCCTGTCGCTGAACCCGGACACGGTGATCAGCACCTGGCTCAGGCTGGCGGACAAGGCGGAGTGAGAGAGGGCGGATGCCCGCAGGGCGATACGCCAACAGCGGGGGAATGGCGGGCGTTCCGCCCTAGCCCGCCTTGATCTTGCCCAGTCCCTTGGCCGCCTGCAGGCAAAGCATCTTGAAGTCGGCGTAGCTCGCGCCGTCCAGCTCGCAGCCGGCGTGACCCCGGTCGGCGTAGATCAGCCCGAAGGGCTTGCCCCCGGCGAACAGGGACATGGCGTAGAACTCCGCCTCGCCGATCATGGCCTGCAGCTTGGGGCTGACCATGGGCCACAGGCGCGCCTTGTTCTCGCCGCTCACCCAGACCCCCTGCATCTTGGTCATCAGCTGGCCGAACAGGTCCCTGGAATGCAGGTCGAACTCGAAGTGGCGCAGCGGGTCGCCGCCCGGCACGCCCATGGTGAAGCGGCTCTTCACGCGCAGCCCGTCGGGCGTGACCATGGCGAAGACGATGCGCGAGAGCCCCACGCCGTGGTGCAGGCCCTTGAGGACCAGAGCCAGCATCTGGTTAAGGTTCAGGCTGCCGTCCAGGTGGCTTTCGATGCCCTCCAGGCACTCCCGCAAGGCGTCCTGGTCCGGCTTGAGGCAGCCGGGCTTCTCGGCGACGGACGCGGCAGGTGCCGCCGGGGCGGCCGGCCGCGCGGCGGGCTTGGGCGCCGGCGCCGCCGCCTGGGCCACTGGTGGCGTGGCGCCCCGCTCGTTGCCCGTCTCCTCCACCTTCTCCTGGGGCCAGGGCCCCGGCAGCATGGGCAGCCAGGTGGCCGCCGCCGGTGCCGGGATCCAGGCGCCGTAGCGCGCCGCGTGGACGGCGTTGACATGGGCGGTGGCGATGATGGTCTCGACGGGCCGGTTCTCCACCGCAGCCAGCGCCTGGTAATCCCGCAGCAGGTGTTCGTCCCACCAGCCGTTGCGGCTGTGATGGGCGATGCCCAGGCAGGCGCGCAGGATGGTCTGCCGCGAGCGCTCGGCATACTTCTCATCGAGCAGGTCGCGGGTGAGTTCGGGAATCTTCCAGGCCTCCAGCAGCATCAGCCGCAGGGGCGAGAGGGGGAAGCCGAGGGCCTCGGCCTCCGCCTCGGCCGTTTCCTTGACCCGGCGCAGTCGGGCCAGTTGCCGGGCGATGTCGGGGGCGTCCAGCCAGAACAGAAACTCCGGGGCATAGTAGAGCAGGGTGGCGACCTGCACCTCCTCGGCGCGGATGTCCGCGTGCTGAACCGCGAAGTCCCGCGCCTGCCAGGCCGCGTGGTGGGCCAGGCGCAGCAGCCGGTAGAGCGAGCCGAGTGACTCCGGGTCGCGGGCGAGGGGGGTGTCTTCCAGGACCGGGAAGTCCCGCACCTTGTCCATGAACACGCCGATGCCCTGCATCATGATGGCGTGCTCGACGGTGGCCACCTCGTTGGCGAAATGACGGCTGGTGCGGTTGTTGGCCAGGTAGATCAGGCGCAGGCTGGCGAGGGGGTCGGCCAGGACCAGGCCGGCCGGCTCCCGCGCGCTGAGGTCGTCGATGCGGTCGCTCAGGGCCAGCAGGGCCTGCTTGGTGTGGCGGAAGATGGGGGTCTCGCCCGGCCTGAGCAGGGCGAGCCAGCCCTCCAGGGTCATGGCATGCGCCATATCAGCAGCCTCGCGCGACTCAGGTCGTTGAGCTCCACCACCTCGTCCGGCGGCACGCCGGGGACCTCGAAGGTGTTGCTGATGAACAGGCTGCCGGGGCGCAACTCGGCGCGCGCCTTGGCCCACAGGCGCTGCATGGGCGCGGGGGAGAGGTAGGCGTAGACCGCGTCGTAGCGCGACAGGTCCTCGTCCCACAGGCTGCCCAGCCGCACCCGGGCGCGGCCCAGCAGGCGCAGGCGGCAGAACAGCCAGTTGAGCGGCGCGGTCTCGACGCCCCGCAGCGTCAGGTCCGGCCGTGCCCGGGCGATGGCGGCCAGGGGACCGCCCAGGCCGCAGCCCAGGTCCACCAGCCGCAAGTCCGCCCGCGCCGGCAGACGGGCGATGATCTCCGCCGTGGCCCGCCGGCTGGACAGATAGAGGGGGACGCGGGTGTGCAGGCTGCCCAGGGAGGTGAGGGCCAGGACGAGGAAGCCGGCGAGATACCAGAGCGGCGGGATCTCGGCCTGGCCAGCCAGCCAGAGCAGGGGGAAGAAGAGCAGGTTGATCGCCTGCCACCAGACGGGCA
>JALOTG010000187.1 GCA_025458005.1 Thiobacillaceae bacterium
GCCTGGCTCAACCAGCGCATGTTCGTCTACGACACCCTGGCCGACCATGCCGACGGGGCGGAGCTGGAGGACCTGCGCCAGGCCGGCGGCTGGCGGCTGTACACGCTGAGCGCCCTGCTCGGCGCGCTGCACCTGGTGCCGCTGCTCAACCTGCTCGCCCCGGTCTACATGGGGCTCGCCTTCACCCACTACTGCCTGGCCGACCTGCAACGGCGCCGGCAGGCGGCGGGGGCGACATGATCCTGGGCATCGGCACGGACATCGTGGCCATCGAACGCCTGCGGGCGATGCACGAACGCCACGGGGCGCGGCTGGCGGACCGGCTGCTGGCCGCCGGGGAGCAAGCCGATTACGCGCGGGCCGCCGAGCCGGCGCGACTGCTGGCCAAGCGCTTCGCCGCCAAGGAGGCCCTGGCCAAGGCCTTGGGCACCGGCCTGCGCGCGCCGGTGAGCCTGGCCGGCATGGCCGTGGTGCACGACGCGCTCGGCCGGCCGGGCTTCAACTTCGCCGCCGAGCTGGCCGACTGGCTGGCCGCGCGCGGCATCGCGCGGGTGCACCTGTCGCTGAGCGACGAGCGCGACTACGCGGTGGGTTTTGTCATTGTCGAGGGCGATACATGAACACGTTGCGACTGCCCCTGGGGCCCCTGATGCTCGACGTGGAGGGCACCGCCCTCGCCGACGCCGACCGCCGCCGCCTGACCCATCCCCTGGTCGGCGGCGTCATCCTGTTCGCGCGCAACTACGAGAGCCCGGAGCAGATCGCCGAGCTCACCCGCGACATCCACGCCCTGCGCACGCCGCCGCTGCTGGTCGCGGTGGACCACGAGGGCGGCCGCGTGCAGCGCTTCCGCAACGGCTTCACCGTCCTGCCGCCGATGCGGGCCATCGGCGAGCTGTGGGACGAACACCCGCAGGCTGCCCGACGCCTGGCGCGCGACGCCGGCTACGTGATGGGCGCCGAGCTGCGCGCCGCCGGGGTGGACTTCAGCTTCGCCCCGGTGCTGGACCTGGACTACGGCGCCAGCGGCGTGATCGGCGACCGCGCCCTGCACCGCCATCCCCAGGCCGTCGCCGAACTGGCCCACGCCCTCATCCTGGGCCTGCACGAGGCGGGCATGAACGCGGTGGGCAAGCACTTCCCGGGCCACGGCCATGTCGCCGCCGACTCCCACCTGGACGTGCCGGTGGACGAGCGCGACCTGGCCGACCTGGAGTTCGCCGACCTGATCCCGTTCCGGCAGATGATCGACCTGGGCCTGGCCGGCATCATGCCCGCCCACGTCGTCTACCCGCGCGTGGACGACCAGCCGGCCGGCTTCTCGCGGCGCTGGCTGGTGGACATCCTGCGCGGCCAGTACGGCTTCGAGGGGGTGATCTTCAGCGACGACCTGTCCATGGAGGGGGCGCGAGGGGCGGGCGGCGTGGTCGAGCGGGCCGCCGCCGCCCTGGCCGCCGGCTGCGACATGGCCCTGCTCTGCAACCGGCCCCGGGAGGCCGACCGACTGCTGGAAGGACTCAGGTGGGACACCCCGGCGGTGTCCCTGATCCGCCTGGCGCGCATGCACGGCCGCCCCCACCCGCCCGGCCGCGTGGCCCTGCACGAGAGCGCCCGCTACGCCAAGGCGGTGCACCGCCTGGCCGGCCTCGGCCAGGCCGACGCGGACCTCGCCCTGGGCGACCCGACCAACACCTGCGGGCGTTCCGGCGATGCCTGCGGCAAGGGCTGAGCCGCCGCGCCGGCCGGCAACGGACGGCGAGGCAGCGCATCGGCCCCCCCATGCGGGCCACCACGACGGCCACGGCCACCTGACCGGGGCCCTCTACCTGACCCTTGGCTTCGCCCTCGCGGAGGCCCTCGCCGGCTTCTGGTCCGGCTCCCTGGCCCTGATCTCCGACGCCGGCCACATGCTGACCGACGCCACCGCCCTGGGCCTGGCCGCCCTCGCCGCCCGGCTGGCGTGCCGGCCGCCCTCGGCCCGGCATACTTACGGCCTGGCGCGCGCCGAGGTGCTAGCGGCCCTGGTCAACGGCCTGCTCATGCTGGGCCTGATCGCCTTCATCGCCATCGAGGCCCTGGACCGCTTCGCCCAGCCGCGCCAAGTCCACGGCGGGGTGGTCACGGCGGTGGCGGCGCTGGGCCTGCTGGTCAACCTGGCGGTGGCCTGGCGCCTGTCCCGCGGCGGCCAGGACCTCAACACCCGCGCCGCCCTGCTGCACGTGATGGGCGACCTGCTCGGCTCGGTGGCGGCCATCACCGCCGGCGTGGTGATCCTGCTCACCGGTTGGACGCCCATCGACCCGCTGCTGTCCCTGCTGGTCGCCGGCCTCATCCTGGTGTCCGCCTGGCGCCTGCTCGCCGAGGTCCTGCACGTGCTGCTGGAGGGCGTGCCGCGCCACATCCGCCTGGAGGCGGTGGGGCGCGACCTGGCCGCCCTGGAGGGGGTGCGCTCGGTGCACGACCTGCACGTCTGGACCCTCGCCTCCGGCAAGGTGGCCCTGTCCGCCCATCTGGAGGTGACCGACCTGGACGGCTGGCCGCGCGTCCTGCTGCAGGCCCGCCACCTGCTCGCCGAGCGCCATGGCATCGGCCACGTGACCCTGCAGCCCGAGGCGGGGGATAATCCCGTCCTCAAGCCGATCCACATACCTCCACGCAGATCATGAAACGACGCCGCCTGCCTTCCCAACACCGCATGAGCCGGGACGCCGAGCGTCTGGTCTGGCTGGCCCAGGGGCTGGCCGACTCGGGCAGCCGCATCGAGGACGCCTACTGGGAGTCCGAGCTCCGCCAGGTCATCGGCAAGCTGCTCGACGCCGACCAGGACGAGCCCCTCAACCTGGCCCTGGACCGCCTGCACGACAGCAGCGGCCGCGCCTACGACGAACTCGCCGACCTCATCGAGGCGGCCGCCGAGGGGGGCACGCTGGAGACCGCGGACGGCCCTCGCCAACTGCTGCTCATCGCCCTGCCGGTGCTGGCCTGGTCGCGCTACGCCATCCCGGCCCGCGCCCTGTCGGCGGACGCCCTGGCCGGCCTGCGCAGCCAGTTGGCCGCCCATGTGCTGGCGGCCGACACCCGCCTCGCCCTCGCCGACCACCTCTACAGCCCGGACCAGCTGCCCTACGGCTACGCCCAGACCCGCCTGTATGCCAAGCGCCTGTGGCGGGCGGCGGCGGAGGGCCGCGACTTCCACGAGGACGGCGACCACTTGGCCGAGGCGGTCAACTACATCTCCGACGTGCGCTACCTGCTCGGCGTGGTGGCGGTGGCGCCGGGCCGCCCCCTGTTCCGCTGGAACGAGGCCGACGGCAAGCGCGAGGCGGCCCTGGAACAGTGGCGCCGGCAGGGTGGGCCGAATTTGCAGTCGGCGCTCACCGGCTGCGGCTACGAGCTGCTGCTGCCCGACGCCTACTTCGCCGCCTGGCGGCGCGCCGACCGCGAGGGTCGCCCCTACTCCCTGGGCGCCGCGGTGGCCTATCTGCAGTCCACCCTGGGCGTGCCGGCCGGCCGGCTCAAGGCCGTGGCGGCCCCCTTCCACGACCGCCAGCTGGAGGAGTGGCGGGTCAGCTTCGCCCAGGACGACAGCGGCGAGGTGGTGCACGGCGTGGTCTGGCCATTGCTGGGCGCCGAGGACGAGGAAGGCGACGCCCCGGCGCAGATCGAGCAGGCCCTCGATGCGGCCGGCGTCGGCGAGGTCGTCATCCTCGAGCAGCGCTTCCCGCTGGAGTACTGCGAGGACTGCGGCGCCCCCATGTACGCCAACGCCGACGGCGAGATCGTCCACGCCGAGATGCCGGAGCAGACCGATACCGAGGCGCCGGTGCACCTGCACTGAGGACGGTGAGGGGCGAGGCGTGAGGGGTGAGGCGAAAAGCGGGGGGACGCGGGCGCCCGCATCGTACCCCGACGCGCTGACGGACTGCCGCGCCTGTCCCCGCCTGGCCGCCTTCCTCGACGACGCGCGCTGTCGCCATCCCGATTACTACTGCCGCCCCGTGTCGCCGTTCGGCGACGCGCGGCCGCGCCTGCTCATCGTCGGCCTGGCGCCCGGCTTCCACGGCGCCAACCGCACCGGCCGCCCGTTCACCGGCGACTACGCCGGCGTGCTGCTCTACGAGACCCTGCACGCCCACGGCTACGCCGACCGGCCGGTGTCAGTGGCGGCGGACGACGGTCTCCGGCTGACCGGCTGCCGCATCACCAACGCCGTGAAGTGCGTGCCGCCCGAGAACAAGCCGGACACCGCCGAGGTGAAGCGCTGCAACGCCTACCTGGCGGCGGAACTCGCCGCGCTGCCGGCCGGCACGGCGGTGCTCGCCCTCGGCCAGATCGCCCACGGCGCGGTACTGCGCGCGCTGGCGCTCAAGGCCAAGGACCACCCCTTCGGCCACGCCGCCCGCCACGAGCTGCCCGGCGGGCGGCGGCTGTTCGATAGCTACCACTGCTCCCGCTACAATACCCAGACCCACCGGCTCACCCCGGCCATGTTCCAGGCCGTGTTCGCCGACATCCGCGCCTACCTGGAGGGAACCTGACCATGCCCGTCGTCACCATCAAGATCGCCGGCCAGCTCGACCGCGAGCAGAAGAAGCGCATCGCCGCGGAGATCACCGACACCCTGGAGCGCATCGCCTACAAGCCCCGGCGCTACACCTACATCGCCTTCGAGGAACTGCCCGACGAGAACTGGGCCATTGCCGGCCAACTGCTGGACGAGGAGGACTGAAGGGCGGAGGCAGGGCGGCGGGCGGGATTTGTCGGGGTGATGCGGTTGGCAGAGGGGACAGAGAATAGGGGACACCCATTCCCTTCGTCGGCAGGACGCCCACAGCGGTGGCGCAATTGCGGAGCGATGCACCGCAACGGGCGGGCAGCGGGTCGCCGGCATGCGGCGGCTTGCTGCGCCAAGACGTTCTACGATCTGCGCCCGCGCCAACCCATCAACGTTAACCCAGCCAAGCCGACAGCCAGCAAAGCGAGTGAGTCAGGCTCGGGGACGGCAAACAACTGCGGCGAAGCCTGTTGAGCGATGAACTGAGGTGGCGTGCCGTACGGGTTGCCTACCTGTATGGCGGTGAATGGAAGCTGCGGGTCCAGATCCATCGCGAGGCTGGGCATGATGATGTCGACGCCAACCAAGCTGTCGGCACCGAACTTTCCTGTACCGAAGGCGAGCGCGTACCAGCCAGGCGTAAGCGCAAGTGAGAGTTTTCCCGCATAGACTCCAGCGGCGGGCATGACATCGATGAGCGTCGTACCCAGAACGTCCGTGCTGGATAAATCGAGCGCATCAGGAAGATCGGTGGGCCCGGACAAGGCAATCACCGCGCCAAAAATCGATTTCGTGCCCAAGGTCAGATTTTCAAAGTAGCCGCCCACCGCGTTGACGTTGCCCGGCGATGTCATCTCGAAGCGATGGGTTGGCCAGAAATAGTCATCCAGCTGAAGCCCACTCGCCAGGGGACTGCCGGTCGCGGTATTGAACAGCGCCGTAGCCATCCCGGCGGAAGGCGTGCCGGTAAGGCAAAGGGCAAGCGTAAAGAGCGGTGCAATTCTTTTCATTTGTGATCCTTTCATGCAGGAGATGATCGGCGGCTGGCTACGCGAAGTCACACTACAAAGACGATATACGAGCGGTCCAAGAATGCATAAACGTGGCGCGTCCCTTAATACGGGAAAATAACCGTGGTCTGTCCCGAATTATTCGCTTGACCGCCATGTTAGCCGCGCTTTCGCTGGTGCGCAAGAATGGTAAGTCCGGTAAATACAAGAAATAAAGTTCCGGGCAATGGGACAGAATTTGTGGCGACGTCCA
>JALOTG010000035.1 GCA_025458005.1 Thiobacillaceae bacterium
TCGCCGCCTTCATCGGTGCCCAGTCGCTGCAGAAGCCGGCCGAGTACGATGATCCGGACGCCACCGCCAACGCCAACCTGGCCGCCCGCCTGCCCTATCTGTTCGCCACCTGCCGCTTCGCTCACTACCTGAAGTGCATGGTGCGCGACAAGCTGGGCTCCTTCAAGGGTCGCGACGAGATGCAGCGCTGGCTGAACAAGTGGATCATCCAGTACGTGGACGGAGACCCGAAGAATTCCTCCGAGGAGGTCAAGGCGCGCAAGCCCCTGGCCGCCGCCGAGGTGGTGGTGGAGGAGGTGGAGGGCAACCCCGGCTACTACACCTCCAAGTTCTTCCTCAAGCCGCACTACCAGCTGGAAGGGCTGACGGTTTCATTGCGACTTGTGTCGAAGCTGCCTTCGGTCAAGCAGGGAGCGTGACGCAGCGGGTCATGGAGAAGGGCCTCCAGCGATTGGAGGCATGTGTTGGGTTCAACTTTTACTAGGAGACAAACATGGCAGTCGATCTGTTCCTGAAACTGGAAGGCGTCACCGGCGAGTCCAAGGACGACAAGCACAAGGATGAAATCGAGTTGATGAGTTTTAGCTTCGGCGAGGCCAACCCCGCCTCGACGGCGGGCAGCGGCGGCCTGGGCGGCGGGCAGGTGAGCATGTCCGACTTCAGCGTCATGAAGTCCATGGACAAGAGCTCGCCGGAGATCTTCAAGCGCTGCGCCAACGGTTCCCACTTCCCGACCGCCATCATCACCTACCGCAAGGCGGGCGGCGAGCAGCTCGAGTACCTGAAGTACAAGTTCGAGAAGGTCTTCATCACCTCCTACCAGGTCAGCGGCTCCGGCGCCGACGTGCCCACCGAGGCCATCAGCATGGCCTTCGAGAAGCTGGAATACGCCTACAGCCCGCAGAAGGACGACGGCACCCTGGACGCCGAGATCACCACCAGCTACGACATCAAGACGCGCAAGTGCACCTGATGTCGGCGGGCGGGGGCATCCCCGCCCCGCGTGCCGCCATGCGTGGGTGATGCCCAGGTCTTCCCATGCATGGCGGCATGCCGAGAGGCGTCGCGGGGATCGCCCTTGAGCGGCGCGCAATCGCGTTTTCCCGGCCAGTCTCAACCCGAGGGAGTCATCGGACATGCAGGCGGAAGCCATCGAGGCGCTGTTGAAGGAAGCCAGGCTGCAGGACGCCCTCGGCATCATCCAGTCCAACGTGCGGGCCGAGCCGGCGCGCATCACCCACCGCATACTGCTCTTCCAGGTTCTGTCCCTGCTCGGGCAGTGGGAGCGCGCCGCGACCCAGCTCACGACCCTGGAGGAGATGGACCGGGAGACCCTGGCCCTGTCCCAGGCCTATCGGCAGGCCATCCTGTGCGAGGCCTTCCGGCGCGAGGTGTTCGCCGGCACACGCACCCCCCTGGTGCTGGGCGATCCGGTCGACTGGCTGGCCTGGCTGCTGGAGGCCCTGCGCATGAACGCCGCCGGCCACCACGCCGAGGCCAGGGCCTTGCGCGACCGCGCCTTCGCGGCGGCGCCGGCCGTCGCCGGACGGCTCGACGGACAGGGCTTCGCCTGGATCGCCGACGCCGACATGCGCCTGGGCCCGGTCCTGGAGGCCCTCATGGACGGGAAATATTACTGGATCCCGTTCGATCGCCTGCGCGGCATTGTCATCGAGGCGCCCACCGACCTGCGCGACCTGGTCTGGCTGCCGGCCACCCTGACCTTCGCCACCGGGGGCGAGAACGTGGCCCTGTTGCCCGCCCGCTACCCCGGGTCGGAGGAAGTCGCGGACGACCTGGTCAGGATGGGCCGCCGCACCGACTGGCGGGATATCGGCGCGGAGACCTACGTGGGCCTCGGTCAGCGCATGCTGACCACCGACGCGGGCGAATTCCCCCTGCTGGACATCCGGCGCATCGAGCTGGATGCGGGCCATGGCTGAACCCACCATCCAGGAGCGCATCAACCCGTCGCTGCTGGACAAGCTGACCGACGAGGCGCCCGACAGGAAGGTCGAGAGCCGCGACAACCGCGCCATCTCCGCCGAGCGCCTGCGCCAGTACGTGCTGCGCGACCTGAACTGGCTGTTCAATGCCTCGCAGCACCTGGACGCGGAGATCGAGGCTTACCCGGCGGTGCGCCACTCGGTGCTCAACTATGGCCTGCCCGCCCTGTCGGGGCGCCCCGCGGGCGGCCTCGATCTGGACGAGGTGGCGGGCCTGTTGCGCGAGTCGATCATCGATTTCGAGCCGCGCCTGATCCCCGAAACGGTGTTCGTCTGGGCCGAGGAGGTGGAAGACGAACTCGCCCAGCACAACATCGTCTCGTTCCGCATCAAGGCCGAGATGTGGGCCCAGCCGGTGCCCCTGGAGCTGTTCCTGCGCACCCAGGTGGACCTGGAGAGCGGCCAGGCCCAGGTCCTCCCGGCGAGCGGCGGTTGAGCATGCATCCACGCCTGCTGGAGTACTACAACCAGGAACTCCTGCACATCCGGGAGGGGGGTGCGGAATTCGCCCGGGAATTCCCCAAGATCGCCGGCCGCCTGGCCCTCGCCCAGGAGGCCAAGGAGTGCCCGGATCCCTATGTCGAGCGCCTGCTGGAGGGCTTCGCCTACCTGGCGGCGCGCGTCCAGCTCAAGATCGACGGCGAATACGCCCATTTCACCCAGAACCTCCTGGAAATGGTCTACCCGGGCTACCTCTCGCCCGTGCCGGCCATGGCCATGGTGCAGTTCACGCCCGACCTGACCGATCCGGGCCTGGCCAAGGGCTTCACGCTGCCGCGCGACACGGTGCTGCGCACCCGCCTGATCCCTGGCGAGCGGACCGGCTGCGAGTTCCGCAGCGTCGAGCCGGTCACCTTCTGGCCGCTGCGCATCGGCGAGGTCGGCTACCACGGCTACGCGCCGGAGCTTCCCGCCGGGGCCCGGCCGCCGGTGGCCTTCAAGGCCGGACTGCGCATCCGCCTGGCGGCGACCGCCGGCCTGACCTTCGATCAACTCTCCCTCGATCGGCTGAAGCTTCATCTGGCCGGCAACGAGACCATTGCCCACCGCCTCTACGAGCAGGTGCTCGCCAACGTCGTCGAGGTGATGCTGCGCCCCCTCGGCAATCGCCAGCAGGGCGGCGTCACCTGGCTCGGTCCCGAGGCCGTCCGGGCCGACGGTTTCGGCGACGAGGCGGCCATGCTGCCCGGCACGCCGCGGTCCTTCGCCGGCTATCGCCTGCTCAGGGAGTACAGCGCCTTCCCCGCCCGTTTCCTGGGCATCGAGATCGGCGGCCTGGCCGACGCCCTGGCGCGCTGCGCGACGGACGAGATCGAATTGCTGATCCTGCTGGGCAAGGCCGACGCCGGGCTGGAGCAGGCGGTGGACGCGGCCAGCCTGGCCCTGTTCTGCGTTCCCGCCGTCAACCTCTTCCCGAAGCGGGCCGATCGCATCCACCTGGGCGAATCCAGCCATGAGTTTCACCTGGTGCCTGACCGCAACCGGCCGATGGACTTCGAGGTCTACCAGGTGAAATCGGTCACCGGCTACGGGTCGGGCGTGGAGGTCGTGCAGACCTTCGAACCCCTCTATGCCATGCACGACGAGGCCCCGCCCGATGGCACCGGCTATTACACGCTGCGCAGGCTGCCGCGCGTCCTTTCCGCCCAGCAGAAGGTGAAGGGGCCGCGCTCCAGTTACGTGGGCACGGAGGTCTACCTCAGCCTGGCGGACCCCGGCGAGGCGCCTTATTCCGGCGACGTCGAGCAACTCGCGGTGGAGACCCTGTGCAGCAACCGGGACCTGCCCCTGCATCTGTCGCTGGGCGGGGAAAACGACTTCACCCTGGAGGTCGGGGCCCCGGTGCAGGGCATCCGCTGCGTCAAGGGGCCCAGCCGTCCCCTGGCCCCGGCCCTGGAAGGCGAGATCCCCTGGCGCCTGATCAGCCATCTGTCCCTCAATTACCTGTCGCTGCTCGACACCAGTCCCAAGGCCGGGGCGGCCGCCTTGCGGGAGATCCTTGGCCTGTACGGACTGGATGCCCAATCCCCGATCCGCAAGCAGGTCGAGGGGGTGCAGTCGGTGTCCGCGCGGCAGGTCATCCGGCGCATGCCCACCCTCGGCCCGATCGCCTTCGGTCGTGGCGTGGAGATCCAGCTCACCCTGGACGAGCGCGCCTTCGACGGTGCTAGCGTCTTCCTGCTCGGCAGCGTGCTGGATCGCTTCTTCGCCCGGCACGCGTCGCTGAATTCCTTCACCGAAACCGTGCTCCATTCCGCCAGCCGCGGAGAGATCAAGAGATGGCCGGCCCGACTCGGCACCCGGACGGTGCTCTAGACTTGCTGCGCCGCATCGGCGCGCGGCCCTACGGCTACGATTTCTATCTCGCCCTGCGCCTGATCGAGTGCGCCCATCCGGACAAGCCCCGCATCGGCGCCTCCAAGCGCCTCAAGGACGACGCGGTTCGGCTGGGTCAGGAGGCGTCGCTGTCGTTCGCGCCGTCCACGGTGCGCGCCCTCGCCCCCCCCGGGGAGGGTCGTCCGGCGCGCCTGCTGTTCAGCTTCTTCGGCCTGCTGGGACCCAACGGTCCGCTGCCCCTGCACCTGACCGAATACGCCCGCGATCGCGTGCTCAATCAGGGCGATCCCACCCTGGTGCGCTTCCTGGACCTCTTCCACCACCGCATGCTGTCCCTGTTCTATCGCGCCTGGGCCAACGCCCAGCCGGTGGTGAGCCTGGACCGGCCCGACGAGGACCGCTTCGGCGATTACCTGGGCGCGCTGTGCGGCTACGGGCAGAACAGCCTGCGGGAACGCGACCGCGTGCCGGACTACGCCAAGCTGGCCTTCACCGGCCTGATGGCCCGCCAGGTGAAGAACGCGGAGTCGCTGGCGGCGATGATCGGTGGCTACTTCCGCGTGCCATGCCGGGTGGAGCAGTGCGTCGGGCACTGGATGCCCTTGCCCAGGGAGACCCGGACGCGATTGGGCCGTCGCGAGCAGACCGCGCGGCTGGGCGTCACGGCGGTCGCCGGCGAGCGGGTCTGGGATGTGCAGGGCAAGTTCAGGATCGTGCTGGGGCCGCTGCGGCTCAAGGATTACGAGCGTTTCCTGCCCATGGGGGAGAGCTTCAAACGCCTGACTGGCTGGGTGAGGAATTTTCTCGGATTCGAGTATTCCTGGGAGGTGCGGCTGGTCCTGAAGGCTGGAGAGGTCCCTTTGTCTTGGCTCGGCAATTCGTCGACCTTCCTGGGGTGGACTTCATGGCTGGGTATTCGCCTGAGCGGTGATGATGCGGGTGATTTGGTGCTGGAGTCCCACGCCATGGAGGTGGCAGCATGAAACGCACCAGCCGGCATGGGAATAAGCAGCCCATCAGCCTCCCCCGCACTTATCGTCCTGGTATGTTGGGTGTCGACATGACACTCGACCACGCGACGCCGGATTCGGCGGATTTGCTATACGCCATTGCTTACGAAGCGTTCCAGAGGGGCGCTTCTCCAGTCGACGTCATGGATGCACTGGTCAGACGCAAACTCCAGCTATCTCCAAGTGGTTCTTTGTTATTGGATCATCAATCCGTTCAGTCTCCATTCAATACGCAAAAGATCAGCCTCACGGACAACGGGATAGGTGAACTGGCCGGAGGTGGATGGTATTACGAGTTTTTGCTGAACCTGGTTCTGGATGCTGAGAAGGACTACCGCAACATGGTGGCGCGTGAGTACGGTGGATTGAACCAATTCGTCAAGAGCGTTTTTTTGG
This sequence comes from Thiobacillaceae bacterium, assembly GCA_025458005.1. Classification (GTDB taxonomy): domain Bacteria; phylum Pseudomonadota; class Gammaproteobacteria; order Burkholderiales; family Thiobacillaceae; genus JALOTG01. Next base: position 5,750 of record JALOTG010000035.1, read on the forward strand.
ATCCGGACAAGCGCATCCGGAGCGGCCAGGATTATTATTACCATATGCGGCCTTCGTATTATGTCGCTGGATACAGTCGGCCGCCCGCAAATTTTCTGGATAGAATAGGGCCTGCCTCATTCTTCAATATCATAGTCGCTGGCGGACTTCACCAGGATTTCAGTCAGCTGCTCGCGGAAGTGGAAAAGAAGGTTATCGAGCTGGTCAAGATAAATGATGGCAGCATAGAGGCGGTGTTGCGACGAGGGTTGGGCGGATTTGTGCCAAGAAATATCCGGGGCACGAACATGTTAAGCAATCATGCTTTCGGTATGGCGATGGATATTGACCCGGCGCATAATCCTTATTTTACCGATAGGCGGGTGATCGAGACATTGAATTGGATTGTCATCGATCTGGGATACTACTTCGATAGGCCATTGATGAGGAAAGACGAGTCCGGCGGTGTCGATGAACTGCACAGGCGTGCTCAGGCCGCGTCGGACAGGGTATCGCAATGGCTGCGTTTACATCTTGATGAATACAAGACGCTCAAGGACGCTCAGGGCAGGATGAGCTCTCCAGAGGTCGAACGCAGGCTGGCTGGACATGACATGGCACGCTTGGACACGATGGCCATGGCGCTGGGCAAGACTTGGTACACGATATTGAAGGGCTGGCGTGATTTTGGCATACAGACCATTCCGTTGTCAGTCGCGCGCGCGATGCATGCGCTCGGTATCAGATGGGGACAGGAATATGGTGAAAAGAAGGATGGCATGCATTTTGAATTGCCAAATTCGGTCAGGCGTGATTCGAGCAAGAGGTCCAGTGGACTTGCGGACCTGAAAGAATTGGCATTGTTCTGGACCAACAGGTCTGGTCGCGCATTAAAGCAATCTTCGTATTAAGGAGCCGCCGTGTCAGAAATCAGCAGAGTTTCTCTTTTCGGGAAATTGAACCCCCTCGCCTACAAGTCCATCGAGGGCGCCACCGTCTTCTGCAAGCTGCGCGGCAACCCCTACGTGGAACTGGTGCACTGGCTGCACCAGATCGTGCAGAACCCGGACAGCGACCTGCACCGCGTCATCAAGCATTTCGGCCTGGACGCCTCGCGCCTGGCGGCGGACATGACCGTCAGCCTGGACAGTCTGCCGCGCGGCGCCACGGCGATCTCCGACTTCTCGCCCCTGATCGAGGAGGCGGTGGAGCGGGGCTGGGTGTTCGGCACCCTGATGTTCGGCGAGGGGGCGGTGCGCACCGGCCACCTAGTGGTGGGGGCGCTCAAGACCGCCACCCTGCGCAACGCCCTGCAGGCCATCTCGCGCGAGTTCGCCAAGATCAAGGTGGACGACCTGGCGGAGGACTTCCACGGCATCCTGGGCGGCTCGCCCGAGGCCCAGCTGGGCACCCGGGACGGCACCCAGGTGGGCGGCGGCGCGGTGCCGGGCGAGGCCAGCGGCGCCCTGGCGCCGGCGCAGATGGGCAAGCAGGAGGCCCTGCGCAAGTACGCCACCGACCTGACGGAGAAGGCCCGCAAGGGTCAGATGGACCCGGTGGTGGGGCGCGACGAGGAGATCCGCCAGATCGTCGACATCCTCATGCGCCGCCGGCAGAACAACCCCATCCTCACCGGCGAGGCCGGCGTCGGCAAGACCGCGGTGGTGGAGGGCTTCGCCCAGCGCATCGCGCGCGGTGACGTGCCGCCCCAGCTGAAGGACGTCAGCCTGTTCAACCTGGACGTGGGCCTGTTGCAGGCCGGCGCCAGCATGAAGGGCGAGTTCGAGAACCGCCTGCGGCAGGTGATCGACGAGGTGCAGTCCTCGCCCAAGCCCATCGTGCTGTTCATCGACGAGGCCCACACCCTGATCGGCGCGGGCGGCGCGGCCGGCACGGGCGACGCGGCCAACCTGCTCAAGCCCGCCCTGGCGCGCGGCAACCTGCGTACGGTCGCCGCCACCACCTGGGCCGAGTACAAGAAGTATTTCGAGAAGGACCCGGCCCTCACCCGCCGCTTCCAGGTGGTGCAGGTGCACGAGCCTTCGGAGGAGAAGGCCATCCTGATGATGCGCGGCGTGGCCTCCACCCTGGAGAAGCACCACCGCGTCCAGCTGCTGGACGAGGCCCTGGAGGCGGCGGTGCGGCTGTCGCACCGCTACATCCCCGCCCGCCAGCTGCCCGACAAGGCGGTGAGCCTGATCGACACCGCCTGCGCGCGGGTGGCCATCAGCCAGCACGCCACCCCGGCCGAGGTGGAGGACTGCAGCCGCCGCATCGACGCCCTCAACACCGAGCTGGAGATCATCCAGCACGAGGAGGACATGGGCGTCCAGGTCGGCAAGCGGCGTGACGAGGTGCAGGCGCGGCTGGAGAAGGAGCGGGTTCAGCTGGCCGAGCTGGAGAAGCGCTGGCACGCCGAGCAGGAGGTGGTGAACCGCATCCTGGCCATCCGCGCCCAGCTGCGCCAGGGCAGCAATCCCGTCGAGGGCACCCGCTCCTCCCTGGAACAGGCGGCGGAGCAGGCGAAGGCGGCCGCGCCCGCCACCGCCGAGCCGGCCAGCAAGGACCCGGACGCCACCCAGGAACTGCCGGTCGTCGACCGGCCGGCCCTGTTCGCCCAACTCAAGCAACTGCAGGACCAGCTCGACGAGATCCAGGGCGAGCAGCCCCTCATCCTGCCCACCGTGGACGAGCACGCGGTGGCCTCGGTGGTGGGCGACTGGACCGGCATCCCGGTGGGGCGCATGGTGAAGAACGAGGTGGAGGCCATCCTCAAGCTGGCGGACAGCCTGAACCAGCGCATCATCGGCCAGCGCCATGCCCTGGAGATGATCGCCCGCCGCATCCAGACCTCCCGGGCCAAGCTTGACAACCCCAACAAGCCCATCGGCGTGTTCATGCTGAGCGGCCCCTCCGGCGTGGGCAAGACCGAGACCGCCCTGGCCCTGGCCGAGGCCCTCTACGGCGGCGAGCAGAACGTCATCACCATCAACATGAGCGAGTACCAGGAGGCCCACACCGTCTCCACCCTCAAGGGCGCGCCGCCCGGCTACGTGGGCTATGGCGAGGGCGGGGTGCTGACCGAGGCGGTGCGCCGCCGGCCCTACAGCGTGGTGCTGCTGGACGAGGTGGAGAAGGCGCACCCGGACGTGCACGAGATCTTCTTCCAGGTCTTCGACAAGGGCTGGATGGAAGACGGCGAGGGGCGCTACATCGACTTCAAGAACACGGTGATCCTGCTCACCACCAACGTCGGCACCGACCTGATCATGAGCATGTGCAAGGACCCCGAGCTGATGCCGGACCCGGCCGGACTGGCCACCGCCCTGCGCGAGCCCCTGCTGAAGGTTTTCCCGCCCGCCCTGCTGGGCCGCATCGTCACCATTCCCTACTACCCGCTGTCGGACGAGATGCTCGGCTTCATCGTGCGGCTGCAGCTCAACCGCGTCAAGAAGCGGGTCGAGGCCAACCACCGGGTGCCCTTCAGCTACGATGACGAGGTGGTCAAGCTGGTGGTGAGCCGTTGCACCGAGGTGGAAAGCGGCGGCCGCATGATCGACGCCATCCTCACCAACACCATCCTGCCGGCCATGAGCCAGCACTTCCTGGAGACGATGGTGGAAGGCAAGGACATCCGGGCGGTGAGGGTGGCGGTGGAGGCGGGAGACTTTGTCTACAGATATGAATGAGGGCCTCGCATCGGGATCGAGGCGCTCATGCCGACGCCCCGCGCGCGCCCCCGTCCTGCCCCGGTGAGGTAACGACATGCCGCGAAACCTGGAAATCACCACCCCCCTCGGCGCCGACGCCTTCATGGTCACGCGCCTGACCGGACGCGAGGAGATCGGGCGGCTGAGCGAATATCAGCTCGATCTGCTCAGCCCGCGGAACAGCATCAGCGACAAGGACATCCTCGGCAAGAACGTCACCATCCGCCTGGCCATGGGCGGCGGCAACTGGCGCTATTTCAACGGCTATGTCAGCCGCTTCATGATCCTGGGCGAGACCCGCTCGCCCGTCTTCGAGAAGAGCCGGGCGTATGCCTACCAGATGACGGTGCGGCCCTGGCTGTGGTTTCTCAGCCGTACCTCGACCTGCCAGATCTTCCTCGAAAAGGACGTCCCCACTGTCATCAAGGAGGTCTTCGGCCGCTGGCCGTTTGCGAAACACGAGCAGAAGCTGTCCGCCACCTACCAGAAGTGGGAAAACTGTGTCCAATACCGCGAGACGGACTTCAACTTCGTCAGCCGGCTGATGGAGCAGGAGGGCATCTACTACTTCTTCGAGCACGACAACGGCAAGCACGAGATGGTCATGTTGGACGCCATGACCGCCCACAAGCCACGCAAGGGCTACGAGGAGATCGAGTACAACGAATCACCGGAGGGGCAGATCCGCGACCGGCAGTACATCCACGGCTGGGAGGTGACGCTGGAGATTCAGCCCGGTCGCTACGCCATCGACGACTACGACTTCGAGAAGCCCCAGGCCGAACTGGCCAAGGACAGCGACATCACCCGCTCCCATGACCTGGCGGATCTGGAGATCTTCGACTTTCCGGGCGAATACGTTGAGCCCGGCGAGGGCAGTCACTACGCCAAGGTGCGCATCGAGGAATTGCAGAGCCAGTATGAGCTCATCCAGGCCAGCAGCAATTGCCGGGGCATCGAGACGGGCCGGCTGTTCAAGCTGGCCAAGCACCCCCTGCCCGCGCAGAACCGCGACTACCTGATCCTCTCCCACCATTTCCAGTCCTCCGAAACGGCGCCCGCCTCCGGCAAGGGGGGGGAGACGGTCTTCCAGTGCAGCTTTACCGCCATCCCCAAGGCCAACGCATTCCGCCCCCAGCGCGTCACCCCCAAGCCCATCGTGCAGGGGCCGCAGACGGCCGTCGTCGTCGGCCCCAAGGGCGAGGAGATCCACACCGACAAGTACGGCCGGGTGAAGGTGCAGTTCCACTGGGACCGCTATGCCAAGGGGGATGAAAACAGCTCCTGCTGGATGCGCGTCTCCCAGCCCTGGGCCGGCAAGAACTGGGGCATGACCGCCATCCCGCGCATCGGCCAGGAGGTCGTCGTCGAGTTCCTGGAGGGCGACCCCGACTGGCCGATCATCACCGGCCGCGTGCACAACGCCGAACAGATGCCGCCCTATGCCCTGCCCGCCAACGCCACCCGCACCGGCATCGTCACCCATTCCTCCAAGGGCGGTGGCAAGGACAACTTCAACGAGCTGCGCTTCGAGGACAAGAAGGGCGCCGAGCAGGTCTTCCTGCACGCCGAGAAGGACCTGGAGTTCCGCACCAAGAACGACCGGGTCGAGTGGGTCGGCAACGAATCCCATCTCATCGTCGCCAAGGACACCCTGGAGAAGCTGGACGCCGACTACCACCTCACCTTGAAGGGCGACCACAACGAGAAGCTGGGCGGCTCGCTCTCCTTCAAGGTCGGCCAGGACACGCACGTCAAGGCAGGCCAGAAGGTCGCCCTGGACGCCGGCCAGGAGATCCATCTCAAGGCCGGGATGAAGGTGGTCATCGAGGCGGGCACGCAGGTGAGCCTCAAGGTCGGCGGCAGCTTCGTTAACATCAGCCCCGCGGGCGTGGACATCTCGGGGCCGCTGGTGAAGATCAATTCCGGCGGCTCGGCGGGCAGCGGCAGCGGCGCATCGCCCATCGCGCCCAAGGCGCCGAAGGAAGCGGACAAGGGGCAGGGCGGCGAGAAGGGCGAGCCGCCCAAGGCGCCCCAGCCGCCCAAGCCGAACACATTCAGTCCGCAGGCGACCGCATTCCAGACGGCAGCCGCCGAGGGCAATGCGACCGTTCCGATACACACTCAGGAGAAGAGCAATTCCTGCGTCATCGCGTCTAGCCGGAACATGATCCAGGCGATCACCGGCACAGACGTCAGCGAGGCCACGCTGCGCAGCGAGATGAATGAGATCATCAATGAGCCCAACCACGACTGGGAGCGGCAAGGCACGGATCCGTCCAACGCCGCAGCCCTGCTCAAGAAGCACGGCGTCGATACGGAGCAGAAATACGGGGCCAGCAAGGATGATCTGGCTGCCCTGACATCCACCGGCAAGCCGGTGCTGGTGGGGTTCAAGAATCCAGGGCACAGGGTGATGCTACAGTCCGTGTCTACCGATGCATCTGGCAAGAAGACCTTCACGGTCGCCGATCCCGACCCGGCCTTCGGGGGGCAGCCGCGCCAGATGACGGAGGCTCAGTTCGACCAGAAGTGGAATTCCAATGCTGTCGTCATCGTGCCGAAGTGATTGACCATGGGCCGCTGGCGGAACGCGATCCTCCTCTGCTGTTTCTTCTCCGCACTGTCGATCCCGACATGCCGTTCCTTCGCAGATGGCCTGTCTGCTGGCAAAGGCAGCAATCCTTCAAGGAGTTCTCGGATGGATAACACGAATGTTCAGCTCGACCGGCAAGTCATCGAATGCGCAAGCGAAAGGATCAACCCGCCGACCGCCGACTGGTGGGTCCGGGACCTTAGTCATAGCTATCCATGGCTGAAGGTCGACAGGCTGCTCTGGATCATCGACAGCAAGACCGATGCCTCGGCTCTGGTGCTCCGGCAGGGTGGCAGCTGCGCCTGCCTGAATGGAGACCGGGGCGTCGAGGCGATTTCTCGTTTACTGTCCAGTGCGACCGTCGGCATCAAGCCCGGGCAGTTGTCGGCAGAGCAGCTTGCGACAACCATCATGGAGTGGAGCAGCGATCCGCGGGGCTATGTGCTTTCGCCCGATTTCTGGGCGAAGAAGCAGGGTCAGTTGCAGAACTGGATGCGTGGCCGCATCACGGACCCGGAGAACCTGCGGCAGATGTGCATAGCGCCTTGGCTGGACCGCAGGAGCGACGGCAGCTGGACGCTGAAGTTCAACGCCATCAACCGCTTCGGTGGCGTGGAACACTGGATCGTCAAAGGGAGCAGCGAGCCTTTTGCCGTAACCTCCATTGATCACGGCGTTATACAGGAGAACGGCAGCTACTATTTTCCTGACGAGCTATAAGGCCTACAGCGGCCCTGCACGACGAACTGGATCCGTCTTCCCGAAAGGATGAAATGATGACCTTGGGTGACATGTCACTGGACAGCCTATCCGACCGCCTGTGGGGCGTGCCAGGGCAACAACACACCTACGCCATCCTCGATGGGGCCAGCAACGAAGGCTTGCTCGACATGCTCTACACCGAACCGCGGCCTGGCTTTGAATGCCTGCTCACGGGCGAGCTCGCCCCGGACATGGCCTATGTCGCGCCTTACGTGGCCGAGCTGGTGGAGGGCAGCCTATTCTCGAAGTGGGCCTTGAGGGAGGGCTGGGGTAATCACTGGGGAATTTTTGCGCTCAGCCGCGCAGATCTACCGGAGGTCTGGCGCCACCTGCGCGCCCTGGTTCGCGTGTTCGACCCTCAGGGCAATCCGATGTACTTCCGGTTCTACGATCCGCGCGTGCTGCGGGCGTACCTGCCGAACTGTGCCCAGGAGCAGCTCCGCGCAATGTTCGGGCCGGTTGACAAGTATGTGGTTGAAGGCGAGGCGCCCAACGAAGGCCTGGCCTTCTCGCTCGCGGACGGTGCCCTCGTCACCGAGACCTTCAAATTCTGAGCAGGCTGACCTGGGGCTGGAGCGACACGCGATCAGGGAATCATGTGTGTCATCTGCCCCGGCATGAGCACCTGGATGACGCCACCCCACATGCACATCAGCTTGCAGGTGTTGTCGATGGCCGGCTGATTGCCGATCAGGACGGGGGGGATGCCGGGCACCCAGGGCGCGGGGGTGTTGGGCACGCAGGGCATGGGGGTGAGCACGCCCAGGGCGGCCGCGGTGGCGGCGGCGACGCTGGGGTTGGCTGGGCTGCTGCACACGCCGAACGGCATGATGTTGATCAGGGGCTTGTGGTCCATGATGTTGGCGGCGGGCTGATTGCTGGTCAGCACCCGGTTGACGGGCAGGACCACCAGGGCGCTGGGGGCCGCGCCGAAGCTGCACATCAGTTGCGCGGTATTGCAGACCTGCATGGGCATGGCATGCCTCCGAGTCGGTTGTCCGGCGCCGCGGCACGGCCGGTTTTGCGCGCCGCGGTTACGTCTCTTCCGGGCTATTCTGAATTGCCGGCAAGGCGGAGGCAACCGCATTCGCCTTGAGGGAGGGATGTTGAGCAGCGTGTTCATGGATAAGGGGAGCAGCCATGACAAACGGCCGTCTGGACTTCGAACTGCGTTTTTCCACGGCGGACACACCCACGGCGCGCCCTTCGCGCCAGCAGGCAATGCGGGTGCTGGTGCTGGCCGACCTGACGGGCCGGGGGCCTGACGGGGGCAGGCACCCCCTGGCGGAGCGCAAGGTGCACATGATCGACGTGGACAACGCGGCGCGGGTCTTCGCGCGCCTGACCCCCCGCCTGTCCCTCGCGCTCGAACTGCCGGAGGACGGCGGCGAAAGCGTCGGGCTGGCCTTCGAGGGGATCGACGACTTCCACCCCGACCGGCTCTATCGCCATGCGGCCCTGTTCGAACGCCTCCGACAGCAACAGCAGCGGGAGGCGCTGGCCAGCAGCGCGGGCCCGAACCAGGCGGCGTCGGCCGACCGCATGCCCGGTCCGGCGCAGGCGGCGCAGGAAGGGCCGCCCGCCGAAAGCGATGCCGAGACCCTGGAGCGCTTGCTGGGACGGGCGCCGGAACCCGCCCGATCCGACTTGCCCGGGGCGGTGCAGCGGCTCCTCCGGGAGGCGATCGGCCCCCATGTCGTCCGGGACACGGCGGGGGTCGGGGCGCATGCCCTGGCGGCGCATGACCCGCGCGTGGCGCGATGGATGCGCGCCCTCCTGCATCACCCCGATTTCCAGCGCCTGGAGGCCACCTGGCGCGGTGTCTGGAAGCTGGCCACCGAGCTGGAGAGCGGTGAGGGCCTGCAGATCGGACTGCTCGACATCCGCCGCGACGAGCTGGACGCGGACCTGCGCTCCCATGCCGATGACCTCGGCGGCTCGGCCTTGTACAAGGTCCTGCGCGGCGCCGGGGATGTCGCGTCGGAGGATGCGGCCTGGTCGCTGCTGGTCTGCGACGAGACCTTCGGTCCGGACGAGGAGGACCTGACCACCCTGGCGGGCCTGGGCGCCCTGGCCCGGCAGGCGGGGGCACCGGTCCTGGCCGCCGCCAGCCCGAAGCTGCTCGGCTGCGCCACGGCACAGGAACTGCGGGCGGTGCGCTCCTTGCCGGAGACGGTCGATCCCGGCTGGCGGGCGCTGCGCGAGAGTCCGCTCGCCGAATGGATCGGTCTGGCGCTGCCCCGCGTCCTCCTGCGCCTGCCCTACGGGACGCGCACCGATCCCATCGAGGCCTTCCCGTTCGAGGAGTTCGACGGCGAACCGCGTCACCAGCACTACCTGTGGGGCAACCCCGCCTGTGCCCTGGCCTTCCTGGCGGGGCGCGGCTTCGCGGAACGGGGCTGGGAGACGCGCCTGGACGACTGCCTGGAGCTGGACGACCTGCCCAGCCATGTCCTGCGGGATGACCAGGGGGAAAGCCATCAACAGCCCTGCGCCGAAACGCTGCTGAGCGAGACGCTGGCCGAGGCGGTGCTCGAGCAGGGCATCATGCCCCTGCGGAGCTACCCGTCGCGCAACGCCGCGCGCCTGATGCGCTGGCAGTCGATCGCCGTCCCTCCGAGGAGGCTGGCCGGCCCCTGGCGTTGATACCCCGTCGGGCGGATGGGGACGCCTCTTGTCGGGCACGGGAACGGAAGCCCCTCTTGTGCTGCGGGCGCCGATGTAACAGTATCCGGGGCAGTTCGAAGCCGTGACTCGGTGCGGGGCGACTGCGTCGAGGATTGCCGTTGCCCGCGATAATCCGCTATTGATCCGATCTCCCACCATGCAACTGACATTGCGCGCCACACGCTGCCCGCCGGGCTCGCCGGTGTCGCCCGTCTCCTTCGGGGCCGGCGGCGGGAGCATCGGCCGCAGCGCCGAGTGCAGCCTCGCCCTGCCGGACCCGAAGCGCTACATCTCCCGCGTGCATGCCCAGATCCGCTGCCGGGACGGGGTCTATTCCCTGAAGGTCCTGTCCAAGGTCAACCCGGTGCTGGTGAACAACGTGCCGGTCGGCCACAACGAGGCGGTCGAGATCAAGGCGGGGGACAGCATCATCCTGGGCGACTATGAATTCGTCGCCGCGCTGACCGAGGACAGCCTCTTCCAGACCCAGGCGCCCGCCGGCGCATCCGCCGACCCGTTCGCCTTCCTGGACAGCCTCTCCACCCATCCGGTCAAGCCGGGCGAGGATACCCTGCAGGACCCGTTCTTCAAGCAGGCGGCCAAGCCGGGCACGGGCGGCGGACTGCTGGCGGGACTCACGCCACCCCCCGCCCAGGGCGGCGAGGATCTGCTCTCCGGCATGCTGGGCACGCCCGCCCATGACCCCTTGCTCGACATCCTGCAGGGCAGGCAGCCCACCGCCGACTCCGGAGCGCTTGCAACGCGGCCTGCCCAGGCACCGGGAAGATTGCCGGACGCCGACGAGAGCACCATCGACCGGTTCCTGTCCCAAGGGGGCATGGGCAACCTGGACCAGGGCGGCCGGTCGCGCGGAAAGACGTCTCGTCCGGCCACGGGTGGGCTTGCTCCCTACAGCGACCATGTGCATGACCTGAATCTTCCTTTCCAGCCCCCTAGGGCATCTCCCGCGCCCCCACCGCCAGCGGCCCGGCCCGCCGCCCCCGAACCGGCGGGCGGCGAGGAGGGTGGCCCCGGCGAGCCCGACATCTTCGCCGATATCCTGGGCAAGGCGGTGGAAAGCGGCGCCGCCGCGCCCACTGCCGCCGCGCCCACCGCTCCCACCGCCCCAGCCCCGGCGCCGCCCCTGGACGAGGATATCTTCGCCATCCTGGAGGGGCTGGGCGTGGAACAGTCCGGCGGGGCCCCGGCCGCCCCGCCGCCACCTGCCCCGGCGGTATCGCCGGGGCTTGCCGGGCTCACGCCGCCCGGCCCGTCCGCATCCGGCTCGGCGCCGGACCAGGAGGCCGTCGCCCGGCTGATGGCGAGCTTCGCCGCCGGCGTTGGCGTCGGCCAGCTGAATGTCGCGCCGGAGGATGCCGAGGCCTTCATGGAGGAGGTGGGCAGGATGCTGCGCGCCTCCGTCGAGGGCATCTACACCCTGCTGATCCTGCGCGCGGAGGTCAAGAAGGAGCTGCGCGCCGAGGACCGCACCATGATCGCCTCCCGGGAGAACAATCCCCTCAAGCACACCGAATCGGTGGACGAGGCGCTGGGCTATCTGCTGCGGGTGAAGGACCAGAATCCCGCCTTCCTGCCGCCCATCCAGGCCATCCAGGACGCCTACAACGACGTGCGCGCCCACGAGCTGGCGGTGATGGCCGGCATGCGCGCTGGTCTGTCAGGCGTCATCAAGCGCTTCGACCCCAAGGCCCTGGAGCCACGGATCAAGAAGAGCGGCGCGCTCGACGCCGTGCTGCCGGCGCTCTACAAGGCGAAGCTGTGGGAGACCTTCGTCGCGTTGTATCAGGACATCGAGCGGGAGGCCGAGGACCACTTCGACAAGCTGTTCGGCAGGGAATTCGTCCGCGCCTACATGGAACAGACCAAGAAGCTCAGGAAGGCGCGGAAATGAAGGTGGCGGTCGCCGCGGCCGGGCCGGGGTGTCACTCCAGCAGGGTG
>JALOTG010000036.1 GCA_025458005.1 Thiobacillaceae bacterium
ATGCGGGCCTTATTTACTTCCGATCCAGGATTTTATCCGTACGCGCTGGCAAGCCACGCGGTCAAGGCCTCGATCCACGGCTGTGTCGAAGTCAATCCGCGCGGTGGCCGCTGGAAGGGATTCGATGCCACCAACGGGTTGGGCAGAGACAAATGAGACGGTGCGATCGCCGCGGGCTGCCACATGGAGGTCGTGCGGCCAGTGGGTGCAAACCACACCGGTCCGGCCGGCCTGACCCCATTGCCGAGCCTGGCGTTGCGGGACAGCCATCCCGCAACGTGCACTCAACGGAAAAAATTAAATTCGCTTATCTTAAAATAAGGTTTGCTTATATAGGCGATTGGGCGTACCTTGCGCTGGCAGTCAATTCAAGCAGTGTAGTTTCAGTCCCGCAGTTACAGCCCTAACCGGCACCGTCACTTCAGTACCTTCCTACAGTCCTTGATGCCACCGCACCCAACCGGGCGCGAGTCCGGATTCATTTTTTGCAAAGGAATGTAGATGTCTACAGGTACAGTGAAATGGTTCAACGATGCCAAGGGCTTCGGCTTTATCACCCCTGACGAGGGCGGCGATGATCTGTTCGCCCACTTCTCCGAAATCCAGGACAGCGGTTTCAAGTCTCTGAAAGAGGCGCAGCGCGTCTCCTTCGAGGTCAAGACTGGCCCGAAGGGCAAGCTGGCCGCTTCCATCAAGCCCGTGTAATACCCTCGCCGGCGGCTGCCCACGCATAACGGGCATGTCGTCCAGGTAAGGCACGAAAGGGGCCGGATCAGTGATCCGGCCCCTTCGCTTTGTCGCCGCCTTCAACGACGAGACAAATGCCCTTCACTTATCCGGGGCGTTGGACTGTCCGAACGAACAGGGCCCCCTCTGCCAACTACTTTGGCATTTTTGGCTTTCTACCAGGACTTGCAGGCGGGATATAGCCCGAGGCCCGGCAGAGCATTCCTTCGGTCTGAGTGCCTTCAGCGAACCGAGTCGTACGGCACATGATCACATCCCCTCTGTCTGTCAGTTCCGACAAGCAGAGACATACGCTTTCGAGCGAGCCACCGATCCCCGCGGCGATCTCGGAGTCTAGCCGCTCGCCATGCTCCTTGAGGTATTGCAGAATTTCCTGCATCTGGATGGGGTGTCGAGGCAGGTCACTCAGAAAAGCCCTCCCATGCGCAACGTGCATGGCGTCCACTCAGGCATTCCTTACGATCATTGGCACTGCGTCGCCGGCATGCTTCTTCACCCGTTTCGCCACCTTCTTTTCCTTCGGTGTCATTAGGGCCGGCTTTTTCACTTCCTTGTTGGAATGATGGGATTTGGACATGGCGCTTGCTCCTGGTCACGTTAGGGAAACGCCCGTGAAACCATGTCACGCGAAACTGCCGGGTCTGTGCCCGAATAGTCCACTTAACAGAGTTGATGGACGCTGAGTTGCAGGCCAAGTATATGCCTGTAGCGGAGGCGGCAGAGGATATTCGTGCTGTCCGCCTGCTAGGATTTGATACCCGGGCTGGCAGGAACCTTGAGCAGCATGGCCGCCGCCAGAATGCCCCGGTCCAGGGTGTAGAACGTCTTTACGCCATGGTTGCTGGAGATGGCCCGGTTCAGGGCGTCTCCGGCGCGGAGCTTGGCGGAAAAGTGTTTGATGCATGACGTGGCCAGCTCGAAATCCGCCGCCCGTGGCGCCAGAACCTGGATGGACTCCGCTACCAGGTTTTCGTACTGCTGCATGGCGGCGAGGGCGTTGGTTTCCGTGAGACCCTGCATCCTGACCTCGCGGTGAGCAGGCTGGCGAACTCCGTCCGGGTCCAGTGATCCGTTCACCCAACCGAGCACGCACCATGAACGACGACCTTCAGACCGACTACCTGGCCGCCCTGATCGCCCTGCACCGCGGGCTCGATCGCCAGGGGCCGGGCGACGCGGACTTCGCCCGCGCCCTGCTGCGCGAGCTGCCGCCCCTGCCGGGACGGCCGCGCATCGCCGACCTGGGCTGCGGCGCCGGGGCCGGGGCCTTGCTGCTCGCGGAACATTTCCGCGGCGAGGTGATGGCGGTGGATGTCGTCGCGGAGTTCGTCGAGGCGCTCGGCGAGCGCGCCCGGCGTGCCGGCCTCGACCACCTGATCACGCCCATCGTCGCCGACATGGCCGCCCTGGATTGGCCGCCGGCTTGCCTCGACCTGCTCTGGTCCGAGGGGGCCGCCTACAACCTGGGCTTCGAGCGGGCCCTGCGGCTATGGCGTCCCCTGCTGGCGGAGGGGGGCATCGCCGTGGTCTCGGAGTTGAGCTGGTTCACCGACGCCCCGCCGGAGGCCGCCCTGGCCTACTGGCGGGCGGCCTATCCGGGCATGGGAGATGAGGCCGCGAACCGCCGCCGGGCCCGCGCGGCGGGCTACGAGGTCCTGACCACCTCCAGACTGCCCGGCGAGGCCTGGTGGCGCAATTACTACGACCCGTTGCGGGCGCGCCTGGCCGCGTGGCGGGGAAGGGACCTGACGCCGGCCGAGCGGGCGGTGCTGCGCGAGACCGAGGCGGAGATGGACCTCTTCGCCCGTTTCAGCGAGGCCTACGGCTATACGTTCTACGTGCTGCGGGCGGCGGAGGACGGCCGCGGCTGAGGCGCCGCCGGACCCGGCGTCAGTCCGCGACCCCGAGCTCCGCGCGGAGCCTCGCCACGACGGCCTTCAGCTCCGTCAGCTCCATCTCCAGGCGCGCCACGTTGGCCTTCAGGGCGGCGAGCTCGCCCAGCGCGACGCTGGCCGGCGGGTCGGCCGACGCGGACGCGCCGGCGGGGATCTCCTCCACGAGGGGGGCGCCCGAGAGCAGGTGCGACCAGCGGTTCTCCCGCGCGCCGGGCTGGCGGGGCAGTTCCACCACCAGGGGGCCGTCCGGGTGCTCGGCGAGTTCCTCCAGGAAGCCCTCCACCGCCGAGATGTCGGCGAAGCGGTGCAGGCGCTCGCAGTTGATGCGCAGCTCCCCGGCGGTCTGCGCGCCGCGCAGCATGAGCACCGCGAGGATGGCCACCGCCTGGGCGGGCAGGCGCAGGACCCGCTCCATGTTGTGGGCGTAGCGCGGCACCCGGCCGCCGCTGGACTCCACCACCAGCACCGGGCCCTTCAGGCTGTCGATGGCCGCGCTCACCTCGGCCTCGGTTGCCTCGATGACCGGGTGGCGGCTGGTCTTCTGGTTGCAGCCCGCCACCAGGGCGTTCAGCGACAGGGGGTAGGTGTCGGGCACGGTGTGCTGCTTCTCGCATAGCACGCCGAGGACGCGGGTCTCCAGCAGGGAGAGGACGGGCAGGGGGTGGGTGGTCATGGCGGCATGCGTCGTGGGAGAGGGGGGATTATTGCTCCGCGCGGCGCTCAGCGCGCCGCGTCGGCCGGCTCCACCTCATCCACCCGGAGCAGGATGTGCCCCTGGCGACGCAGGTCGCGGGTGGAGGCGGCGACCAGCGCGCGTCGGTCACCTTGGTCGGCGAGGTCGCTGCCGCCCAGGGGGATCCACTCGCCCAGCCGGCCGCTGACGGTGGTCGAGAGCCGCTGCACACGGGCGACGCCGCGTGGATCGCCGAGCGGGGTCTCCCGCCAGGGACTGATCTCCAGGGTGACCCGGTCGCCGGCCAGGGTGGGGCGGGCGGTGAAGCCGGTGCCCAGGTCGCGGTAGACCACGCTGTCGCTCCACACGACCCCGCCGGGGGTCGGTATGACCTCGCGCAGCGCGATGGGGACGGAGACGCCGGCCTGGAGGTAGGCGCTGCCGCCCTCCACCACCCGCACCTGCTGGCTGGCGCGCTCGTCGCGCAACTCGCGGGTGCTCCAGGTCCGGCCGCGCAGGACGTCGCGGCCGTCGCGCATCTCCACCTCGGCGCCCGGAGGCGCCGGCGACGCCGGCAGGGTGATGCGAGCCCGGTCGTCGCCGATGCGCGCGGAGAGCGCGGCGCCCCGGTCCTGCGCCTCCGCCGAATCCGCCAGGCGCAGCGTGATGACCAATTGACGCGGCGGTCGGTCGATGGCGGCGAGGATTTCCATGATCCGGGCCAGGTTGTCGGGCGAGGCGCTGACGATTAGCTGGTTGGCGAAGGCGCTCAGGCTGGCGCCGGGTTCCAGGTGCGGGCGCAGGGCGGGGATGACCTCGTCCGCCGACCGGTGGCGCAGCGGGATGACCTCGGTGTCGGCGTGGGCCTGGGCGACACCGAGGCAGCAGGCGAGGAGCAGGACGATGAGCGTTTTCATGGCGGTCACGCGACAGGCCCCTAGCATACGCCGCGGCACCTGAGGCCGGACAGTTGGCGTATCGTTAGTCCATGAACGCTTCGCACGGACCCGTCATCGGCCTGGCCCTGGGCAGCGGCTCCGCGCGGGGTTGGGCCCACATCGGCGTGCTGCGCGCCCTGGACGAGCTGGGTGTGCGGCCGGACATCGTCTGCGGCACCTCCATCGGTGCCCTGGTGGGGGCCGCCAGCGCCTCGGACAACCTGGATCGCCTGGAGGACTGGGTGGCTGGCCTGACGCTGCAGGGCGTGGTCGGATATTTCGACCTGAGCCTGAACGGCGGCATGATCAAGGGCGCCAAGCTGATCGATTTCTTCCGCCACCACTTCCGGGACCGGGACATCGCCGAACTGCCCCGGCGCTTCGCTGCGGTGGCCACCGACCTGGCCAGCGGCCGCGAGGTCTGGCTGCGCGATGGCCGGGTACTCGATGCGGTGCGCGCCTCCATCGCCCTGCCCGGGCTGTTCACGCCGACCTCGCGCGACGGCCGCTGGTTGGTGGACGGCGGCCTGGTCAACCCGGTGCCGGTGTCCCTGTGCCGCGCCCTGGGCGCCGAGCTGGTGATCGCGGTGGATCTGAACGCCGACATCGTCGGCCGCCATCTCAAGCGCAGCTCCCCACCCCTCGCCGGGGAGCGCAATCCGGCGCCCGACCGGCTGGCGGCGGCCCTGATGAGCCGCATCCGCGACACCCTGGGCGAACTGGCCCCAGCCTGGCTGGAGGAGGAGAAGGCGGCGGAGCCGCCCTCCCTGTTCGACACCATCGCCACCAGCCTCAACATCATGCAGGTGCGCATCAGCCGCAGCCGCCTGGCCGGCGAGCCGCCGGACATCCTGATCACGCCGCGGCTGGCGCAGCTGGGCCTGCTCGAGTTCCACCGCGGCCGCGAGGCCATCGCCGAGGGGCGCAAGGCGACCCAGGCGGCCTTGCCCATGCTGCGCGGGGCGGGGCTGGCCGGGTAGGCAAGGGTGGCCCTGCGGTTGGGGCAGTCGGCCAGGCCGGCGCGGGCAACCGGAGCCGGTTTTGGCACGCCCTCGACCGCGAGGCGATACAATTCCACCGCCTTGTTCGAAGGCCCTCATTACATTTTCCAGGAGGTATCCATGTCTTACGCCACCCCCATCCGTCTCGCCATGGCCGCGATGGCCGCCGGCCTGCCGGCCATCGCCGCCGCCCAGTTCACCCTGGCGCCACTGCCTTACGCGGCCGACGCGCTGGAGCCCCACATCGACAAGATGACCATGGAGATCCACCACGGCCGCCACCATGCCGCCTACGTGAACAACCTGAACGCCCAGCTCAAGACCTTCCCCGAGCTGGCCAATCTGTCCCTGGAGGCCATGCAGGGCCAGATCTCCAAATTCAACGTCGCCGTGCGCAACAACGGCGGCGGCCACTACAACCATGACCTGTTCTGGAAGCTGATGGCCCCCGAGGGCCAGCGCGGCAAGCCGAGTGGGGCGCTGGAGGCGGCCATCGCCGCCAGCTTCGGTTCTGTAGACGAGATGAGGAAGCGCTTCGACCAGGCCGCCCTGGGCCGCTTCGGCTCCGGCTGGGCCTGGCTGATCGTCACGCCGGAGAAAAAGCTCGCCATCACCTCGACGCCCAACCAGGACAACCCGCTCATGGACCTGCCCGACATCCAGCGCGGCACCCCCATCCTGGGCCTGGACGTCTGGGAGCACGCCTACTACCTGAAGTACCAGAACAAGCGTGGCGAGTACGCCACCAACTGGTGGAACGTGGTCAACTGGAACGAGGTCAGCCGGCGCTACGACGCCGCCGTCAAGTAAGCCCCGACGGACCAGGCGGCGGCGCCCCGCACGGGGCGCCGCCGTTTTCATTTCAGCGCCGAAGTCTGGGTTTGAACGGCCTGTTCGAAGCCCCGATCCCGGGCCCCGGAATGAGAACGGGGGCCGTGGCCCCCGTTGCTGGCTCGCGCGGACCTTCGCGGGCGTTCAGACCGCCTGCTGGATCCCGGCCACCACCCAGCCGCCCTTGCCGCTGGCGGGCTTGGACAGGTGCCAGACCTCGTCGAAGTCGCGCGCCGCGCCGCCCTGTTCCTCGCGGATCAGGCCGTGAAAGCGCACGCTGACCACCAGCCGGCCGGGCTCCTCGGCGCACGCCAGCACCTCGGAGTCCAGGTTCACCACGTCGGTGCGCTGCTCGGCGTCGCCGCGTTCCTCCAACTGCATCTTGAGCTCGGCAAACACCTCCGGGGTGGTGAAGGCGCGCAGGTCGTCCAGGTTGCCGGCGTCATAGGCGGCCTGCAGGCGAATGAAGTTGAGCTTGGCCTCGCGCGCGAAGCCTTGGGCGTCGAAGCCGGGGGGCAGCGACGCGGCGGCGGGAGAGGGGGCGGGCGCCGCGCCGGTCATGCCGGGCACTGTAGCGCCGCCGCCCGAGGCGGGCAGGGGGGAGAGGTTGCCACCCGCGAGGCCGCCACCGGCGCCCATGCCGGCGTACTGCATGCCGCCAGCCGACTGGGCGGCGTGGCGGTTGCGGGTGAGGAAGCGGTAGAGCAGGAAGCCGCCCATGGCCAGCAGGGCGATGAGCAGGATGTTGGCGAATTCCTCGCCCAGGCCCAGGTGGGAGGCGAGGGCAGCCAGGCCGAGACCGGCGGCGATGCCGGCGACCGGGCCCAGCCAGGAGCGGTTGCCGGCAGGGCTGGCGGCGGCGCCGGCGGCATTCTGCTGCGGCGTGGCGCTGGCATTCTGCTGCTGGTCGGTGTTGCGCTGCGGCGGCGCGGCCTCGCGCTTGGTGACCGAGTCGCGCTGCATGCCGAAGGACTTGCCGGCGCCGAGGCGCTTGGCCTCCGCGTCGTATACGGGCAAGCTGAAGCCGATGAAGGCCGCGAACACGGCGAGGAATATGCGTTTCATGTAGGGATCACTCCTGGTTGAGGGTTGGACATTCTAGCCGGGTCGTAATTAGTCAGTGACGCGACGCGGTGGTTCCCGCTGGGCGCCCGGTCCGGGATCAGGGCAATTCGGTCAGCCACTGCCGGACGGGAACGGCGTTAGGGCGGGCGAGGGAGGCTGGTGGGCGGCGGCGGGGTCCAGGCCCGGCCGAGCATGTCGTCCACCCCGTTGGCCATCGCGCGCAGCAGCGGCTCGATGGCCGCCGCCGGGACGGGCCGGCTGAACAGGTAGCCCTGTCCCTCGTCGCAGTCATGCTCGCGCAGGAAGGCCAGATGCTCGGCGGTCTCCACGCCCTCGGCCACCACCCGGGCGTTCTCCGAGATCCAGATGACGCTGCCGTCGCGGCGGTGGACCCGGGATTCGAAATCCCGCGCGCCGCCAGCCTCCTGCATCTGGCGGATGAAGGACTGACGCCGGGTCGGGTCGTCGTAGGGCTGGTGCTGGATGTCGCGCAGTCCCTCCATGATGGCCGCCGGAGACTCGAAGCCGTAGATGCGGGCCAGGGCCGGGGTGGCTTCCAGGTAGCGGCCGGCCGGGCTGGTCTGGAAGCTGTCCCCGGTGGCGTGCTCGAACAGGCTGCGGTCGCGGCGCACAGCCCCCCGGTCATCCGGGTGGGTGATTGGCTCGTAGGGCCCCCGGTAGTTGAAGACCAGCTCGTCCGGGTGGAAGCCGGTCAGGCGGGTACAGCCCGCGCCGACGAATTCCATCGATCAGTCGGCGTCCAGGCGGCAGCGGAAGATCATCCCCACCAGGCGGGTGGTGGTGGTGCCGAGCAGTTGGTTGGGGTCGAGGGGCCCGGCGGGCTCCTCGACGTCCGCGTCCAGCTCCGGAGCGTGGCGCTTCAATAGCCAGGCACTCACGTCGGGCGGCCTCTCCGGCGGGGACGAGTCTGGGTGGAGGGGCCCTCCATCGGGGCGGCGACGCTCGACGCTTGCACTGTCGGACAGGGCGGCAAATCCATCGAACTCCTTGCGGTCGGTGTGGCGAAGCCCTGGAAACCGGGGACGAGGCAAAGTCGAGGCCGCCGGCTGCCTCCCTACGTTCCTGGCAATGTCCGTGCCAGGGGTCAGGATGACCGGACCGGCGGCGCGTCCCCACCAAAGTTGAGTTCGCGCCGATCTGGTCCACAATCCCGAAATAGGGGCCACGGAGGGATCGGCATGGCAACACGCACGCGCATCGTCATCCTCGGCGCCGCCGGGCGGGACTTCCACAACTTCAACGTCGTCTGCCGGGATGACCCCGGCGTCGAGGTGGTGGCGTTCACCGCCGCCCAGATCGGCGGCATCGCCGGCCGGCGCTATCCACCGGCCCTGGCCGGGCCGCTCTACCCGGACGGCATCCCGATCCTGGACGAGGCGGAGCTGGACGCGCTGCTCGCCCGCGAGGCGGTCGACCAGGTGGTGTTCGCCTACAGCGACGTACCGCACGCCCATGTCATGCACCTGGCCTCCCGGGTGCTGGCGGGCGGGGCGGACTTCCTGCTGCTCGGGCCGCACCGGACGATGATCCGGGCCGCCGTGCCGGTCATCGCCATCAGCGCCGTGCGCACCGGCTGTGGCAAGTCCCAAACCTCGCGTTATCTCTCCCGCGCGCTCAAGGCGTCCGGCTACCGGGTGGCCGTGTTGCGCCATCCCATGCCCTACGGCGACCTGGCGCGCCAGGCGGTGCAGCGCTTCGACCGCCGGGAGGACCTGGACCAGGCCTGCTGCACGGTGGAGGAACGCGAGGAATACGAGCCCCACCTGGCGGCGGGCAACACCGTCTGGGCGGGGGTGGACTACGCCGTGATCGCGGCGCGGGCGGCCGCCGAGGCGGACCTGATCCTCTGGGAGGGGGGCAACAACGACTTCCCCTTCCTGCGACCGGACCTGCACATCGTCCTCACCGACCCCCTGCGCGCCGGCCACGAGCTGAGCCACCATCCGGGCGAGGCGGTGCTGCGCATGGCCGATCTGGTGGTGGTGGCCAAGTGCGACACCGCCGCCGAGGCGGACATCCAGCGGGTGGTTGACAACGTGCGCCGCGTCCGTCCCGAGGCGCCCATCCTGCGCGGCGCTTCGCCCATCACCCTGGACGACCCCGACGTGGTGCGCGGCAGACGGGTGGTGGTGGTGGAGGACGGCCCCACCGTCACCCACGGCGGCATGGCCTACGGGGCGGGCTACCTGGCCGCCTCCAGGCTCGGCGCCACGCTCGTCGACCCGCGGCCCTGGGCGGCGCCGCGCATCGCGGAGGTCTATGCCCGCTATCCCCACATCGGCCCCATCCTGCCGGCCATGGGCTATTCGGAGGAGCAGCTGGCGGACCTGAAGCGCACCCTGGACGCCATGCCCGCGGATGTGGTGGTGATCGCCACCCCGGCCGACCTGGCCCGACTCATCGCGCTGGACAAGGCCGTCGTGCGCGCCCGCTACGAGTACGCCGAGCTGGAGTCGCCGGGCCTGGCCGAGCGGGTGCTGGACTTTCTCGGCCGGCCGGATTGAGCCCGCTCAGGCCCCCGGCCGCACCTGGTCCCGGCCCATGGCCAGGGGCAGCAGTTCCCGGGCGGACGTGAGCAGCACGCGCTGGCCGTCGGGGGAAGCCAGCAGCACCTGGATGTCGTGCCCGGCCAGTTGGGCGAACTCGATCAGGGTCTGGCGGCAGGCGCCGCAGGGCGAGAGCAGCCCGTCCGTGGCCAGGGCGGAACCCCGTGCGGTCACGGCAATGGCCCGGAAATCCTTGAGCCCCTGGCTTACCGCCGCGGCGATGGCGGTACGTTCGGCGCAGATGCCCAGAGGATAAGCGGCGTTCTCCACATTGGCGCCGCTGACCACGCTGCCGTCCGCGCCCAGCAGGGCGGCGCCGACGCTGAGGCCGGAGTAGGGGCTGTAGGCGTGGTCGGCCGCCTCCCGGGCGGCCTCGATGAGGCGGCGCAGGGACGGGTCCAGTTGGTCGGGAGTGGTCTCGGTCATCGGCTGTCCTCCCGGGCCTCCCCGCGGGCGCGCCACAGCCAGGAGAGGGCGACGACGGTGGCCAGGCCGAGCACCGTGGTGAGGGTCCAGATGGTGAGCCGTTCCGCCTCGCCGATCATGCCGTATTGCAGGCACCAGTATCCCCAGGCGATGCCCAGGCCGAGCAGCGTCATGACGGCCTGGGCCACGAAATAGAAGCGGTTGATGCCGGCCGAGACGGTGGTCTCGTCCTCCCGCATGGCGTGCCGGATACTCGGCAAGCCCGTGTGCCCGGCCTCCAGGCACAGGCCGGACCTGAAGCAGGCCTTGAGCAGCCGATGATAGACATGCACATCCAGGTGCCAGAGCAGCAGGAGCCCGACGACCGCCGCCAGGGCCACGCCGGCGGCGATGAGCTGGGGCGGCAGCCCCGCCGGGCTGCCGATGTCCTTGCCGTAGAGCAGGAAGCCGATGGCGCCGAAGGCGGCCAGCAGCCATTGCGAGGCGATCTTGCGGTACTCGCTCTGGATCTCGTTGAAATGCCGCTCGTAGGCGCCGATCTCGTTGTAGAGCTGGATGGTCTGATCGGTGGCGGGAGGGAGGGGAAAGGTGGTTTGGCCGCTGGCGGAATCGTTCATGGTTCGGATCTGTCGTTCACCGGCAACAGCATAGCCCGACCGCCACCTCGCTGGATACGGCCCCTGACGGCCATTTCGCGTGGTATTCGTAACCCGCTGTAATGAAGATACTATTTGACATATATAAGTAAATTAGTAAATTACTCAGCACGACATCCCCCCCTTCCACTGACCAAGGAGTTTCCGATGAAGACCCTGACCACCCTTACCCTGGCCGCGACGATGGCCGTTTCCGCCCCCGTCCTCGCCGGTGACGCCACCGTCGGCAAGCAGAAGGCCGTCTCCTGCGTGGCCTGCCACGGCGACCAGAGCTTCCCCGGCATCTTCTACACCTATCAGTTGGCCGGCCGTAATGCCGACAAGCTGGCGGTGAAGACCAACAAGTACCGCACCGGCAAGATCCTGCATCCGATCATGAACGTCTTCACCATCGGCCTCAGCGAGCAGGACATCGCCGACATCTCCGCCTACTACCAGTCCCTGGGCAAGCCCGCCCTGACCTCGCCCTTCATCAAGATCAAGGGCGACGACGACGTGGACAGCGCCGCGGCCGCCGGCAGCACCTACGCCGCCGCCAAGTAAGTTCTTCCGGCCATCCCGACCGGCATGGAATTCCTGCGCCTGAGGCGGGAGCGTGTCTACGATCCCATCCTCAGGCTCCTGCATGCCTGGAACGCCCTGCTCGTCGTCCTGCTGCTGCTCAGCAGCCAGGTGGCGAAGCAGCTGGTATTCGACGGGGAGGCGGCGGCCCTCTGGCGCATTCACCTCTGGCTGGGCTATCTCCTGTTCATCGGTCTGGTCGCCCGCTTCGCCTGGGGCGTGGTGGGTCCCGACCACGCCCGCTGGGCCGCGCTCTGGCAGCCCGCCGCCTGGCTGGACGCCCTGCGCCAGCGCAGCTTCTTTTCGGTGCCCTCGGGCATCGGGCACCATCCCCAGGCCAGCCTGATCTACCTGATCTTCTACGGCGTGGTCTGGGCCATGGCCATTACCGGCCTGGCCCTGGCGGCCATCGATCAGGGGCTGGGGCCGCTGTACGAGGCCCTGGGTCACGATTACCAGCACAAGTCCCTGTTCAGCACCCCCCATGATTGGCTGGAGGAACTGGTGCTGGCCTTCGTCGCCGTGCACCTGATCGCCCTGGTCCTGCACGAGCGGCGCCACGGCATCCCGCTCGCCCAAGGCATGGTGAGCGGTTACCAGTATCGCAAGGAGAACGAGCAATGATCCGACACGCATTGATCCTGAGCCTCTTGTTCGCGGTCCAGGCCCACGCCGAGACCCCCCAGCAGATCCTCGATGGCCTGGTTCAGGAGGCGCGCCGTGCCCAGCAGGGGTTCACCGCCTCGGCGACCCGGGGCGAGCAGTTCTACCGCGCTCGGCAGACCGGTGGCGACGCGGAGTCCTGCGCCACCTGCCATACCCAGGACGCCAAGGCGCACGGCCGGCACAACAAGACCCACAAGGACATCGCCCCCCTGGCGCCAGTGGCCAACAAGGAGCGGTTCACCGATCCGGCCAAGGTGGAGAAATGGTTCCGGCGCAATTGCAAGGAGGTCCTCGGTCGCGTCTGCACGGGCCCGGAAAAGGCCGACTTCACCGCCTACATGCTGAGCATCAAGTAAGGAGAAGATGATGGGCGTGACCTACAAGAACCTCGCCGTCCTGCTGCTCAGCATCGTCATCGCCGCCTTCTGGATCGGCAACGGCCAGGCCGACGGGGAGGTGAACTTCCCCATGCCGCGCGACAAGATCTATCTGGAGGAATGCGGCGGCTGCCACACCGCCTACGCGCCCGGCCTGCTGCCGGCCCGGTCCTGGCGGAAAATGATGAACGAGCTGGAAGACCACTTCGGCGAGGATGCCAGCCTGGAGGAGCCCCAGCAGCTGGCCGTGCTGCGCTGGCTGACCGACTATGCCGCCGACGCCAGCAATGCCACCCCCCTCATGCGCCGCATCGCCGCATCCATCCCGCGCGACGCGGCGCCGCAGCGTATCACCGAGACGGCGCTGTTCAAGTACATGCACGACGAGGTGCCGGCCTACATCTGGAAGCGCGCCAAGATCGGCAGCCCGGCCAACTGTGGCGCCTGTCACACGCGCGCCAACGAGGGCCGCTATGCGGAGCGGGAAGTGCGTATCCCGAAATAGGCCGGGAGGTCTTCGCCGTCTTCCCTTGACGGCCCGTGTCGAGCGCATACAAAGAAGTAAGGCGGCCCCTGCCGCCTGCCGATCGGCGCGGCGCCGGAAGGGAGTCATCATCATGATCCGCAGCATCGATATCTCCAGCCAGGTCAGCCCGGAGCTGTCGGAGATCCTGGAAACCCACGTCAACAACCCCGACGCCATCGAGGACGTCACGCTCGGATCCGTGCGCGCCGCCTTGGCCGCCGGCGATCTGGGCGAGTTCTATGATGCCGACCGACTGCATCCGGAAACCGGCCGCGGCCTGCTCGACGAACTGGACACCCTGATCGATGAGTTCGGCGGCGAGGCCCTGGCCATCGACTTCCTGCGTGAAACGGCCAGCGAGGCCCTGTCCAGGGTGATCGAAGCGGTGATGGCTGGCGCGTCCCGGCCGCCCAGCCTGGGGGACGTGCGCGATGCCATGCATGACGGGCTGCTGGCCCAGCTGGTGGGCGAGGGCGCCATCGAGGAGGACGAGGACGATACCCTGGTGGAGGAGATGGAGGAACTCATCGACCGCTACGGCGTCGACGTGCCCGCGGAGCAGTTCATCCACTACGAGTGAGGCGCCGCGCGGCTCGCTACTTGCCGTCGCCGAACAGATCGTCCAGGGCGCGGCGGGTTTGTCCGGCGGGCGGGACGGTGGTGGCCTCGCCGCCGAAAAGCGCCTCCACGGCCGCCCGCCCGCCGGCCGGACCGCCGGGTGCGGTGGCGTGGGCATCCGGACGTGGCTGGAACCAGTCGCAGAAGTTCGCCCGGACCGTGTCCTTGACCTCATCCGCCATCGGTTCCCGGCATGGCCGGGCCTTGGCCGGATCGAAGTGGCGGCACATGCGGCAGACGTGCAGCTCCGCGTGGCAACCCAGGCATTCCGCGCGCCGCCCCAGGGGCAGGGGCTGGTCCTGCAGCGGCCGGCCGCATTTCCAACAGGTCAGTTCGCCGCTCATCCCCGCCCCTCCCTGGCGCGCCAGTATCGATACAGGGACTCCGCGGCCAGGGGCAGTTCGTCGCACAGTCGCCGCTGCGGCGCGGAGCGGATGGCACCCAGATGCCTGGACAGCCGGACGATGGGACTCAGCAGTTCATTCATGGACCGGCCGGTATGCAGGGCCCACTCCTCCCGGCACACCGACATGCCGGCCAGATAACCCTGGCACCAGGCCCAGGCCTCCACCTCCACGCCGCCGGCGGGGCCGCGCGCGAACTCCAGCAGCGGGCGATAGCGACCTGTCGCGCCGAGGTCCGCCTCGATGTCCCGGTACAGGCGCAGGGCCATGCCCAGGATGTCGTCGGCCTGGTCGCCGCTTTCGAACACCGGTTCGTCGAATACCAGCCGCAGCCACTCAGCCGGCTCCAACGGCTCCGGGCCGCTGGCGGCGGCGGTTAGGAAGCCATGGGCGCGCGACAGGCTCATCGCCTCCTGGCCGCAGGCGGGGGAATGGAGGAAGGCGTCCAGCCTGAGCAGGTCGTCCTGGCTCAGGGGGGCGGGGTGGGCAGGCATCATGGGGTGAACCTTGCTGGTCAGGAAGGCTGCGGCGCGCTGGCTTGGGACACGTCGGCGTTGGATCCCGTCGGGTCGGGCAGGGGCGAGGAGGCCTGGTTGGATGGCGGCACGAACTCTGGGCTGGCTGCCTGCAGCTGTTCCAGCAGGGCATGGGAGGGGTGGCCATCCCGCGGCAGGCCGCGCGCGGCCTGGTAGGCGCGAATGGCCGCCTTGGTACGGGAACCGATCACGCCATCCGGCTCGCCGGGGTTGAAGCCCAGATGGGCCAGCCGCTGCTGCAGTTCCTGCGCCTGGTCGCGGGTCATGCGCCGATTGTCGGCGTGACGCCCGTTGCGCAGCGGCGGCAGCCAGGCGATCCGGTCCGACAGGTGGCCCACGGCGATGGCGTAGTGCACCGAGCGGTTCCATTGCATGATGACCCGGAAGTTGGGGTAGACCAGGAAGGCCGGTCCCTGGTGGCCCTGGGGCAGCAGGATGGCCGCATCGAGATCGGAGTGGGGCAGGGGATTGCCGTCTGCCTGAAGAACGCCGAGGCGCGCCCAGTGGTGCGCGGGTTTCCAAAGGTCCAGGCTGGCCTGGCTGAGGTCGAAGCCCTCGGGCAGCAGCACCTCCCGACCCCAGCGCTCATGCTCGCGCCAACCGACGCGGTTCAGGTAGTTGCCCGCCGAGGCGAAGGCGTCGGGCAGGGAGCCCCACAGGTCGACGCGGCCGTCGCCGTCGCCATCCACCGCGTAGGCACGGAAGGTGGAGGGCATGAACTGCAGCTGGCCCATGGCGCCCGCCCAGGAGCCCTTCATGTCCTGCGGCCCGACATGTCCCGCCTGGAGGATCTCCAGTGCGTCCAGCAACTGGCCGCGAAAGAACTCGCCGCGCCGGGAATCGTGGGCCAGGGTGGCGAGTGCGGCGGGCACCGGAAAATTGCCCAGGTAGCCGCCGTAGTTGGTCTCCAGGCCCCAGAAGGCGATCAGCACGACGGGCGGAACGCCGTAGCGCGCGGCGATCCCGTCCAGCAACGGGCCATGCTGCCGGAGCCTGTCCTGGCCTTCCTCGATGCGTTGTTCCGAGACCCGACGCTCCAGGTAGTTGAGGAAGGTGTCGAAGAATTCCGGCTGTCGCTGGTCCAGCGCGATGACCTCGGGCAAGGGGAGAACCCCGCCCAGAGCGGCGTCCAGGATCGGTTCGCCGATGCCGCGCGCCATGGCCTCCTGGCGCAGACCGGCCAGCCAGCCGGCGAAGTCGGCGGCCGCCTGGTCGGCCCGGGCGACCGCGGCGACGGACCAGATCAGGGTGCAGGCCAGCAGTACGCGCGGGATGATGCCGGGGCGGAAGAAAGATCTCGTGTGCATGGGTCGAGGCTAACACGCATGAAGGGGCTGATGGAAAGACGCTGGCAAAATGGCCGGGTTCCCTGCCCGAGCGCGCTGCCCGATGCATGACATACCGAGTTTGTCCGTCTCCGACCTGGCAGAGCGCTACGACGCCCTGCTGCTGGACGCCTATGGCGTGCTGGTGAGCCTGGACGGCGCCCTGCCCGGGGCGGCAGCACTCATCGACCGCCTCAACCGCCAGGGCAAGCCCTACTGGCTGGTGTCCAACACCGCCGCGCGCCTGCCCGAGCACGCGGCGGCGCGCTACCGGGGCTTCGGCCTGGACATCCCGGCGGAACGCATCCTGACCTCGGGCATGCTGCTGGGCCCCTGCTTCATGACGTCCGGCCTGACTGGGAGGAGGATCCTGGTCCTGGGGCCCGAGGACAGCCTGCGCTACGTGGAGCGGGCTGGCGGCGCGCCGGTTCCGCCCGGCGAGGACTTCGACGCGCTGGTGCTGGCCGATCAGGCCGGTTTCCCCTGCGTCGAAACCCTGGACCAGGTCATCTCCAGCCTGATCGAGCAGTTGGACGCGGGCGGGACGGTTCCCCTCATCCTGCCCAACCCCGACCTCGTCTATCCCAAGGGGCGCGGCTACGGCATCACCGCCGGCGCCCTGGCGGTGATGCTGGAGGCCATCCTGGCGCGGCGCTATCCGGACCGCGACGACGTGGCCTTCGTCCGCCTGGGCAAGCCGCACCCGGCGCTGTTCGAGGCAGCGGCCCGGGCGGCGGGCGGGGGACGGCTGGTGATGATCGGCGACCAGCTGGAGACGGACATCCTGGGCGCCAACGCCTTCGGCATCGACTCGGCCCTGGTGCTGGGCGGCGTGGCAGGCAGGCGGCCGCGCATCGTCGCCGGCGGGCCGACTCCGAGCTATCTCCTCGCCTCGCTGGCAGACTGACAGCGCCGAACCGGAGGGACGGGGGCAGAACCTGGGGCAATCTCGCCGGTCCATGTTCATAATTAAGCACAACAGCGAGCCTCCAACCGATCATGCGCCTGCCCGTATTGCCGCCCACGACGCCGCCTCCGGCCGAGGATCTCTACGAGATCAGGGAACGCCCGCCCGCCACGGCCGCGCGCTATGTGCGGGCCAGGGACCGGCCGAGCCTGATCGTCCCGGCCCGGGTGGTGTCCGGGCGCGGCTCGTCGGGGGGTGGGGGCGGATCCTCCGAGGAGGCGCCGACGCCCGGCGAATACCTCGGCGAGGAGCGCCGCAAGTCCAGCCGTCGCGCCGCCCAGCTGAACGTCCTGCTGGACACCCGCTCCGGCAGGGATCGCCGTCGCTATGAGGAGGGCGACAACCAGGCCGGCGCGGGCGTCGACGTCGAGGCCTGAGCGGCCGCCAGCGACAGGCCCGCCTTATTCGCCGATCAGCTGCAAGCTCATGGTTCGCTCGCGGGGACCATCCAGTTCCACCAGCAGCACGGATTGCCAGCGACCCAGGTGCAACTCGCCTTCCACCACCGGGATGACCTCGGAGCTGCCCAGCAACAGGGCCAGGATGTGGGCGTGGGCATTCAGGGGCTCGTCCGGCGGGCAGCCGCGCAGATGGATGTCGTTGTGCAGGTAGGGCTCATCCGCCGGCACCAGGCGGGCG
>JALOTG010000188.1 GCA_025458005.1 Thiobacillaceae bacterium
TGCTCGCCTTCCTCATCGTGCACATCTACCTCACCACCGCCGGCCATACCCCCACCGCCCACATCAAGGCCATGATCACCGGCTGGGAAGAAGTGGACTGAACCGGTTTAACATCCGGGTCGGCACCTCCGGCCCGACCATGCACCTACCCTTAGCCTGCAAGGAGAACACCATGACACTGCACCGTACCCTCCTGTCCGCCCTGCTCCTCGGCATTCTGGCCGCCCCCTTCGCCGCCCAGGCGGAAGGGGACTGGAAGAAGGGCCGCATCTACTACCGCATGGTCTGCACGGCCTGCCACATGGAGAAGGCCGGCGAGGCGATCTCCCCCACCTCCAAGACGATGGCGGAATGGGCCGCCTACATCAAGGCCGACAAGCACGCCAAGGGCAAGGATTCGCTCAAGTACTACGTCAGCAAGAAGTACCGCGAAAGCATCAAGAACAGCAACAAGGCCGCCGCCAAGTTCATCGACGACGACGAGGCCGCCCTGATGGAGGACGTCAAGGCCTTCGTCATCAAGGGCGCCAAGGACGGCGACGCCCCGGCCAAGTGCAGCTGATTCCAGACCATTTCCCAGAGGAGAAAGCCATGCGCACCAAACAGACCCTCCTGGCCACGCTGCTGCTGGCCGTGTTTGCCGCCGCCCCCGTGGCCCTTTATGCGCCCGCCGCCGACGCCGCCGAGACAGCGGCCGCCCAGGCCAAGGAAGGCTGGTTCAAGAACCTGGTCGACTTCGACTACATGAAGGGCCAGGTGGAGATCCCGCCCAAGGCCGGCGTGACCCTCATCGACTCCCGGCCGGCGGCCCGGAAATACGACGTCGGCCACATCCCCGGCGCGATCAACATCCCGGACAGCCAGTTCGACAAGCTGACCGGCAAGCTGCCGGCGGACAAGAACGCCCTGCTCATCTTCTACTGCGAGGGGCCGGAGTGCATGCTCAGCCACAAGTCCGCCTTCAAGGCCGAGAAGCTCGGCTACACCAACATCAAGGTCTACCCCCACGGTTTCCCGGAGTGGGCGTCCAAGGGCATGCACGTGGCGGTCTCGGCGGCCTACATCAAGAAGCAGATCGACGAGAAGACCAATGCCGTGCTGATCGACGCGCGGCCGGCGCGGGTCTTCGCCAAGGGTTCCATCCCGGGCGCCATCAACATCCCCGAGACCCAGTTCGACAAGGAGGCCGGCAAGCTGCCGGCAGACAAGGCCACGCCCCTGATCTTCTTCTGCGGCGGGCTGCAGTGCGTGCTCTCCGACAAGGCGGCGGACAAGGCCAAGGCCCTGGGCTACACCAACGTGCTGACCTATCCGGAAGGCTATCCGGAATGGGAGAAGCTGCATGGCGCCCCGGCCGCCGCCTCCGCGGCCCCCAGCGCGGCGCCGGCCGCCCCAGCCGCCCCGGCCGCCGTCCTGGAGCCCGGCAAGGAGAAGGGCAGCGTCAGCATCGCCTCCTTCGAGAAGGTGATGAAGGAAAGCCCGGCATCCATCCTGGTCGTCGACGTGCGCGACGAGAAGGAATTCAAGAAGGCCGCCATCAAGGGTTCCGTCAACATCCCCATCGACCAGCTGGAGAAGAAGATGGACAGCCTGCCCAAGGGCAAGCCCATCGTCTTCGTCTGCGGCACGGGCGGACGTTCCGGCGAGGCCTATGACATGGTCAAGCTGGTCGGCGGCGATCTGCAGCCCTGGTTCATCGAGGCCGAGACAACCTTCAACGCCGACGGCAGCTTCGTCATCAAGCCGCCGAAGAAGTAAGCCCCGCGCCACTCCCCCGGGCCGCCCCGCCGGCGGCCGGTGAGGATCTCCGCACACGGCCCGGCCCGACCCCGCATCGGCCGGGCCGTTTGCATCCGATCCGGTGCCAGGCCATCACCCGGCCCGGCCAGCGTTGCCTCCTCGACGCCCTCATCGTCCCGCCGTCCCCTGCAGGGACGCCAGTTCCACCCGCTTGTCGGCGCGCAGCGTCAGCCGGGTCTTGCGCGCGTCCGCCTTGTCGCCGGCCGGCCGGCCGTCGCGGGCGATCCGCTGCCCGCCGGCGGGCATGACCATGGCCGGCCGGGCCGCCGACGCCGGTTCCTGATCGCGCAGGGTGGTCCGGTCGGGCAGGGCATTCAGGCTGCTCAGCAAGAGAAGTGCGAGTACGGTGCTGTTCATGATGTGCTCCTCGAGACGGGGCGGACCGGATGCCCGCCCCACGCTCAAGAAGCTAGTCGCCGGCTCCGTTAAGGGTAAGCAACCCGGTTCGAACCCGGTCGGCCAACCCGGTTGGCCCCGGCGGCGCCCCAGACCCCACCCCAACCCGGTTGGTGTCGCCCGCCCCCGATCGCGACTATGGTTCAGTACAGAGCACGTTTACCGCATGAGGAGGCCGCATGTCTTACCTGCAGCAGAAATGGACCGAATACAGCCGCCAGCCCAACCCGCCCCGGCGCTACAGCGGCCAGCGGGAATTCGAGGCGGACTGGGTGGGCGGCCTGCGCCGGCGCTTCAGCCTGTCCCAGGAGGCGCTCGCCTCGCTGGCCTGCGTCTCGGTGACCACGGTGCAGAACTGGGAGAACCCGGGCAGCCACAAGAACATCGCCCCGCACAACCAGGACCGCCTGCGCGACATCGAGCGCGACCTCTGGATCAAGGCCCACGTCACCCTCATCGAGCCCTGCCCGCCCCACATCCGCGCCCTGCACGACCTGCTGGCGTCCAACAAGGACGGCAGCGCCCAGGGCCTGGCGGAGTATCTGCTCGGCATGCTCGATGCCCGCGACCCGGAGCGGGCCCGGGTGCTGCACTGGGCCGCCCTGGCCCACAGCATCGCCGAGCCCGGCTCGGCCAAGGCGCGGGACTACGAGGCGGCCGCCCTGCGCGCCCTCGCCGACAGCGACCAGCGCCTGTCCGCCGCCATCGAGAACGAGATCCTCGGCTGCCAGTTCGAGGACCTGCTGGCCATGCCGCCGGGCGCCGCCCGCCGGGACAAGGGCCAGCAGATCATGTCGGCCTGCGAGCGCCTCTACGAGCGCGACAGCCAGCCGGCCTACCTGTGGAATGCCCTGGAAGTGGCCTGCCGCGCGCCCCTGGAGGCCGCCGACTGGTTCCGCCTGGCGGGCAAGCTGTCCGGCCGCCTGGGCGAGGACAAGGTGCGCCAGCGCATCCTCCGCGAGGAGGCCTACGAGCCGGCCCGGGCGGTCTACGCCGCCACCGGGCTGACGCATTGATCAGCCACGGGAGTCGCAAAGTGAACGCGAAACTGAACAGAATCGCCGCCCGCTGGCTGATGACGCTGGGCCTGGCGACGGCCGTTCCGGCCTGGGCAGCGCCGCAAGACATGGGCCCGCGGCAGCTTCCGCCCGGCAACCCGGCCGCGGACGTGGCGCTGCGGACGCCGACAACGCCCGCCGCCCCGGCACCGGCGCAGCGCCTCGCCTGGGATCGGGTCGGCTCGGCGATGAAATCCGTCGCCTGATGTCCTGACGGTTGTCCTGAACGGGGCGGATAATCCGGGCATGTCCGCCCCCACTCCCGCGCGCGCCCCCGTGCCGCGCCGCGTCCTGGAATTCTGCGCCGTGTTCATCGGCCTGCCCCTGCTGCTCGGCTGGCAGGGCGACGTGATGCGGCACTGGATCATCCCCCTGCTGCTGGTTCTGGCGTCGATCTTCCTGGTCGTGCTGTGGCGCGACCCGTCCTTCGACCGTCGCCAGCTCTACCGGCTCTCCTTCCAGCGGCGCGCGTGCCTGACGCGCATCCTGGTCATCCTCCTGCTGGGCGGCGCCGCGACCCTGGCCTGGGCCCTGCATTCCGCCGATCTGGAGCCGTTCCGCCTGCCCCGGGAGCAGCTCACCCTTTGGCTGCTGGCGCTGCTGCTCTACCCGCTGCTCTCCGCCCTCAGCCAGGAGGTCATCTTCCGGGCCTTCCTGTTCCACCGCTACCGGCGGCTGTTTGCCGATCCCCGGCGGATGATCGCGGCGAGCGCGCTGACCTTCGCCCTCGCCCACCTGGTGCTGGGCAACTGGGTGGCGCCGGCCCTGTCCCTGGCTGGCGGGCTGCTGTTCGCATTCACCTACTCCCGCACCCAGTCCCTCCCCCTCGTGGCCCTGGAGCACGGGCTGTGGGGCGACTGGCTGTTCACCATCGGCTACGGGCACTATTTGTACGGCGGGCACGCGTGAGCCGTCGAGACGGGCAATCCCTGCCTTATCCAGTCCCTGAGCGTGCAGTGCGAGGTCGGTCTGCTCGTGGAATCCAGCAGCCGTCTGCCGTCGATGCCATCATTGTCTGGATGTCTACCAAACCGGACAGCCAGGGTGTAGTTTGAATGCGTGATTGCAAGACCTGACCCCATATTCCCATATTCCTGCTGACCCCATATTCCCTGACCCCATATTCCTTCGTATTCCTCCGTGACCCCATATTCCTCCGCTATGTTCCCATGCCTGCTGCCGCGCTTTGGGCTTTGTTCGGCGTGATGGGCGTGATCGGTCGCACTGCCGCGTGTCGGGCAGCCGGGCGGGCGTAGACGGGGTCACTGGGGCGGCAAGTGTCCAGGAACAGGTTACTAGCTACACCTTTGCTCGGCCTGCTACGCGGTACATGGCGATGCAGAGCAGTCCGATGGCCAGCATGCCTGCGCTGGCGGGTTCGGGGATAGTGGGGTAGATGAAGCCACTGGCCGTGGTGTAGGAGTCGGCGGGTGTTCCGGGGTCGGGAGTGAAGAAGAACTCGGCAGTGTCCCTGAACTCGGCGAAGGATGTGCCTGCGTTGCCCCACTCGACTATCTGGTCGTTGACTCTTGACGCCTCCACCGAGAGCCTGCCGTAGACCCAGTACGAGCTGCCAGGAGGCAGGTTTTTCGTGCTTCCAAGGACCTCGACCAGTCTGGTCTTGCCCGGCTCGAAGTAGGAGCTGCTGTAGTACTGAGCCTGAAACATGGCGAAAGGCTGGGGGAGTGGCCCGAACGGGAACATCCAAAGCTGCCCGAATGCCCTGGCGCCTCCCTGGCCAGGGATAGCGCTGACCTGGCCGTGCACGTCCCAGACGGCACTGAAACTCGGCACCTGGCCAGGGTAAAGGCTGAAGACATCGAGAAATTCCAGGACAGACTCGGCGCCACTGCTCGAGTAGCCGCCGGCGGTGTTGCTTGCGATGGCTGCTGCACGCAGCTTGCCGAACTCGGCCTGAGAAACGGCTATCGAGGTGGCCGAGACGTCTCCGTGTCTCGCCGCCGCGAGCTCGGTGAACTCGATCGACTGCTCGTAGTCGCCAGGCTCGATGAAGAACGTCTCCGATTCGGAGAAGGAACCGGCGTCGCCGAGACAGCACAGGCTGATGTCCGAGGACCGCGCATAAGCGGAGCCACTCGTTCTGACCCGCAGCGCGCTCAATGGATTGCCGAAACCGACGGCAGGCAGGGCATTGGGAAGCCACGGTACCAGCACGGTCTCGGCTGTGACCGGTGTCGCGAGCAGCGATGCGAACAACAGCATAGCCGCGGCCAGCGGTGAAGCTGCGCGTGGAACTTCGCGGCGGGATGACGCGGCGACGGGCAGCTGGTCTACATCCGCCGATTGCACGGTCTGAGAGGTTGTCTGGGACATGTGCTCTGCTCCTGATCTTGACGACTGCTTTAAAGGATAGGAAATCCAACGCCTGTTTCCACTGTGGAGGATGGTAACCGTCTGGCTGTCCTCGATCTCGAACAGGGCGACGTAGCCCGAATGAGCGAAGGGAATGAGCAATTCCCGCAGGAAGGGGCTGGACTCCGCATCCTGTGACTTGCGGCAGGAAAATGGAAAC
>JALOTG010000189.1 GCA_025458005.1 Thiobacillaceae bacterium
CATCAGGCGCTCTACAACTCCAATAAGCAGCATGTTACAGATTGTTTTATATGGATTTTGTGGCCACCTCACCGATGCTTTCGAAGCCTGGCGGCGGTCAGCCTGACAAGAGCAGACCCAAGCAGGGCCATCAGGATTTATTACACCGACCTGGACGCACCCATACGGTGCATTCTTTATTACGTATGAACAATTAGTTAAGACATTATTTGGTTTGGCATATGGCTTGCCCGTGGAGGCATGTAACCCAACCATGGAGCCAAGCATGAATCAACCACCATCCGCGACAAAGCGCCTGTTTGCTGCCCTCGCCCTAGTTTCCTGTTCCCTCGCCGGTCAGGCCGCCAACCTGATAGACAACGGCGCTTTCGAATCCGGTCTGACCGGTTTCGGCACCGACTACAACGTCCGCGCCTCGGGCTGCATCGGTTGCGTGGGGGTCAACGGCAACACCCTGAACTGGTATTACGTGCCGGGCTATGTGGTGAACTTCAACGACCATACCAGCGGGGCCGGTCAGATGCTGCTCTACGATCCGCCGGGCACGCCTTCGGCCTGGCGGATCTGGTACCAGACCGTCAACGTCGAGGCCGGCCGGACCTATACCTTCTCGGGTTGGGGGCGCGAGGCCAACTCGGAGAACCCCGCCTGGAACAATGGCCTCATCCAGTTCGAGGCAAATGGCCAGGCCCTGGGCACCCTGACCACGGTGGAGCATCAGTGGACGCAGTTCTCCGCCGACTATGTCGCCACCGCCACCGGCCCCATCACGCTGGCGCTGAGGGACATCAACAGCTCCACCTATTACGGCACCTACACCGCCATCGACGACCTGGCCTTCACCCAGGCGGTGCCGGAACCCGAGACCTACGCCCTGATGCTGGCCGGGCTGGGTCTCGTGGCCTGGGCCGCGCGCCGGCGGCGCGCCACCTGAGGCAGGCCGCGCAAAACAAGAGGACCGCCCCCTTGCCGGGTGGCGGTCCTCTTCCCATGCAGGCTCGCTGCCGATGCGTCAGATCGCCTCGGCCGTATAGGTCACCGTCAGGGCATGTCGCCCACCCGCCGGCACGCTGACCACGTTGTCCAGCGCGTTGCCGGATTCCACGCAGACCATTTCCCGCCAGCCGCCCTGGCCGGCCTTGCCGGGACCGAAGTCGCCCATCTTCTCTGCCTTTTCCAGCCAGGGGGTCCACACCACCGTGGAGGCCGAACCAAACTTGGCGATGCGGATGCGCCGCGCCAGCAGCGGATCCTCGATGACGCACTCGGCCGCGCTGTTCACGTAGACCCGGTCGACCTCGCCCTGGAAGGCGATGGCGCCCTCCTGGCGCTTGCGGGCGCCGCCGTCCACCTTGTCCACGTATTCGCCGCCCGCCAGGCCCAGGACCCGCGTCTGGCCGATGTCGCCGATGCGGAAGTAGGTGTGCAGGGCCTCGCCGATCTCGATAGCCTCGCTGTCCAGGTTGGTGGTGGCCAGCTCCACCCTGAGGCTCGTGCCCACCGTCAGGGTCAGCTCCAGGCGGCAGGCGCGCGGGAACTGCGCGCGGGTCTGCTCGTTCTGCAGCAGCACCAGGGCCAGCTCGGTGGCGCCGCCTTCCAGGGCCTGGCTGCTGACGACCTCCCACATCACGGTGCGGGCGTAGCCGTGGCCGGGGAAACCGCCCTCGCTGGCATGGGGGCCGAACCAGGGCCAGCAGATCGGCACCCCGCCGCGGATGGACTTGCCGGGAGCGTACTTGGCCGCCTCCGACACCCAGACCACCGGCTCCGCCTGCTCCTTGGGCCGCCAGGTGACCAGGTGGCCCCCCTGCAGGCAGACGCTGGCGGTGGCGTGGGCGTTGTCGATCTCGGCGAAGATCAGGCCGCCGGGGTCGTCGCGAAAGCCGAGGTGGCCGGGGATGGCAAAGCGGTTGTTCAGAACATCGCTGGAATTGCTCATGAAGCTGGCTCCTGTGAGGTTGCAATGGGTCATCGGCGTTCGACCTGGCTGACGTCGCGCACCGCGCCGTGGGCGGCGGAGGGGGTCATGGCGGGCGACCGCGGACAGCGGAGCAGGGCCCCCGCCGCGAGGCGGTGATGCGACCCGGAAGCGGGATGCGATGCCGCCATCAGCCTTTCCTCTCCACTTGCGAGACGTCGCGCACCGCGCCGTGGGCGGCGGAGGTGGTCATGGCGGCATAGGCGCGCAGGGCGGCCGAGACCGGGCGCTCGCGGCCCACCGGCTTCCAGGCGTCCCGGCCGCGGCCGAGCATGGCGTCGCGGCGGCGCTGCAGTTGCTCGGGGCTCACGTCCAGGTGGATGCGCCGGTTGGGGATGTCGATCTCGATCACGTCGCCCTCCTCCACCAGGCCGATGGCGCCACCCTCGGCCGCCTCCGGGGAGACGTGGCCGATGGACAGGCCGGAGGTGCCGCCGGAGAAGCGGCCGTCGGTGATCAGGGCACAGGACTTGCCCAGGCCCTTGGACTTGAGATAGCTGGTCGGGTAGAGCATCTCCTGCATGCCGGGACCGCCGCGCGGCCCCTCGTAGCGGATCACCACCACGTCGCCGGCCTGGATGCGGTCGCCGAGGATGGCCTCCACCGCCGCGTCCTGGCTCTCGAAGATGCGGGCCGGGCCGCGGAAGACGCGCAGGGTGGAGGTGGGCACGCTGGTGGTGTAGCGCAGCTGCTCCACCTCGAACATGCTCTCGTCGATGCCGGCGGTCTTGACGATGCAGCCGTCCTCGGCCAGGTTGCCGTACAGCACGGCCAGGCCGCCGTCGCGGGAGTAGGCGTGCTCCAGGTCGCGGATGCAGCCGGCGGCGCGGTCCAGGTCCAGCGCCGGGTAGCGCCGCGCCTGGCTGAAAGCGACCTGGGTGGGCACGCCGCCCGGCGCGGCGCGGAAGAATTCGGCCACCGCGGGGTCCCCGGCGCGGCGCACGTCCCAGGTGGCGAGGGCGTCGCCCAGGCTGCGGCTGTGCACGGTGGGGCAGTCGCGGTGGATCAGCCCGGCCCGGTCCAGCTCGCCCAGGATGGCCATGACGCCGCCGGCCCGGTGCACGTCCTCCATGTGGTAGAGCTGGGTGGAGGGCGCCACCTTGGCCAGGTGCGGCACCTGGCGGCTCAGGCGGTCGATGTCGCGCATGGTGAAGTCGACCCCCGCCTCGCGCGCCGCCGCCAACAGGTGCAGCACGGTGTTGGTGGAGCCGCCCATGGCGATGTCGAGTGCCATGGCGTTCTCGAAGGCCTGGAAGCTGGCGATGGCGCGGGGCAGCACGGAGGCGTCGTCCCCCTCGTAGTAGCGCTTGGCCAGCTCCACGGCCAGGCGTCCGGCGCGCAGGAAGAGCTCCCTGCGGTCGGCGTGGGTAGCCAGCAGGGAGCCGTTGCCGGGCAGGGACAGGCCGAGGGCCTCGGTCAGGCAGTTCATGGAGTTGGCGGTGAACATGCCCGAGCATGACCCGCAGGTGGGGCAGGCGGAGCGCTCCACCGCCGCCACCTCCTCGTCCGAGCAGCTCGAATCGGCCGCCTGCACCATGGCGTCCACCAGGTCCAGCTTGATGGTCTTCTCGCCCCAGGTGACCTTGCCCGCCTCCATCGGCCCGCCGGACACGAACACCGCCGGGATGTTCAGGCGCAGCGCGGCCATCAGCATCCCCGGGGTGATCTTGTCGCAGTTGGAGATGCACACCAGGGCGTCGGCGCAGTGGGCGTTGGCCATGTATTCGACCGAATCGGCGATGACCTCCCGGCTCGGCA
Organism: Thiobacillaceae bacterium; assembly: GCA_025458005.1. GTDB lineage: Bacteria > Pseudomonadota > Gammaproteobacteria > Burkholderiales > Thiobacillaceae > JALOTG01. Next base: position 3,737 of record JALOTG010000189.1, read on the forward strand.
GGGAGTACAGCATGCCGCCGTGGCCCATGGCGATGCCGTCGTCCACGGCGATGGTGTTGAACTCCTTGGCCACGCCGCCGGCCGCCTCGATCTCGCGCGCCACCATCTGGCCCAGGTCCTTCAGGTGCACGTGACCGGGCACGAACTGGGTGAAGGAGTTGGCCACCGCGATGATGGGCTTGTCGAAGTCGCCGTCCTTCATGCCGGTGGCCCGCCATAGGGCGCGGGCGCCGGCCATGTTGCGGCCGTGGGTGGTGGTGCGGGAGCGGTATTGGGGCATGGCTGACTCCAGGGATCGACCGGATGGGGATGGGGACTATAAACGCGGCATTCTACCCAACACGGCGACCGGCCGGCATGCGGAGCGAGGTCTCAGCACGCGCAGGGCTCCACCGGCAGGCCCCGGCGGATCCAGCCCGGCCCGGCGGCGCTGCCGATCATGCCTTCCTTGATGTTGTAGACGCGCGTGAAGCCGTGTTCCTGGAGCAGCTTCTGCACATGGGTGGTGCGATTGCCGGTGCGGCAGATGAGACCGATGGGCGCGTCGCGGTCGCCCTCCACCCGGGCCAGCACGCCGTCCACGAAGCCGCGCGGGCCGCCCGGGTGCAGCATGTCGATGCGCGTCACGCCCTCCGCCACGCCGGTCTGGCGCCACTCCCGCGGCGTGCGGATGTCGATCAGGGTGAGCTGGCCGGCGCGGGCCAGGGCGTGGGCCTCGGGCGCGGCGAGGTCGGGTCCGCCCTGGGCGGCGCTGGCCGGCGGCGCGATGGCCAGCACCAGCGCCGCCAGGACGGGACGCAGGGAGCGGAACAGGTCGGAATGCGTGATCGTTGCCATGGTGGATCGTCCTCACAGGGTGTCAAAAACCCGAGTGTGACCAGTCGGCCTTCGGGGAATTCCCTGCCCGGCCTTACAATGACGCCTGAGCCGCGCCCCGCCATCGACATGCTGATCCACCCCCAATTCGACCCCATCGCCCTGGAAATCGGCCCCCTGGCCGTGCGCTGGTACGGCCTGATGTACGTGCTCGCCTTCGCCGGCTTCTACCTGCTCGGCAAGCACCGCGCGACGCGACGCCCGGAGACCGGCTGGACCGCCAAGGAGCTGGACGACCTGCTGTTCTGGGGCGTGATCGGCGTGGTGGCGGGCGGCCGGCTGGGCCAGGTGCTGTTCTACGAGCCGGGCTACTACCTGGAGCATCCGGCCGAGATCCTCGCCGTCTGGAAGGGCGGCATGTCCTTCCACGGCGGCCTGCTCGGCGTGCTGGTCGCGCTGGCCTGGCACGCGCGCCGCTACCGGAGGTGCTTCCTGGAGGTGGGCGACTTCGTCGCGCCCCTGGTGCCCCTGGGCCTCATGTTCGGTCGCCTGGGCAACTTCATCAACGGCGAGCTGTGGGGCCGGCAGGCCGACCCGGGCCTGCCCTGGGCCATGGTCTTTCCCCAGGTGGACGACCTCCCCCGCCACCCCTCCCAGCTCTACCAAGCCGGGCTGGAGGGCCTGCTGCTGTTCGTTCTGCTCTGGCTCTACACCACCCGGCCGCGCCCCGTCGGCGCGGCCTCCGGGGCCTTCCTGGCCGGCTACGGCGCGTTCCGCTTCCTGGCCGAATACTTCCGCAACCCCGACGAGGGCATCTTCGGCTTCGCCTGGGAGTTCAGCATGGGCCAGTGGCTGTCCCTGCCAATGGTCCTTGTCGGCCTGGCCATGCTCCATCTCGCTCATGCCAGGCAGGGTGGACGCTGAGCCCGCCCACCTCGACCGCCGGAGATCGCCACAGACGAGACGAGGATTTACGCCAGGCCGCTTTCCCCATAGAATTGCCAACCTTTGGGGGCGGTAGCTCAGCTGGGAGAGCGTCGCGTTCGCAATGCGAAGGTCGGGAGTTCGATCCTCCTCCGCTCCACCAATCAAATCAACCAGTTAGAGGGGCTTTGCCACGACTTCCGGATCACCAGCGTGACCGGATCGTGACAAACCCTCTAATTTCCTTACTGCTTCCCTGACGTTTTCCGGTGCCAGATGGGCATAGCGTTCGGTCATCATGACCGTGCTG
>JALOTG010000190.1 GCA_025458005.1 Thiobacillaceae bacterium
AGGTGGATTTCATCACCGCCATGGGCGCCAGCCTGCGGGCCGTCAAGCGCAACCCCATACCCCTGCTGCTGTGGGCCGTGACTCTCGTGCTGTTGGTTGTGCTGGGCGAGGCGCTCTGGTTCATGGGACTGGCCGTGATCCTGCCCATCCTGGGCCATGCCACCTGGCATGCCTACCGGGATCTGGTGGAAGAATAAGCACGCAGCCAGCGCGTTGCCTCTGGCATCGAGGCCGGTACGCCGGCCAGCCTCGCCCGGCCAGAGTCCTGTGCCCCTGGCCGCTATACCCTTCTGTTGATGGTGAGCATGGATTCTCGCTGAACGCTTCCAGGGCCAATGTCCATTCAACACCTTGCCTACATCAGCCGCGCCTCCGCCGGCATCAGCGACGCGGATGTGCGCCGCATCCTCGAGCATCCCGTCGTATCAATCCCGTCCGACGCATCACCGGGCACTTGCAGTGCCACGGTGGGTATTTCTTCCAGGTACTCGAGGGGCCCGAGCACGCCCTGGACCTGCTGCTCGACACCCTGAGGAGAGACCACCGGCACACGGACCTGTGCGTGCTGTACCGGAGACCGTGGCGCGGCGCAACCTCGCCGACTGGAGCATGGGCTTCGCCCCATGCCTGCGGGGGGGGGAAGCCGGCCCGGGAAGGGGTGCCGGACAAGCTTCTCGGCCTGCAGGACGGACCTCCGCATCCCTCCAGCCGTGTTCTCGGCCGGCTTCTTCACCCGCTGGACGCGTCGCCCCCCCCGAGACGGCCCCGGGCGATTCCCTCCGAGCGCGCTGGCTCGCGTCGTCGGCGGTTCTTCGCCCGGACGCAGGCGACGCAATCCGGTCAGGCGGCGGGGGACCACTCGGGGACGAGGCGGCATTGGGCCTTGAACCAGGCGCTGTAACTGCCATGGCAGCGGTCCAGCTCGGGCAGGGCCGTGGGCGGGGGCGCCAGGCAGCCCTCCACGGCCAGGACCAGGGCCTGGCGATAACCCGGGTTGAGGGTCCGCACCGCCATCAATCGCCTGGAATCGCCCAGTCCGGCGGCCAGCTCGGTCGTGTCTCCCAGGTGGACGGTCTCGCACATTCGCGCCATGCGTGTCAGGACGAAATGCCAGCGGCGGGCCGACCAGGGGAAGCGGCGGTGGAAGTCGGCGTGCAGGATGCCCACCTGGCGCACATCGGGCAGCCGGCAATCCAGAGACCAGGGATGCACCAAGGCGGTCCAGCCGTCGGACCAGACCACGGGCATGGCCGGTACCCGTTCCCAGGGCGGCGCATCCAGCAGCGGCGGCTCGGGCATGGGGTCGGGGCGTAGCCACTCGGGGCCCACGTCGCCGCCGGAGCGGGCCAGGGTCTCCAGGTCGGCGTAGTTCAGGTCGATGGCCGTGCCCGGACTGACCAGATGGGGGGCATGACGCGCCACGTTGTCGGCGTTGAACAGGTAGGGCTTGCGGCTGAAGGTGCCAGCTACCCATTGCCACGAGAGATGGTTGGCCGCCAGGTCGCCGTCCAGCAGGTGGCCGTACATCCAGTCCGCGCCCGCCCGCCAATGTACCTTGCGCAGATGCACCGCGTAGCTGGCCAGCCACAGGCGCTGGTGATTGTGCAGATAGCCGGTGGTGTAAAGCCGTCGCACGCTGGCGTCGATGACCGGCACGCCGGTGGCGGCCTGACGGATGTCCGCGGGCAGCTCTTGGGCGTAGACCACGCCCGGCAGGCCCGGGCCGAGGTCGTCCAGGATGGCGTCGCCCCGGTGGTGCCAGACGTGGTGGAAATACTCCCGCCAGGCCAGCTGGCCGAGGAGCTTGTCCGCCAGGGTCAGGCCCCGGCGCCGGCGCCAGAGGTCGAACAGTTCGTCCGCCGGCAGCAGGCCGTGGGTCACGTAGGGCGATAGGGCGGTGACCGCGCCGTCGAGGTGGTTGCGGGTGCGGGCGTATTCCCGCGGCTGGGCTTGAGCGACCCGGCGCAGCGCGGTGAAGCGGAAGGGCGGAAATTGCTCTTGCTCATGGCTGGCACGCTTGAGGGGATGGCGGCTGGGCGAGTCCATGGCGTCTAGCTCGCCTCAGGCCCGGCGCCCAGGGCCAGCAGCAAGGCCAAGCTGACCGTGAGGGTGAGCCCCAGCCGCAGGGGCAGATACCAGGGCGGCAGCGCAGCCCGCGCCGCCAGCAGTCGATCCAGCAGGTAGTGGGAGCAGAAGCCGGCCACCAGGGAGAACAGCGCCGCGACCGGCGGCAGCAGCAGGGCGACCCAGCCCAGCAGGGCAGGCACCACGCTCCACAGATAGTGCCGGTTGCGCTCCCGCTCCGTCAGCCCCTCCGTGATCATGGCGAAGGCCCAGTGCAGGGCGCCGACAAAGGAAAGGATAACGGCGCCGTAGGCCGTCAGGGCGAACAGGCTCGGGGACTGGTGGGGGCCCTGGACCCAGGACAGGACGGCCAGGGCCAGGAAGGGGATGACCCCGGCCGCACCGAGGAAACGGGGCAGGGCGGGAACAGGACAGGACCGGGTATTCATGGTGTGTTCTCCAAGCATATGTCCTTGACAATACAACTCGTAGACCCGATCTTGCCAACATCGGTTCAACCGCACGTCATGCCCCAGAAACAACGATGCAGGTCATATAGGGCTTTTATGCGCTCAAAAAAATTCTTGAACTTATCTTTTTTTGTCCTAGACAAAAGGTAACGGTTCATTTGGGCCGTTATCGAGACGACCGTCCGCAACTCAAGGAGACACACCATGCAAAACCTGCGCATCGACTACCAAGGCTCCGACCTCACCTTTGCCAAGGCCAGCCAGCTGGCCAGGAGCGCCGCCATGGAAAACAGCATGCAGAGCCCGGCCATCATTGCCTGGCACCAGCACAGCAGCCATGCCATGTCGCCCAGCTACGACGGCGCCAATCCCGCCTCCTGGTGGGAGAAGTACGGCGAGGGCAATGGCGGCCGCATGGAGGTGTCGGTGGGCGACGAGTTCGATTTCGTGCTAATGGATACCCGGGGCTACGAGACCGTGGACCAATTGCCGATCCGCAACCTGGTGGCCGAGGACGGCAAGGAGTACATCTGCCTGGCACCCATGCTGGGTGACAGCTGCGTGCCCGTGGAGAAGGCCTGCGTGCCCATCGACGAGTGGGCGGCCAACCAGTACTGACTCCGCCCGGCCCATCCCGCCCGCCCCATCGGCGGGCGGGATGATTCAAAGCGCCCGACACCGACTTCCAACTTTCGCCCTTCCCCCCATGACCCCGAGTCCCACGGTCTCCCCGTCCGTGCCGGCCACCGAGCAGCTGGGCCTGCCGGCCGGGCACCTCGATCAAGGGGTGGCGCCATGAGCCGCACCCTGGCCATCAGCGCCGTGACCGCCTCCGGACGGGCCTACGACATCGACTTCCCCCTGCACCCCGAGACCCGCTCCGCCGAGGGCGTGGGCGCCCTGGTCACCGACCTGCTGGACTGTCTCAGCCGCGGCCTGGCCGCCCGCCGGGAAGTGAGCGACGGCGACGTGCTGCAGGCCCTGGCCATGACCCTGGCGGTGCGGGCGCGCATGCTGGGCGCCGATCCGGAGTCCACCACCGAACTGGTACGGGCGTTGTTTGACACCGCCTATGCGGCGGCCCGGGCCGCGCCAGCCTATGCCAGCGGGCGGGCCTGAGATGGACCACCGTCCGACACCGCGCCGCCCCGTCGATGCCCTGCTGGGCAGCCTGGTGGCCGACGCCTTGGCCATGCCGGTGCATTGGTATTACGACCGCGCGGCACTGGTCCGGGACTATGGCGAACTCGACCGGTGCCAGCCCCCCCGCAACCCGCATCCCGACAGCATCCTGTGGCGCTCCAGCTACCAGGCACTCAACCCGCGCGGCGAGATCCTGCACGACCAGGCGGCCTACTGGGGCCAACGGGGGGTGCACTATCACCAGTTCCTGGTCGCCGGCGAGAACACCCTGAATTTCCAGCTGGCGCGCCTGCTGTATGCCCAGATACGAACAGAAGGCGGGTACGACCCGGACCGCTGGCTGGCCACCTACCAGGACTTCATGCTGACCCCCGGCCGGCACCGCGACACCTATGTCGAGGAATGCCACCGCGCCTTCTTCACCAACCTGGCCCGGGGACTGCCGCCGCGGCGCTGCGGCGGCGAGGACATTCACATCGGCGGTCTGGCGGCGGTGCCCGCCTTGTTCGCGGCCCTGGTCGAGACCGGCGAGGACGGCTTGCGGCAGGCGGTCCAGGCCCATGTCGGCCTCACCCACCGCCACCCCAAGGTGCTGGCCGCCGCCGACACCCTGGCCCGCCTGCTCTCGGCCGTGGCCCAGGGCGAGGACATCCGCCCGGCCGTCGAACGCCTGGCGACCGACTGGGTGTCGCCCCGCCGTCTGGCGCAGTGGGCGGCACAATCGGACCTGGAGGTGATCGGCGCGCATCTGAGCCCGGCCTGTTACATCGTCGAAGCCTTCCCCGCCGCCTTGTACCTGACCTGGAAATACGCCGACGACTTCGCCGCCGGCATCCGCGCCAATGCCCAGGTGGGCGGCGACAGCTGCCACCGGGGCGCGGTGGTGGGCGGCCTGCTGGGCCTGGCCCTGGGCGTGCCCGAAGCCTGGCAGGCGCAACTCAACAACCCCCTGCCCCCTGGATGATCAAGGAGCTCGCATGGAAACCATGACCCTGAAACTGCGCGGCATGTCCCCCGAGAACGCGCAAATCTATCGCAGCTACTACCTGGTGACCGACGGCGGCCACATGGCCGGCCGGGGCCGGGCGTCGGCCATTCCCATGACCGGCGGCGCGCCCATGCCCGAGCAGGACTTCGTCGAGGTGCGCCGGGGCGGCGAGGAACAGGCCCTGAAACAACTCGTCGATACCCTCCTGGCCCTGCCCGGCAATCAGGGCCTGGTGGCCGAACTGAACGACCGGCCCAGTTGATGGTCGCGGGCCCTGAGCTCCCCTTACCTTGCTTTCAACCCCTCTGCACTCCGGAAACCACCCATGGACATCTTCGACGCCATCTATCAACGCCGTGCCGTGAAGCACTTCGACCCCGACCACCGCCTGACCGCCGACGAGGAACGGCGACTGCTGGAGGCCGCCATCCAGGCCCCCACCAGCTTCAACATCCAGCATTGGCGCTTCATCGTCCTGCGCGACCCGGAGCTGCGCCGGCGCATCCGCGCCCTGGCCTTCGACCAGGCCCAGGTTACCGATGCCTCCCTGCTGGTGCTGATCACCGCCGACGTCCAGGCCTGGCGCAAGCAACCTGAACGCTACTGGCGCAATGCCCCGCCGGCGGTGCGCGACCTCCTGGTGGGCTGGATCGGCCCGTTCCACGAGGGCCGCGACTGGCTGCAGCGGGACGAGGCCCAACGCTCCATCGGCATGGCCGCCCAGACCCTGATGCTGGCCGCCAAGGGGCTGGGCTACGATTCCTGCCCGATGATCGGCTACGACCTGGAGGCCGTGGCCGAACTGGTGGGTCTGCCCGACGGCCACGTGCTGGGCCCGATGATCGCCATCGGCCGGGCCACCCAGCCGGTCTGGCCCAAGCCGGGCCAGCTGGACCTGGCGGAAGTGGTGTTCGATAACCGTTATCCCGGGACCGGGAGCCCCGCATGAGCGCATCGATTCACGACTTCACCCTGCCCGCCCTGGACGGCGGCAGCCTTAACCTGGCGGACTACGCGGGCCAGGTCGTGCTGGTGGTGAACACCGCCAGTGCCTGCGGCTTCACCCCCCAGTACGCGGGGCTGGAGCAGCTCTGGCGCGACTATCGCGAACGGGGC
>JALOTG010000191.1 GCA_025458005.1 Thiobacillaceae bacterium
CGTCGCCGAGCTGACCGGCAAGGAGGACAGCCTGGACCTCAACGGCTGGGTGACCCTCACCAACACCAGTGGCACCGCCTACCGCAACGCCCTGCTGCAGCTGGTCGCCGGGGACGTCAACCGGGCGCGGCCGGAGCCCCGCCTCATGCCCATGGCCAAGGCCATGATGGCCGCCGAGGCCGCCGCCGACATGCAGCAGGAGGCCCTGTTCGAGTACCACCTCTACACCCTGGAGCGCCCCACCACCCTGCTCGATCGGCAGACCAAGCAGGTGGCCCTGCTGTCGGCCCAGAAGGTGCCGGTGGCCAAGGAATACCTGCTGCGGGGGGCCGACTACTACTACCAGGGCCAGCATGGCGATCTGGGCCGCAAGATGAAGACCGGCGTGTTCCTGGAGTTCGTCAACCAGGGCGGCGGCCTGGGTGTGCCTCTGCCCAAGGGCGTGGTGCGGGTCTACAAGAAGGACTCCGCCGGTCGTGCCCAGTTCATCGGCGAGGACCGCGTCGACCACACGGCCAAGGGCGAGACGGTGCGCCTCAAGCTGGGCGAGGCCTTTGACGTCACCGCCGACAAGAAGCAGACCGACTTCAACAAGCTGGCCGGCTACGGTGGCCGCGGCGGGGTGATCGAGACGGGCTACGAACTGGTCATCCGCAACGCCAAGAGCGAGGCGATCAAGGTCAAGGTCATCGAGCCCATGCCGGGCGACTGGCAGATGCTGGCGGAAAGCCTGCCGCACAAGAAGGAGACCGCCAGTACCGCCGTCTGGGAGGTGCCGGTGCCCGCCGAGGGCAAGGCGGTGCTCACCTGGCGGACGCGCATCCGCTATTGAGGGTAGGCCGCCGGCCAGGCTGGGTCAGGCGTCCGCCCGACCCGTGGCGCGCTTCCCGCGATGCGGGGTCAGAAGCGTTTTTCCATGGCGTCGACTTCCACGCCCTGGGCGCGCGCCATGGAAAACCAGCGCACGGAGCTCAGATAGTCGCGCGGGATGCCGGGGGCATTCTTGATGTACAGCTCGGCCGCGCGCTTCGAGGCCGGGCCGTGGCCGGCCTGCCCGGCGGTCTTGTAGGCCGCGAGGGCGTCGCGATAGTTGCCGGTCTGCTCCAGGGTTTGCGCCCGCCGCATCAGATCGTCGAAATCCGGCTGGGCCATGGCGACCGTGGTCGGCTTATCCTGGAACGCGGGGCTCTCGGCGGCTGTGGCGGGGCCGAAAGAGGGGGTCATGGCGGTGGTGGCGAGCGAGACGAGAATAACGGCGGCATCCATGAGAGTTCTCCTTTACGCAAGACGGACGATGTGCACGATCAACGCACTCTAGTCATGGCAAGGGCCTCGTGAGGCTGATGCGCCATGCTCGGCGGTCCCGCTGTCATTGGCTCGCGCCTTTAGACCGGAGACTTTGCGACTCCAGGCTTTCGCCTGGGATTGCCCTGATCGAGCTTGCGGACCCCTTCTCGGGCATCCGAATTAAGTAACGGCGCGGGCGGAGAAAACTTTAGGAAAAAAATGAAAAAATTTTCGGGCGCCACCTATCGTGCCCTGATCTGGCCCACCAGTGCTTCCAGGGTGGGCTGGTCTGGCCGCATCGGCTGCGTCTTTGGACAGAATGTATGAATGAGTGAAGCAATCCCCGCCGCCCGCTCAGGGACAAGATTGTAAAGTCGTATGGCCTAAGGTATGTTCCCGTCACATGCCTCTCCAGTACATTAGTACTGACATTAAAATGACCCGTCAGGGGCGAGGCTCAGCACATCTTCAGGGGATGCATCAGTGAACAAAACCCAACTGTCCTTGTTAATGCCCGCCTTGGGCGCCCTGCTTATTTCCGCTCCAGGCCTGGCCCAGCAACCGCCCACCGCCGGTAGGGTGCTGGAAAGCGTTCGGGAGCAGGTCCCGCCGCCCGCCAAGCCCGAGGAGCAGATCCTCGAGAAGCAGCCCGAGGTGGTCCGGCCCATCGCGCCCGAGTCGGCGGCCAGGACCGTGCGGGTGACCGGCTTCCGCGTCCAGGGCAACACGGTCTACGACGAGCCGACCCTGCTCGCCGTGCTGGCGCCCTACATCGGCAAGGACCTCAATTTCGACGGCCTGCGCGAGGCGGCAGAGGCCATCAAGATCCACTACCGCGACCGGCAATACTTCCTCGCCCAGGCCTTCCTGCCCGCCCAGCAGATCCGGGACGGCGTGGTCACCATCCAGGTCCTGGAAGGCAAGTTGGGCAAGGCCGGCGTCAGGATGACGGACAAGGCCCGGCTGAAGGAAAGCGTCGCCAGCGGCATGCTCGACGCCCAGTTGCCTGCCGGCGCCCACATCACCGAGACCAGCCTGGAAAAGCCCCTGCTGCTCATCAACGACCTGCCCGGCGTGATCGTGCGCAGCACCCTCAAGCCCGGCGCGGTGGTGGGCGAGGCGGACCTGGAGGTGACGGTGGACGACGAGGGCCGCCTGTTCGACGGCTACGTCGAGCTGGACAACATGGGCAACGACAGCTCCGGCGAGTTCCGCCTGGGCGTCACCGTCAACGGGCGCAACCTCACCGGCTACGGTGACCTGCTCACGATACGTGGCCTGGTGGCGGAATCGAACGGCACCACCCTGGGCCGGCTGAGCTACACCCTGCCGGTGGGGCCCTACGGCACCAAGGTCACCGCCAGCTATTCCAACCTCACCTACGAGCTGAGCGAGACCTTCGCCGACCTGGGCGCCGACGGCGACGCCGACGTCTACTCGGTATTCGCCCAGCACCCCCTCATCCGCAGCCGCAACAACAACCTGTTCCTGCTGGTCGGCTTTGACCGCAAGGATTTGGTCGACCGGCAGTTCGACGGCGCCTCCGAGGAAGAACGCCGGCTCGACAACTTCCTCGTCGCCCTGCGCGGCGACTTCCGCGACGACCTGGCCGGCGGCGGCCTGAACAGCTACTCCGCCATGATCACCTCCGGCGACCTGGAAAACCGCGAGGTGAGCACCGATCCCTACGAGACCGAGGGCCGCTTCGCCAAGCTCAACATCGAATATCGGCGCCTGCAGAACCTGGCGGCGCACACCACCCTGCTGCTGTCCGCCAGCGGCCAGACCGCCAATGGCAACCTCACCTCCGCCGAGCAGATGTCCCTGGGCGGTCCCTACGGCGTGCGCAGCCACCCGGTCGGCGAGGGCAGCGGCGACGACGCCATCATGGGCACCATCGAGCTGCGCCGCGTGCTGCCCGGCGTCAAGCCCCTGGGCGGTACCCTGCAGTTGAAGGCCTTCTACGACCTCGGCTATGTCAAGGGGCACCATGACCCGTTGCCCTCCGACACCGACAACTCGCGCCGGCTGTACGGCTACGGGGTGGGCGTGAACCTCGCCAAGCGGGGTGATTTCCTGTTCGCCCTCGACCTCGCCTTCCGCACCGGCGAGCAGTCCCTGGACGACAACCAGAGCGCTCGGGTCTGGGCCCAGGCCATCAAGTGGTTCTAGACGCGAAGGCATGCCACGGCTGACCTGAACCGCATTCAGCAGGACGGCGCCGATGGAGACGCCTGACAAGGAGAGGACACCATGAGTACCCCCAACACCGCGACCTCCAGCAACCCGCGCAACGCCGACAAGCCACGCCGCCTCGTCTACAAGCTCAGCCGCAAGATCTCCCTGGTCCTCACCTGGCGTCCCCGCACCCGCGTCAGCCGGCTGTTCGCCCGGCTGCTGGCCGGCCTGCTGGCCGCTAGCGCCAGCACCGCGATGGCCCTGCCCACCGGCGAACGGGTGGTGGCCGGCGGCGTCACCGTGCAGCGGCCCGACGCCAGCAGCATGACGGTCACCCAGACCACCCAGAAGGGCATCATCGACTGGACCGGCTACAACATCGGCGCCGGCGAGGCGGTGCGCTACCTGCAGCCCGGCGCCAGCGCCGTCACCCTGAACCGCGTCACCGGCGGCGACCCCAGCGCCATCTTCGGCAGCCTCAGCGCCAACGGCCAGCTCTTCCTGGTCAACCCCGCCGGCGTCTATTTCGCCCCCGGCGCCCAGGTCAACGTCGGCGCCCTGGTGGCCGCCACCCTCAACATCAGCAACGAGGACTTCCTGGCCGGCCGCTACGTGTTCGAGAACGCCGGCGCCGCCGGTGGCATCGACAACCAGGGCGCCCTGGCCGGCAGGTACGTCGCCCTCATCGCCCCGCAGATCAGCAACAGCGGCAGCATCACCACCGCCGGCGGCACCGCCGCCCTGGCCGCCGGCGACCGCGTCAGCCTCGACTTTTCCGGCGACGGCCTGGTCGCCGTGTCGGTGGACGCCGCCGCGGCCGGCGCCGCCATCCGCCACGCCGGCAGCATCACTGCCGACGGCGGCCGCGTGTTCATCACCGCCCGGTCCGCCGACGCCCTCCTCGACACCGTGCTCAACGTCAGCGGCCTGGTGCGCGCCCAGAGCCTCAACGAGGTGAACGGCGTCATCACCCTGGACGGCGGCCCCGCCGGGGTGGTCGCGGTCAGCGGCACTTTGGACGCCAGCGGCCGCGACGCCGGCGAGACCGGCGGCGCGGTGACGGTCCAGGGCCGGTACGTCGGTCTGTACGACGGCGCCCGCCTGGACGCCTCCGGCGACGCCGGCGGCGGCACGGTGCTGGTGGGCGGCGACTACCAGGGCAACAACCCCGAGCTGCGCAATGCCCACCGCACCTATGTGGCAGAGGGGGCCACCCTCGCCGCCGACGCCACCGGCAACGGCGACGGCGGCCGGGTGGTGGTTTGGGCGGACGACGTGACGCGGTTTTACGGCACGCTGTCGGCCCGCGGCGGTGCCCTGGGCGGAAACGGCGGCTTCGCCGAGGTGTCCGGCAAGGAAAGCCTGGTCTATCGCGGCAGGGCCGACCTGTCCGCTCAAGCCGGCGCGGTCGGCAGCATCCTGTTCGATCCGAAGAACATCACCATCGGCCAGACCGGCCCCTTCGACAACGTGGGCGCAAATGATGCGTTTGGCGAGAATGCGGCCAATAGCGTCACCTTCTCGGCCAACGACATCGGCGGCACCCTGGACGGCGCCAATGTCACCCTGCAAGCCAACAATGACATCACGATCGACGAGGCTATCCAGGCGGCAGGTGCGGGTGCTCTGACCCTCCAGGCCGGGCGCAGCATCCTGATAAAAGACAATATCACCCTGAATGACTCCAACTTCTCCGCCACCGCCAACTCCACGGTGGCGGACGGCGTGGTCGATGCGCAGCGGGATTCCGGTGACGCGGTCATCACCATGAACACGGGAACGTCGATCTCTGTCGGCTCGGGCACCGTCAGCCTGACCATCAGCACGGGGCCGACGACCAACAAGGACAGTGGCGCCATCACCCTGGACAACATCAGCGCGGCCAATCTCATCGTCGCCAACAACGGCGCGACCGGCGCGAGCGCGAAATCCATCATCGACAACAACGACGCTGACCTGACCATCAGCGGCAACGCCTCGTTCACCGCGGCAAGCATCACCCTCGGCAACCATGCCGACGACGCAACCAATTTCGGCAGCCTGACCTTCACCAGTACGGGCACAGTGACCATCAGCGAGGACAGCGCAACCACGCTGGCCGGCAACAGCACCGCCGGCAGCTTGACTCTGGTTTCGAACGGCGCGATCACCGATACGGGAACGATCAGCATCACCGGCACCACCAGCCTGACGGCGGGGGCGGCGAACGACATCACGCTGGACAATGCCAACAACTTCGGCGGCGCGGTGAGCGTGGTGAGCGGCAACACCGTCACCCTCACCGACAGCAATGCGATTGTCCTG
>JALOTG010000037.1 GCA_025458005.1 Thiobacillaceae bacterium
CGCACCTGGGGCAGACGCTCCACGGCGAGCTTCTCCACCCAGACGCTGACCGGCTGGTAGTCGCGGCCGAGCTGGGGCCAGGCGTCCAGGTTGCGCCCCGCCAGCTTCATTTGCTCGTATTCGAGCAGCCGGCGCACCAGCTCGGCGCGCGGGTCGTGCTCCTCGCCCTCCTCCGCCCGTTCCGGCCGGGGCAGCAGCATGCGCGACTTGATCTCGATCAGCATGGCGGCCATGACCAGGTATTCCGCGGCCAGCTCCAGCCGGTGGCGGCGCATGGTGTCGACGTAGGCGATGTACTGGCGGGTCAGGTCCGCCATCGGGATGTCCAGGACGTTGATGTTGTTGCGCCGGATCAGCCATAGCAGCAGGTCGAGCGGCCCCTCGAAGGCCTCCAGGATGACCTCCAGGGCGTCGGGCGGGATGTAGAGGTCCTGCGGCAGCTCCGTCCAGGGCTCGCCCAGGACGCGCGCGGCGGGATGATCGGCCGGCTGGGGCTTGGATTCGGTGTCGATGACGTTCATGGGGCGGGGCGGTCCATGTCCTTGCGGATTGTCTCACGACGCCCCTTCGATGTCAGAACGCGACCCTCCAAGGATTCCAGACCCGAGGCGGGCTTTCGCAGCTCGACCGCCGCGCCCGGAGCGTCAGGATCCGGACTGCCCCTGAGCGGCCGCCTGACCGGCCGCCCGCGCGGCGCCGACCTCGGCGATGACTGCACGGTAAAGATCGGCAAGCCTGCGGGCCAGGGCGTCGTCGGACCATTCCGCCGCGTATTCTCGGGCCTCCTGGCCCAGCTTCCGCCGCAGCGCCGGGTTGCCGAGCACGATCGCGACGGCCTGGGCGAAGGCCTCGACCCGGTCGGCGGGGACCAGGCACCCCCTGCCCTGCCCCAGGATGTCCGCGGTGCCCATGGCCGACAGGGCCACCACCGGCAGCCCGGAGGCCATCGCCTCGAGCAGGACCAGGCCCTGGGTCTCGGTGCGCGAGGCGAAGACGAAGGCATCGGCCGCGGCATAGCAGTCGGGCAGCGCGCCACGCCGTTCCAGGTAGCCCAGGAAGCGCACGTGATCCGACAACCCCTGGCGACGAACCCGATCCTGGAGGTCGGCCATGGCGGGCCCCTCCCCGGTGACCAGCAGCAGCAGGTCGGGCACCTGCCGGCGGGCCTGGTCGACCGCTTCGAGCAGGAAGGAGAGGTTCTTCTCGTGGGCGACCCGTCCCACGTAGAGGGCCACCGGGCGGTTCGGGGCAATGCCGAGGCCGGTGCGGAATCGCTCGCCGTCCCCCGCCGTGTAGCGACCGAGGGGAATGCCCGTGGGCAGGACGTGGATCGGCCGGGTCACGCCATAGCGCCGCAGCCTGTCGCGCATGGCGCCGGATGGGGCGATCACGGCATCGAGGGCCTCGCACTGGGAGCGCGACAGGCGACGGGCAATCCCGCGCAGCCAGCCCGCGGGCAGCAAGGGTACGTAGTGCTGCAGGTAGTCCTCGAACAGGGTGTGATAGGTGGCGATGACCGGGATGGCCCGCTCGCGACCCGCCGCCAGCCCCGCGTAATGGGCGGCGAAGGGGGTCTGGACATGGATCAGGTCACAATCCGCGGCCGCCTCCCGGGCTGCCCGGCGCATCGCGCGGTAGCGAACCAGCCGGTCCTCCCGGTCACCCGGCACGGCGCGGCCCGGCACTCGGATGATGCCCGCCTCGGCCGGCTCCGTTCCGTAGGTGGGGGCCACGAGCCTGACCTCGACGCCCTGGTCCGGCAGCCTGTTCCGGAAGGTCTCGATGGAGGTGGAGACGCCGTTGACGCGCGGGAAGTAGACATCGGACAGCATCAGCACCCGCATGGCCGCCCCCGGGTCATGCTGCCGCCCGTTCGGGGACCTGGACCTCGTCCGCCTGGGCCGGCAGCGATTCCTGGATGCCGTTCCAGTCCACCAGTTCCAGCCGGCCGTCGTGGTGCTCGACGATGGCCGTGCAGGAATCCACCCAGTCGCCGCAGTTGACGTAGGTCAAGCCATCCACCTCCTTCATCGCCGCCCAGTGGATGTGGCCGCAGATCACGCCGTCCAGGCCGCGTTCACGCACATGGTGGATGACGGCGCGCTCGAAATCGAAGATGAACTGCAGGGCGGTCTTGACCTTGCGCTTGGCATAGCCGGCCAGGGACCAGTAGCCCGGCCGGCCGGTGCGTCGGCGCAGCCAGGACAGCCAGGCATTGCCGCGCATCAGCAGGCCATAGGCCAGGTCGCCCAGCACCGCCACCCAGCGGTGGTAGCGGGTCACCTGATCGAACTGGTCGCCGTGCACGAGCAGGAAGCGCCTTCCGTCAGCCGTCTCGTGGACGTGCTCGTTGATCACCAGGATGTCGCCGAAGGCGGTGCCCTCGTATTCGCGCAGGGCCTCGTCGTGATTGCCGGGGATGAACACCACCCGCTCGCCGTGGCGGGCCCGGCGCAGGACCTTCTGGATCACCGTGTTCTGGCCGCGGCTCCAGTGGATGCCGCGGCGCATGGCCCAGAAGTCGACGATGTCGCCGAGCAGGTAGAGATGCTCGGCGGGATATTCGCGCAGGAAGTCGAGCAGCCGGTCGGCCTGGCAGGCGCGCGTGCCCAGGTGGATGTCGGAGAGGAAGACGGCGCGCACGCTCGGCATGCCGGGCATCCTGCCGACGCAATATGACAGGGCGATGAATCCGGCGGCCGTCGTCCTGCCCCGGCCCCGCCGCGCGGGTCCTGCCGGCCGGGCCTAGCCGAACACCCGCCTGGCCACTTCCCGATAGTGCCTGACGAAGTGCACCTCCAGGCCGGCCTTGACGTAATCGGGCAGGCGCTCGAAATCGGGCTGGTTGGCGTGCGGCAGGATCAGCTCCGAGATGCCGACCCGCTTGGCGGCGATGACCTTCTCGCGGATGCCCCCCACGGCCAGGACCTGGCCGGTCAAGGTCAGTTCGCCGGTCATGGCCAGCGGGCGGTCCACCTGCTGGTTGCGCGCCAGGGAAAGCAGCGCGGTGGCCATGGTGACGCCGGCCGACGGGCCGTCTTTGGGCGTGGCGCCCTCGGGGACGTGCAGGTGCACGAAGGCGGCGTCGAAGAACTTGGGATCGCCCTTGTAGGGCTTCAGGTGGCTGGAGATGTAGCTGTAGGCGATCTCGGCCGACTCGCGCATCACCTCGCCGAGCTTGCCGGTCAGCTTGAAGCCCCGGTTCAGGGTGTGCACCTTGGTCGCCTCGATGGTCAGCGTGGCGCCGCCCAGGGCCGTCCAGGCCAGCCCGGTGACCACCCCGACGCCGATGCCGGGCCGCTCCGGCAGGTGGGGCGATTGGTCCAGATAGGGCTCGACGTCGTCCACCGTGACGTGCAGTCGCTCCGCCTCCCTGCGCACGATCTTCACCACCCCCTTGCGCACCACCTTGCCCAGGTACTGCTCCAGCTGGCGCACGCCGGCCTCGCGGGCGTAGCCCTCGATGATGCGGCGGATGGCCGCCTCGGTGATGGTCACCTGGCCGCGCTTGAGGCCGGACTTCTTCAGCTGCTTGGGCCACAGGTGGTGTTTTGCGATGGCGACCTTTTCCTCGGTCAGGTAGCCGGACAGGCGGATCACCTCCATGCGGTCGAGCAATGGCGCCGGGATGGTGTCGAGCTGGTTGGCGGTGCAGATGAACAGCACCTTGGACAGGTCGAAGCGCACGTCCAGGTAGTGGTCAAGAAATTCGGCGTTCTGCTCCGGGTCCAGCACCTCCAGCAGGGCACTGGCCGGGTCGCCCTGGTAGGAGGCGCCGATCTTGTCCACCTCGTCGAGCATGATGACCGGATTCTGCGACTCCACCTCCTTGATGGCCTGGACGAACTTGCCCGGCAGGGCACCGATGTAGGTGCGCCGGTGGCCCTTGATCTCCGCCTCGTCGCGCATGCCGCCCACCGAGAAGCGATAGAACTTGCGTCCCAGGGCACGGGCGACCGAGCGGCCGATGGAGGTCTTGCCGACGCCGGGCGGCCCCACCAGCAGCAGGATGGAGCCGGCCACCTCGCCCTTCATGGCCCCCACGGCGAGGAATTCGACGATGCGTTCCTTGACGTCGTCGAGGCCATCGTGGTCCTGGTCGAGGATCTTGCGCGCCCTCGCCAGGTCCAGCTTGTCCTTGGTGTGCCGGCCCCAGGGCAGGCTGGTGAGCCAGTCCAGGTAGTTGCGCGTGACGGTGTATTCCGGCGAGCCGTGCTCCAGCCCGGAGAGCTTGCTCATCTCCTCGCCGATCTTCTTTTCCGCGTGGGCCGGCAGCTTGAGCTTGCCGACGCGGTCCCGGTAGAGCTCCAGGTCGGCGGTGCGGTCGTCCTTGGCGATGCCGAGCTCCTTCTGGATCGCCTTCAACTGCTCGCGCAGGAAGAACTCGCGCTGCTGGCGGGTCATCTTCTCCTCGACCTTCTCGCGGATCTGCGTCTGCAGGCGGGCGACCTCCAGCTCCTTCTTGATCAGCACCAGCACCTTTTCCATGCGCCGGCGCAGGTTGTAGGCCTCCAGCACCTCCTGCAGCCTGTCCTTGGGGGCGGTGGTGAGGCTGGCGGCGAAGTCGGTCAGCAGCGAGGGCTCGTTGGGCGAGAAGCGGTTGAGGAAGAACTTCAACTCCTCGCTGTAAAGCGGGTTGAGGGGCAGCAGGTCCTTGATGGCGTTGATGATGGCCAGGGCATAGGCCTTGATCTCCTCGCCGCTGGCGGCCTGGCGGCTCTCGGCCGGGTACTCGACGCGGGCGAAATAGGGCGGCTCGCCGGAGATCCACTCGGCGACGCGGAAGCGCGCGATGCCCTCGGCGATGAACTGGATCTTGCCGTCGGAACGCATCGGGTGATGCATCCTCACCAGCGTGCCGACCTCGTGGAAATCCTTAGGCTTGGCGTCGTCGGACTTGTCGCCATGCACCAGCACCAGGCCGACCAGGTGGTGGCCGGTCTCGCCGATCTGCCGCACCGTTTCCATCCAGGGCCCCTCGTTCATGATCAGAGGCAGGTTCTGGGCGGGGAAGAAGGGCTTCTCGGTGAGCGGCAGCAGGTGGATGGTCGCCGGCAGGGTCTGGGCGGGCAGGTTGGCGGTGATCCCCTCCCCCTCGCCCTGCCCGACGATCTCGCCCTCGATGGGCTGGTGCTCTTCACTCATGCGCGTACCCGATTTGGTTTTCATGCCGTCATGGGTAAGGGCGCGCGGCGGCTTTTCAAGGGCTAGCCGAAGGACAACCCCATCGAAGCGCGCACGTCGCGCATGGTCTCGCGGGCCAGGTGACGGGCCTTCTGGCAGCCCTCGGCGATGATTTCGCGCACCGTGTCCGGGTCCTCGGTGAGCGCCCGGGCGCGCTCCTGGATGGGCGCCAGTTCGGCGAGCACGGCGTCGATCACCGGCTGCTTGCACTCGATGCAGCCGATGCCGGCGCTGACGCAGCCCTGGCGCACCCAGGCCTTCACCTCGTCGCCGGAATAGACCTGGTGCAGCTGCCAGACCGGGCACCGGTCCGGGTCGCCCGGGTCGGTGCGGCGTACCCGCGCCGGATCGGTGGGCATGGTGCGGATCTTCTTGCTCACCGCCTCGGGCTCCTCGCGCAGGGCGATGGTGTTGCCGTAGGACTTGGACATCTTCTGCCCGTCCAGGCCCGGCATCTTCGAGGCGGGAGTGAGCAGAGCCTCGGGCTCGGTGAGGATCATCTTGCCGCCGCCTTCCAGATAGCCGTACAGGCGCTCGTGGTCGCTCAGGCTCAGGCTCTGGGCCTCGGCCAGGAGGACGCGCGCCGCGGCCAGGGCCTCGTCGTCGCCCTCCTGCTGGTAGCGGGTGCGCAGCTCGTCATAGCGCCTGGACTGCTTGCCGCCCAGCTTCTTCACCGCCGCGCGGGCCTTCTCCTCGTGGCCCGGCTCCTTGCCGTAGAGGTGGTTGAAGCGCCGGGCGATCTCGCGGGCGAATTCGATGTGCGGCACCTGGTCCTCCCCCACCGGCACGCGGTTGGCGCGGTAGATGAGGATGTCCGCCGCCTGCAGCAGCGGATAGCCGAGGAAGCCGTAGGTCGACAGGTCCTTCTCGGTCAGCTTCTCCTGCTGGTCCTTGTAGGTGGGCACCCGTTCCAGCCAGCCCAGCGGCGTCATCATCGACAGCAGCAGGTGCAGTTCGGCGTGCTCGATCACCTGGGACTGCACGAACAGGATGGCCTTGGCCGGGTCGACGCCGGCGGCGAGCCAGTCGATGACCATCTGCCGGGTGTTGTCCTCGATGGCCAGGGGGGCGTCGTAGTGGGTGGTCAGGGCATGCCAGTCGGCGACGAAGAACAGGCACTCGTAGTCGTGCTGCAGCCGGATCCAGTTCTTCAGCACCCCGTGGTAATGCCCGAGGTGCAGGCTGCCGGTGGGGCGCATGCCGGAGAGGACGCGATCGACGTACATGGATTTCCCCGTGGAGAGCTCTAGTTGAGGACGATCTGGATGATGGCCAGCAGTTCCACCGGCTGCATGCCGAAGAGCGTGGCGGAGAGGCTGATCAGGAGCTGGATGAGGGGCCAGATGATCACGCCCAGCAGGCCGGTGAACACCAGTGCCAGCAGGATGAACAGCCCGTAGGGCTCCACCAGGGCCAGCCCGTAGGCCAGCCGCGGCGGCAACAGGCTGACGGCGATGCGCCCGCCGTCCAGGGGCGGGATGGGCAGCAGGTTCAGCGCCATCAGCACGGCGTTGATGAACACCCCCGCACCGCCCATCAGGGCCAGGGGCACGGCGAAGGGGGTGCCCTGCAGGGTGAAGGAGAACTTGATCATGGCGGTCCAGAACAGGGCCATCAGCAGGTTGGCGCCCGGCCCGGCGGCCGCCACCCAGAGCATGTCCTGCTTGGGCCGGCGCAGGTTGCCGAAGTTGACCGGCACCGGCTTGGCCCAGCCGAACAGGATGCCGCCGGCACCGGCCAGCTTGGACAGCAGCAGGATGCCCAGCGGCACCAGGATGGTGCCCACCAGGTCGACATGGCGCAGGGGATTCAGGCTGATGCGGCCGGCCAGTTCCGCCGTCCGGTCGCCGAAGCGCCGCGCGGCGTAGCCGTGGGCCGCCTCGTGCAGGGTGATGGCGAAGATCACCGGCAGGGCGAACACGACGATCTTCTGGACGAGGCTCAGTTCCATGGGCTCAGCGCTCCCTCATGCCAGTCCCAGGGTCTGCACCTCGCCCCGGCCGCGACGGACCAACACCGGGGTCTCGTCGGTCAGATCGATCACGGTGGTGGGCTCGAGGCCGCAATGGCCGGCGTCCAGGATGACATCCACCTGCCTCTCCAGCCGGTCGCGGATCTCCCAGGGCTCGTTGAGCGGCATGTCGTCGCCGGGCAGGCTGAGGGTCATGGACAGGATGGGCTCATCCAGTTCGGCCAGCAGCGCCGCCACCACCGGATGGTCGGGCACGCGCAGGCCGATGCTGCTGCGCTTGGGGTGCAGGAGCCGGCGCGGCACCTCGCGGGTGGCCTCCAGGATGAAGGTATAGCCGCCTGGCGTGGCCGCCTTGAGCAGGCGGTACTGGCGGTTGTCAACCCGCGCGTAGCGGGCAATCTCCGACAGGTCGCGGCAGACCAGGCTGAAATGGTGCTTGTCGTCCACCTGGCGGATGGCGCGGATGCGCTCCATGCCCTCCTTGTTGCCGATCATGCAGCCCAGCGCGTAGCAGGAGTCGGTCGGATAGGCCATGATGCCGCCCGCGCGCAGGATGCGGACGGCCTCCCGGATCAGGCGCGGCTGGGGATTGTCCGGATGGACGGAGAAGAACTGGGCCACGGCGGCGGGCTTACCAGGTCTGCCAGAGGGGGCGGCAGTTGCCCGGCAGGGGCATCAGCCGGCCCAGTTCACGCCCGCCCTCTCCCGGCGCGTGGAAATCCGATCCGCTCGAGGCATAGAAGCCGAATTCCTCGGCCAGACCGGCGAACACCGGCACCTGCTCGGCGGTGTGGCTGCCGGTCACCACCTCGATGGCCTCGCCGCCCGCCGCGCGGAATTCCGTCAGCAACAGGCGCAGCTTCTCCCGGCCCAGGTTGTAGCGGCCGGGATGGGCCAGCACCGCCTGGCCGCCGGCGGCGTGGATCCAATCCACCGCCTCGGTCATGCCGACCCACTCGTGGGACACATAGCCCGGCTTGCCCTTGACCAGATACTTCTTGAACACCGTCTTGACGTCCTTGACGTGGCCCTCTTCCACCAGGAAGCGGGCGAAATGGGTGCGCCCGATCAGGTCCTTGTTCACGGCGAAGGCATAGGCCCCTTCCAGGGCGCCCTGGATGCCGATACCGGCCAGGGCCTCGGCCATGCGCCGGGCGCGCTCGGCGCGGCCGGCCCGATTCGCGTGCAGGCCGGACTGCAGCCCGGCGTGATCGGGATCGACGTTCAGGCCGACCACGTGCACGGTGTGTCCCGACCAGGTGACCGAGATCTCGACCCCGGGCACCAGGCGCAAACCCAGCTCGCGAGCCGCGCGGATCGCCTCGGCCAGGCCGCGGGTGTCGTCGTGGTCGGTCAGGGAGAGGACGTCGACGCCCTGCTCATGGGCTCTGGCCACCAGGGCCGCGGGGCTGAGGACGCCATCGGAGGTGGTCGAATGGCAATGGAGGTCGAAAATCACCAAGAAATCAGGCTTGAGGGATGGCCGGCAATCATAGCAAAATGCCCGCCGGCAGGCCATTCGGCCGAGACAGAACCATTACATGAAAATCCTCTTCGATCTCTTTCCCGTCATCCTCTTCTTCGTCGCCTACCAGCTGGGCCAGTCCAATCCCGAGCCAGCTCAGGCGGTGCTGGACATGATCGGGGTGCACCTCGGCGCGGGCGCCAAGCCCGGCGTCTTCCTGGCCACACTGGTGGCCATCCTCGCCACCGTCCTGCAGGTCGGCTGGGTCTGGCTCAGGCACCGCAAGGTGGACGGCATGCTCTGGCTGTCCTTCGTGCTGATCGTGGTGTTCGGCGGCGCCACCCTGTTCCTGCACGACGAGACCTTCATCAAGTGGAAGCCCACCGTGCTCTACTGGATGTTCGCCCTGGCCCTCGGGCTGGCGCCGGTGCTGTTCGAGCGCAACCTGATCCGCCTGCTGATGGAAAAGCAGGTCTCGCTGCCGGACCTGGTGTGGCACAAGCTCAACCTGGGCTGGGCCGGTTTCTTCGCCTTCCTGGGCATGGCCAACCTCTACGTGGCGTTCCAGTACTCCACCGACACCTGGGTCAACTTCAAGCTGTTCGGCACCATGGGCCTGATGCTGGTGTTCATCCTGGCCCAGAGTTTCTATCTCACGCGCCACATCAAGGAGAGCGAATGAATCGGTATTACGCCATCATCGGCGAGGACTCGCCGGACAGCCTGGAACGCCGGCTGGCCGCCCGCCCCGCCCATCTGGCTCGCCTGGAGGCCCTGCGCGACGAGGGGCGGCTGCTCCTGGCGGGGCCCTTCCCGGCCATCGACAGCCCCGACCCGGGGCCGGCCGGGTTCAGCGGCAGCCTCATCGTCGCCGAGTTCGACAGCCTGGAGGCGGCCCGGTCCTGGGCGGACGCCGATCCCTACGTCGCCGCAGGCGTCTACGCCAGCGTCGGCGTGCGACCCTTCAAGCGGGTACTGCCGTGAGCGACACCATCCAGCTCATGCGCGACCGCCTCGCCGCCCTGGCGCCGGAGCAGGTCGAGATCGGCGACGAAAGCGCCCTGCACGCCGGCCACGAGGGCGCGCGATCCGGGGGCGGGCACTTCCAGCTCACCATCATCTCCAAGCATTTCGCCGGCCAGAACGCGGTGGCCCGCCACCGGGCCATCTACCAGGCCCTGGGCGACCTGATGGGCAGCCGCATCCACGCCCTGAGCATCACCGCCTTGACGCCGGACGAGTTGTGACCTCACGCCAGACCATACAGTTAAAGGACCGTTCATGACCCGCACCAAGACCTACCTGCCCCTGGCCCTCGCCGCCGCCCTGGCCCTCGCCCTCCCCAGCCGGACGCTGGCGGCCGAGGCCGGCGCCGAAAAGCCCATCGCCACCGTCAACGGGGTGGCCATTCCGCCCATCTATGTCGAATTCATCCGCCGCGAACGCCTGGCGCGCGGCCAATCCGACGAGGCGCTCAGCGACGCGGCGATCCGGGACGCGCTGATCGCCGCCGAACTGCTTGCCCAGGAGGCGCTCAAGGCGGGCATGGACAAGGATCCGAAAATGGTTGCCCTGCTGGCCTTCCAGCGCAAGGAGCTGCTGGGCAGGGCCGTGCTGGAGGACTATCTGCGCAAGCATCCGGTCAGCGAGGAAACGCTGAAATCGGAATACGAGAAGGCCAAGGCCAAGGCCGGCGAGTCCGAGTATCGGGTGCGGCACATCCTGGTGACCAGCGAGAAGGAGGCCAAGGACATCATTGCCCAGCTCAGGAAGAAGGCCAAGTTCGAGGACCTGGCCAAGAAGCAGTCCAAGGATACCTCGGCCGGCAATGGCGGCGACCTGGGCTGGGTCTCCCCCTCCAACCTGGTGGGCGAGTTCGCCGATGCCATGGCCAAGCTGAAGAAGGGCGAATACAGCAAGACGCCAGTGCAGACCCGCTTTGGCTGGCATGTCATCCGTCTGGACGATGCCCGCCCGGTGAAGATACCCGGCTATGACGAGGTCAAGGGCCGCATCGCCCAGCAGCTGCAGCAGATCGAGGTACGCAAGTACCTGCGCGAACTGGCCGGCAACGCCAAGGTGGAATAGGCGCGGGCCGAAGCGCCCGACGGGCGATCAACCGGGCGGAAAATGGCCGCGCGGATTGAAGCCGCTCAGGGCCTTGAGCCGCTCGTAGAGGGCCTTTTCCTCGTCCGTCAGGTCGGGCGGCAGGACGATCTGCAACTGGACATAGAAGTCCCCCGCCTGGTCCGGGGCAGGCATGCCCCGCCCGGCCAGGCGCAGTCGCTGACCGCTCCGGGCCCCCGCGGGCACCTTGACGCGCAGTGTGCCGCCGGGAGTAGGCAGGCTCAGCGCGCAGCCCAATGCCGCCTCCCAGGGCGTGATGGGCGTCTCCAGGATGAGATCCTTGCCGTCCAGCCGATACAGCGCGTGCGGCGCGACATGGATGGTCAGATAGAGATCGCCCGCCTGGCCGCGCGACGAGCGCCTGCCCTTGCCGGGCACGCGCAGCCGCCGACCGTCCTGCGCGCCGGCGGGGATGCGCACCCGGACCTGCCGCGCGGCCGCGCCGGGCGCGGACAGTTCCAGGAGGCGCTCGCTGCCCCGATAGGCCTCCTCCAGGGAGAGCGTGATGCTCGTCTCCACGTCAAGCCCGCTCCCCGACGATGCCTGGAACGCCTCCGCGGCGCGGAACCCCCGCCGCGTCCCGAAGGACTCGGCGCCGCGCACGCCGCCCCCCATGCCGAAGAGCTGGGAGAACAGGTCGGCGAAGTCCATGCCCCCCATGTCCGTGGCGGAGAAACCGCCCTGGCCGAAGCGCGTCTCCCAGTCCGGCGGCGGACGGAAGTCCTGGCCCGGCCGGTAGTGGCCGAGCTGATCGTAGGCGGCGCGCTTCTCGGCGTCGCCCAGGACGTCATAGGCCTCGTTCACCGCCTTGAACTTCTCCTCGGCGTCGGCCTCCTTGGAGACATCGGGGTGGTACTTCTTGGCCAGCTTGCGATAGGCCTTCTTGACGTCCTCCGCCGAGGCATCGCGCCGAAGACCCAGTGTCTTGTAATAGTCCTTGTATTTCATTGTGTTGCACCCATGGCTTTGTGCTGTACATTAATTATGTTTGTTTGCCCGATATGCAAGCCCGCCGCGCGCGGTGTGCTATCATGCCGGCCTCCAACGCCGACAAGCAACGCAAGATGACCGACAAAGAGCGCCATAACCTGCAGGATGTGTTCCTCAACACCCTGCGCAAGGAGCACATCCCCTGTGCCGTGTTTCTCGTCAACGGCATCAAGCTGGTGGGCAAGATCGAGTCCTTCGATCAGTACATGGTGCTGTTGCGCGGCAACGACCAGGCGGTGCAGGCCATCTTCAAGCACGCCATTTCCACCGTCTCCCCCATGCGGCAGCTCAGCATGCAGCCGCGTCCCGCCGCCCGTCCGGAAGAATAGGCCGAGCACGCAACAGCCCCGGCCCTGAGTGCGGATGCCACTCGGGTAGCGTCACCCCCCTCCGCCTGGCAGCCGCAGCGCCCAGGCCGTGGCGACCAGCGCCCCGAGCAGGCTGGCCAGGTGCGCCCATGCCCAACGGGCATAGCGGCTGCCCAGCTGGCCCGGTGGCAGATTGGAGAGCAGATAGAAGCGCCCGTGCGCCGGCTTGCGCAGATAGTGCCGGGTCGGCTCGCCGCGCATGGCCTGGTGGGCGTTTGCCACCTCCCGTCTCGCCGCCTGCCGGGCCAACCGCCACTCCGTCTCGCTGATCTCGTTGTCGCCATCCAGATCGAAACGCGCCCGCAAGCCCTCCCGGTCGGCCTTCCACTCGGTCAGCAGGGCATCCAGGTCGGCGCGCGAGTCCAGCGCATGGTGGGCCCCGCTGAGGGTGAAGAATTCGCCCAGCGCGTAGAGGTGGTCCCCCGCCAGGAGCAGGGATTCGGTATAGCGGCGGTCGCCCACCTGGCG
This sequence comes from Thiobacillaceae bacterium, assembly GCA_025458005.1. GTDB lineage: Bacteria > Pseudomonadota > Gammaproteobacteria > Burkholderiales > Thiobacillaceae > JALOTG01. The sequence goes on from JALOTG010000037.1 coordinate 12,575, forward strand.
GGTCTCCGTGTGCTCGCTCAGTATCTCCGCCCCGACCGGATCGATCTCGCAGGCGCCGGTCGTGTCCCGCAGCTGGAAGGGCTGATCGCTGCGCCCCGCCTCCTCCAGCCGCCAACGGTCGTTCACCCGCCGGTAGAGGCTGTACTGATACCAGAGACAGGGTAGCGAAGACATCGGGCTGAGGAGGGTGCCGCCAGGCGCGGCTTCGGCCCGCCCCTCCAGTTCCACGTAACCCTGGGCCGCCGAGGCGACCCGCGAGGTGGGGGTATCCAGGATGGCCCGACCACGTCGGAACATGTATTGCCAGGCCCACAGGCCGAGCAGACCGATGGCCGCCAGCAGCGCCAGCCAGCCGGCCCTGTCTTGTAGGACCAAGCCGATGCCGAGCAGCATGGCCTGCGCGCCCAGCACCCACCTGGGCAGGTGCTCCCGACGCAGGCTCGACCACACCTCGGAGATCAGCCGAACAGGGCCTTGATGTCCACGTCCCGCTTCTCCTCGGCGCTGAAGCTCAGCAGCGGCCGGCGCGGGAAATCGAACATGCCGGCGACGATGCGGTCCGGAAACTGCTCGATGCGCACGTTGTTGATGTTCACGCTCTCGTTGTACAGCTCGCGACGATCGGCGATGGCGTTTTCCAGGCTGGTGACGCGGTTCATGAGTTGCATGAAGTGCTCGTTGCTCTTCAGTTCCGGATAGGCCTCGACCACCGCGAAGATCTGGCCCAGGCCGGCGCGCAGCATCGTCTCGGCCGCCCCCAGGGCGGGGATGTCACGCGCGGCGCGGGCCTCCTGGACCCGCCCGCGCGCCTCGGTGACGCGCTGCAGGGTCTCCTGCTCGAACTGTTTGTACTGTTTGCAGGTCTCCACCAGCTTGGGCAGTTCCTCGTGGCGCTGCTTGAGGAGCACGTCGATGTTCGACCAGGCCTGGGAGACGTTGTGCTTGATCTGCACCAGGCTGTTGTAGATCAGCACGCCGTAGACGAACAGGATGAGCAGCAGGCCGAAAACGATGAGGGCGGTGATCACGGCGTCTCCCTAAGCGAGTTCAATGGCATCTGCTCAACCGGGTTCCCCGGCGCGGCCTCATTCCTCGTCGCTCTCCACCACCCGCTGCAGGCCGGTGAGCTTCTCGCCCTTGTCCAGGTTGATCAGGGTGACCCCCTGGGTGGAGCGGCCGAGGGCGCGCATCTCCTTGACCCGGGTGCGGATCAGCACGCCGCCGGTGGTGATGAGCATGATCTCGTCGTCCGGATCCACCAGGGTGGCGGCCACCACCTTGCCGTTGCGGGCCGTGGTCTGGATGGCGATCATGCCCTGGCCGCCGCGGCCGTGGCGGGTGTATTCGGTGATGGAGGTGCGCTTGCCGTAGCCGTTCTCGGTGGCGGTCAGCACGAACTGCTGCTCGTTCTCCGCCACCAGCAGGGAGATGACCTGGGCACCGCTGCCCAGCTTCATGCCGCGCACGCCGCGGGCGGTGCGTCCCATGGGGCGCACGTCGTTCTCGTCGAAGCGGTTGGCCTTGCCTTCGTCGCTGAACAGCATGACGTCGTGGGCGCCGTCGGTGATGGCGACGCCGATCAAGTGATCGCCCTCGTCCAGGTTGACGGCGATGATGCCGTTGCTGCGCGGCCGGGAGAATTCGGAAAGAGGGGTTTTCTTCACCGTGCCGAAGGCGGTGGCCATGAACACGTATTTGTCTTCCGCGAACTCCTTCACCGGCAGGATGGCGCTGATCATCTCGCCCTCCTCCACCTTGAGCAGGTTGACGATCGGCTTGCCGCGCGCCGCGCGGCTGCCCTGGGGCACCTCGTAGACCTTGAGCCAGAACAGCCGGCCCAGGCTGGTGAAACAGAGGATGTAGTCGTGCGTGTTGGCGATGAACAGGTTCTCGATGAAGTCCTCTTCCTTGGTGCCGGCCGCCTGCTTGCCGCGCCCGCCGCGCTTCTGGGTGCGATAGTCGTCCAGGGGTTGGGACTTGATGTAGCCGGTGTGGGACAGGGTGACCACCACGTCCTGGGGCGCGATCAGGTCCTCCAGGCTGAAGCTCTGGGCCTCGCCGACGATTTCGCTGCGCCGCTTGTCGCCGAATTGACCCTTCACCGCGCCCAGTTCCTCGGTGATGATCTGCGTCACCCGCTCCGGCTTGTCCAGGATGTCCAGCAGGTCGGTGATGCGGTCCATGACCTCGCGGTACTCGGTGAGGATCTTGTCCTGCTCCAGGCCGGTCAGGCGCTGCAGGCGCAGGTCCAGGATGGCCTGTGCCTGGACGTCGGAGAGGTGATAGCCGTTCTTGTGCAGTCCGTACTCCGGGGCCAGGCCCATGGGCCGGTAGGCCTCGCCCTTCGCCCGGGAAAGCATCTCCTCCACCAGTTGGGACCGCCAGGACTTGGCCATCAGGCCGGCCTTGGCCTCCGCCGGGGTCTGGGCGGCCTTGATCAGGGCGATGATCTCGTCCACGTTGGCCAGGGCCACCGCCAGGCCCTCCAGCACATGGCCGCGGTCGCGCGCCTTCTTCAGCTCGAACTGGGTACGCCGGGTGATGACCTCGCGGCGATGGCGCAGGAAGGCCTCCAGCATCTGCTTGATGTTCAGCAGCCGCGGTTGGCCGTCGAGCAGGGCCACCATGTTCATGCCGAAGGTGTCCTGCATCTGGGTCTGCTTGTACAGATTGTTCAGGATCACCTCGGGCATCTCGCCCCGGCGTAGCTCGATCACCACCCGCATGCCGGACTTGTCCGACTCGTCGCGGATCTCGGTGATGCCCTCGATGGCCTTCTCCCTTACCAGTTCGCCGATCTTGGCGCACAGGTTGGCCTTGTTCACCTGATAGGGCAGCTCGTCGATGATGATCGCCTGGCGCCCGCCGCCCTTCTCGATGTCCTCGAAATGGCACTTGGCGCGCATCACCACCCGGCCGCGGCCGGTGCGGTAGCCCTCGCGCACGCCGTCCAGGCCGTAGATGATGCCGGCGGTGGGAAAGTCCGGCGCGGGGACGATCCCGATCAGTTCGTCGACCGTGATCTCCGGCGTGTGCAGTACCGCCAGGCAGGCGTCGACGATCTCGTTCAGGTTGTGCGGCGGGATATTGGTCGCCATGCCCACCGCGATGCCGGCCGACCCGTTGACCAGCAGGTTGGGGAACTTGGCCGGCAGGATCAGCGGCTCCTGCTCCGAGCCGTCGTAGTTGGGGCCGAAGTCCACCGTCTCCTTGTCGATGTCGGCCAGGAGTTCATGGGCGATCTTGGCCATGCGGATCTCGGTGTAGCGCATGGCCGCCGCGTTGTCGCCGTCCACCGAGCCGAAGTTGCCCTGGCCGTCCACCAGCGGGTAGCGCAGGGAGAAGTCCTGGGCCATGCGCACGATGGTGTCGTACACCGCCGTGTCGCCGTGGGGGTGATATTTACCGATCACGTCGCCGACGATGCGGGCCGACTTCTTGTAGGCCTTGTTCCAGTCGTTGCCCAGTTCGTGCATGGCGAAGAGCACCCGGCGGTGCACCGGCTTTAGGCCGTCTCGGACATCGGGCAGGGCGCGCCCCACGATCACGCTCATGGCGTAATCCAGGTAGGAGCGGCGCATCTCCTCTTCGATGCTTACGGGCAGGGTCTCTTTGGCGAATTGGTCCATGGGCGCGGGAATATGTAGTTATAGGTGTACAAACAAGCGGGTGATTTTATCATGTGGCGCCGCTTCCCCGACGTCCCGCTCATCTCCCTTGCCTGGCCCACGGTGCGCCGATAGGATGCGCCGCATGTGTCCTGCCGCGCCCGCACCCCTGAACGTCGATCTGCGCATCGACGCCGGCTGGATCATTCCGGTCCGGCCGGAAGGGGTGGCCCTCGTCGGCCATGCCTTGATCGTTCAGGGGGAGCGCATCCTCGACATCCTGCCCGCGGACGAGGCCGATCTCCGCTACCTGCCCGCGCGGCAGCATCGCCTTCCCGGACACGCCCTGATTCCCGGCCTGGTCAATCTGCATACCCATGCCGCCATGACCCTGCTGCGCGGTTACGCCGACGACCTGCCGCTGATGGACTGGCTGCAGCGGCACATCTGGCCGGCGGAGGCCCGCTGGGTATCCGCGGATTTCGTGCGCGACGGCTCCCTGCTCGCCTGCCTGGAGATGCTCAAGGGCGGCGTGACCTGCTTCAACGACATGTACTTCTTCCCCGGCGCCGCCGTGGAGGCCGCACTGCGGGCCGGCCAGCGCATCGTGGCGGGGATCATCGTCATCGACTTTTCCACCACCTACGCCGCCGACCCGGACGGCTACCTGCACCAGGGCATGGCGGTTCGAGACGCCCACAAGAGCCACCCCCTGGCGAGTTTCTGTCTGGCGCCCCACGCCCCCTACTCCACCAGCGACCGCACCCTGGAAAAGGTGCTCACCTACGCCGCGCAGCTGGATCTGCCCATCCACATGCATGTCCACGAGACCCAGGACGAGATTCGACACAGCCTGAGCGAGCACGGATTGCGCCCCCTGGACCGGCTGCGCAACCTCGGGCTGCTGTCGCCTGGGTTCATCGCCGTGCACGCCATCCATCTGGAGCCGGACGAGATGCGCATCCTGGCCGAGCACGGTTGCCACGTCGCCCACTGCCCCGCCTCGAACCTCAAGCTGGCCAGCGGCCTGGCGCCGGTCGCGGCGCTGCTGGAGACCGGTGTCAATGTCGGTCTGGGCACGGACGGAGCGGCCAGCAACAACCGTCTCGACCTCTGGGAGGAGATGCGCCTCGCCGC
>JALOTG010000325.1 GCA_025458005.1 Thiobacillaceae bacterium
CGAGCCGCGACTGGGTCTGCTCCTCGCTGCGCAGCCGCTCCTGGCTCTGGACGGCGGCCGGGTCGCGCACCCGTTCCTGGGCCTGCGACTGCTGGCGTTCGTCCTGATGGACGCGCTGGCGATCCTGTTTCTGGACCGGCTCGTGGCGTTGCTGGGACTGACGCTGCGTCTGGCCGGACGGGCCCTGGCCGTACATGCCGCCACCCATTCCACCGCCCATGCCGCCTCCCCCTCCGCCACCGCCACCGCCCTTGGCGAGGGCGCCGCCGCTCAGCAGGGCAAGGCCCAGCAGGGAGACCCAGAACATCGATTTGCGTGCCTTCATGATTCATCTCCTGACCGTTTGAAATGATGTCGTTCCGCCGCCCGTCGTCTTCTCGGGCGGGTGGTGGCGATCGGAACGATTCCAGGATAGCCAGGGGTCGTATCCGGAATGTTGCCGGCCGGAGCGCAAGTGTTTCAGTGTGTTGCAGCCGCGCGGGCCTGCCCGGGGGTGCCGAGCGCCGGTGATGGTGCTAATGTCTGAAGCACGGGCGGCATCCCCGCCGGCTTCGGCGCGGCGGGCCGGCGCGCCATTCGCTAGACCGTCGACAGGAGTTCGCCATGCCCAGCCCCATCCTCGCCGCCACCGATTTCTCCGCCGTGGCCGGCTTCGCCGTGGAACGCGCCGCACTGCTGGCGCGCGCGCGGCGTTGTCCCCTGCACCTGCTGCATGTCTATAACGAATTCGCCTGGTCCAGCCTGCGCCGCTTGCTGCGCGAGCCGCCCGGCCACGACTTGGAAGCCGCCGCCCGCGAGCGGCTCGCGGCAACGAGCAGGGCGCTTGCCGACCGCCATGGCCTGACCGAGGTGTCCGGGCAGATCCTGACCGGGCGCGCCTCGGCGGCCATCGCCGCGCGGGCGGGGGAACTCGGCGCCGGACTGGTGGTGCTGGGTGCCCATGGTGCCGGCGTCGACCGGGCGCTGGCCCTGGGCGGCACCGCCATCAAGGTGCTCGGTGCTGGTGGTGCGGCGCGAGCCGCTGCGGGACTACGAGCGGGTGCTGGTGGCGACCGATTTCTCGGCCACCGCCACGCGCGCCCTGCGCGCCGCCCTGGACGGCTTCCCGACCGCCTCGCACTGCCTCGTTCATGTCCACGCGCTGGGCCACGCGGCGGGCGGGGAGCTCGCCGCGGGGGTCGCACCGGCCGACATCGAGCGCCATCGGGCGCAGGAACGGGAGGCGGCGCAACGCAACCTGCAGGCCTATGTCGCCTACGCCGACTACCTGGCCGCGGGCAACGTGCGTACCCTGGCGCGGGAGGGCTACCCGGCCAGCGTCCTGCTGGAGGAGGCCAGTGCCCAGTCCGCCGATCTGCTGGTGGTCGGCAAGCACGGCGCCGGGGCCCTGGAGGAAAGGCTGCTGGGCAGCGTCACCCTCAACCTGCTGCACCACGCCCCCTGCGACGTGCTGCTGGTGCCCTGAGCGGGGCGGCGTGCCGCCCATCATCGCCAAGCCCCCCGCTGCCCGGAACGGCGCCGCGGACGCACCGTGAACGAGCGTCGCGCCCGCCTGCTCGCCCTGGTCCTGCTCACGGCGGCGGTGGTGGCGGGCACGGCCCTGTTCGTGCCGCCCGTGCCCCAGTGGCCCGAATACCACGACTTCGCCGACCGGCGCGCCTGGCTGGGCGTGCCCAATGTCCTCGACGTGGCCTCCAACGGCCTGTTCACCCTGGTCGGGCTGGCCGGCCTGGGACGCCTGGCGGTCGCCCGGACCAGGCCCATTTTCCTGGATCCGGCCGAGCGCTGGCCCTGGCTGATCTTCTTCCTCGCGCTGGTGCTGCTCGGCCCCGCCTCGGCCTGGTACCACCTGGACCCCGACAACGCCCGCCTGGCCTGGGACCGCGCCGCCATGAGCGTGGTGTTCATGGCCTGGCTCGCCATCCAGCTCGCCGAGCGCATCGGCGCGCGCGCCGGCCTCGCCCTGCTGCCGCCGCTGCTCCTGGCGGGGCTCGGCTCGGTAGTCTATTGGGACGCGACGGAATCCGCCGGGGCCGGTGATCTGCGCGCCTACGCGGTGACGCATTTCTATCCGGTGCTGCTGATCGCCCTGCTCCTGGTCCTATTCCCGGCCCGCTACACCCGCCAGGGCGACGTGCTCCTGGTGCTGGGTCTGTATGCCGCCGCACTCGGGGCCGAGCGGCTGGACCGGCCGATCCTGGAGCTGACCGGGCTGCTCTCCGGGCACACCCTCAAGCACATCCTGGCCGCCCTGGCCTCGGCCTGGGCGTTGCGCATGCTCGCGCGCCGACGCCCCGTCCCAGGCTAGTCCACGCGGGCGCGTCGCCGGACCAGGCGCGCCGCCATCAATTCACTAAATAGATTGCAGGATTTATGTATTTCAATTGGATCGATCAAGGTCAAATCCGTAGAGTTCATCCCGTCGCAAGACTTCAACCCGCAACTCACTGGAGATAGACCGATGCAAACCCTGATCAACACCGAAATCAAGCCCTTCAAGGCCCAGGCCTACCAGAACGGCAAGTTCGAGCACGTCAGCGACGAGGACCTGAAGGGCAAGTGGTCCGTGGTGTTCTTCTACCCGGCCGACTTCACCTTCGTCTGCCC
>JALOTG010000038.1 GCA_025458005.1 Thiobacillaceae bacterium
TGCCGCACGAGGCGGCCCGGCGCCGCATCCAGCGCGCCCACCTGCTGGTCCACCCCAGCCGCATGGAAGGCGGCGCCCATGTCATCATCGAGGCGGTGGCGAGCGGCACGCCGGTGCTGGCCTCGCGCATCGACGGCAACGTGGGCATGCTGGGCGAGCACTACGCGGGCTATTTCCCCTGGGGCGACGCCCCGGCCCTGGTGGCGCTGCTCGCGCGTTGCCGCGCCGACGCGGCCTTCCTGGACCACCTCCGCGGCCAGTGCCGCCTGCGCGCGCCTCTGTTCGAACCGGCCGCCGAGGCGGCGGCCGTGCGCCGCCTTCTGGCCGACTTGCTGAAGGGATACTGAATGCGAGCGTCCGAGTCCCCCATCCTGCGGGATATCGTCCTCATCGGCGGCGGCCACAGCCACGCGGTGGCGCTGCGCATGTGGGCCATGCGGCCGGTGCCCGGCGCCCGCCTCACCCTGATCTGCACCGACACCGAGACGCCCTACTCCGGCATGCTGCCCGGCTTCATCGCCGGCCACTACCGTTGCGAGGACATCCACATCGACGTGCGCCGCCTGGCCGAGTTCGCCGGCGCCCGCTACTACCGGGACGAGGTGGTGGGCATCGACCGGACGGATCGCCGGGTGATCTGCCGCCACCGCCCGCCGGTGGCCTACGACCTGCTCTCCATCAACATCGGCTCCACCCCGCGCCTGGGGCAGGTGGCCGGGGCCGACGCCCACGCCGTGCCGGTGAAGCCCATCCGCCAGTTCGGCGAGCGCTGGCGCGCCCTGCTGGAGCGGGCGCGCCAGCACACGGGGCCGACCACCGTGGCGGTGGTGGGGGCCGGCGCCGGCGGCGTGGAGCTGGCCCTGGCCATGCACTACCGCCTGGGCCGGGAGTTGCAGGCCCAGAGGCGTGACCCGGACGAGCTGGCCGTGCATCTGTTCAGCGCCGGGGCCGACATCCTGCCCACCCACAACCGGGCCGTGCGCCGCGCCTTCGAAGGCGTGCTGGCCGAGCGCGGCATCGCCGTGCACCGGGACGCCGAGGTGGTGGAAGTGGCCCCCGGCCTGCTCAGGACCCGGCGCGGCGAGACCCTGGCGGCGGACGAGGTCGTCTGGGTCACCCAGGCCGGCGGCGCCGCCTGGCTGGCGGCCACGGGCCTGGCCCTGGACGAGGCCGGCTTCATCCGGGTGACCGACACCCTGCAGACCGAGACCGACCCGCGCATCTTCGCCGCCGGCGACTGCGCCGCCATGATCGGCCGCCCCCTGGAAAAGGCCGGCGTGTTCGCCGTGCGCATGGGGCCGGTGCTGGCGGACAACCTGCACCGGGCCGTGCTCGACCGGCCCCTGAAGGCGTACCAGCCCCAGCGCCGCTGGCTGGCCCTGATCAGCACCGGCGACCAGCACGCCATCGCCTCCCGGGGGGCGCTTTTTGCCCGGGGCGACTGGGTCTGGCGCTGGAAGGACCACATCGACCGGCGCTTCATGGCGCGCTTCAGCGACCTGCCCGGCATGGACGCGATGCAAGGCAAGGCCAAACCCGTCGCCGACGCCATCCCCCTGGAGGCCGCCGAGCAGACCCAGGCCCTCTCCGCCCTCGCCATGCGCTGCGGCGGCTGCGGCGCCAAGGTGGGCGCCAGCGTGCTGTCCCGGGCCCTGGCCCGGGTAACACCGATTCAGCGCGACGACGTGCTCATCGGCCTGGCCGACCCGGACGACGCCGCCGTGCTGCGGGTGCCCCCAGGCAAGGCGGTGGTGCAGACCGTGGACTTCTTCCGCGCCTTCATCGACGACCCCTGGGTGTTCGGCCGCATCGCCGCCAACCATGCCCTGGGGGACGTGTTCGCCATGGGCGCCGAGGCCCAGTCCGCCACCGCCATCGCCACCGTGCCGCCGGGCCTGGAGGCCAAGGTGGAGGACATCCTGTTCCAGATGATGTCCGGCGCCGTTTCGGTGCTCAACGAGGCCGGCTGCGCCCTGGTGGGCGGCCACACCGGCGAGGGTCGCGAGCTGGCCCTGGGCTTCGCCGTCAACGGCCTCATGGACGAAAACCTGGCCGGGGTGATGACCAAGGGCGGCCTGCGCCCCGGCGACGTGCTCATCCTCACCAAGCCCATCGGCACCGGCACCCTGTTCGCCGCCCACGCCCGCCTGGCCGCCAAGGGCCGCTGGATCGACGCCGCCCTGGCCTCCATGCAGGTCTCCAACCGGGCCGCCGCTGCCTGCCTGATGGCCCACGGCGCCCGGGCCTGCACCGACCTCACCGGCTTCGGCCTGCTCGGCCACCTGGTGGAAATGACCAAGCCCTCCGGCGTGGACGCGGAACTGGACCTCAGCGCCCTGCCCCTGCTGGAAGGCGCCCGGGAAACCGTCGCCGCCGGCATCCTGAGCTCCCTGCAGCCCGCCAACGTGCGCCTGCGCCGCGCCCTGCGCAACCAGGAAGCGGCCCTGGACCACCCCGTCTATCCACTGCTGTTCGACCCGCAGACCGCCGGCGGCCTGCTGGCCGGCGTGCCGGCGGACCAGGCCGAGGCCTGCCTGGCCGAATTGCGCCGCCTGGGCTACCCCCACGCCGCCCGCATTGGCCGGGTAGTGGCGCAGGGAGAGGCGGTGGAGCCGATCCTGCTGGTGCTCTGACCGGAAACCGGGAACGGGCGGCAAGCCCTGCCTTTACGGTCCGCTGGCGAACCCGGCTGACCCCGCGAAGGGGGAAAGATGCCCAAGAAGGCGAGTCGGGAGTCCCGACGGTATGCTCAGTCCGCAGACATAGTCCACAGGAAGCAAACCCATGGCCAGCATCGTCAATGTGCACGAGGCGAAGGCGCATTTTTCCAGGCTGCTGGAGCTGGCCCACGCCGGCCCGGAAATCATCTTCGCCAAGGCGGGGCTACCCTATGCGCGCATGTTGCCGCTCGAGCCCGCCGTAGGCCGCCGGCAACCCGGCCGGCTCAGGGGGCGCGTCGGCAAGGCGTTTTTCGAGCCCTTGCCGGACGCGGAACGGGCTGCCTGGGAATCCTGATCAATCTGCTGCTCGACACCCACACCCTGCCTTGGGTGTGGACGGACGACCCGCATCTGCCGGCCAGCGCCCGCGCGCTGATCGCCGACGAGGGCAACCAGGTACTGGTCAGCGCCGCCAGTGCCTGGGAGATCGCCACCAAGCACCGGCTGGGCAAGCTGCCGGAAGCCGGCGAGGCCATCCCCCGTTTCAACGAACTGGTGGCGGCGGATGGCTTTCTGCATTTGCCGGTGAACTACCTGCACAGCCTGAGGGCGGGCGCCTATGCCATCGACCATCGCGATCCCTTTGACCGGGTCCTGGCCGCCAAGTCCGAACTGGAATCCGCCAGCCTGGTGACGCGCGACCCCGCATTTTCCGCCTTCGGGACCAGGGTGGTCTGGTAGCGCCTGGGTCGGAAGCGGAAACGGCATCACAGCGAATAGTTAGCGGTGCGTAAGCTCAACAAAGTCTTGACAGGAATCATGCGATATGTAAGAAAGTAATCAATTACTATCTTTTATGTCTTGTCATGGCTACCCACACAAAGCACCTCCCCGCAGAAGAACGTCGCGCCGTTACCGTGGAAGCCGTGGTGGAACTGGCGGCAAAACAGAATCCGAGCGAGATCACGACCGCGTCCATCGCCCAACACATGGGTGTCACCCAGGGGGCGCTGTTCAAGCACTTCCCCAACAAGGAGTCCATTCTGCAGGCAGTCATGGAATGGGTGGCCGACCGACTGCTCGACCGCGCGGAACAGGCCGCGCGTAACGCCACTTCGCCGCTGGCGGCCATCGAGGCCATCTATCTGGCCCATGTGGAGTTCGTCACGGAGCACCCGGGCGTGCCGCGCATGCTCTTCGGCGAGCTGCAGCGGGCCGAGCAGACGGCACCCAAGCGCATGGCTCAGACCCTGCTCCGTGGCTATGGCGAGCGGTTGCGGCAACTGATCGAAGCCGGCAAGGCGGCGGGCGAGATATCGGCAGCTATCGATACCGAGGCCGCGATCATCCTCCTGATCGGCACGATCCAGGGACTGGTCGTGCAATCCCTGCTGGCCGGCGACGTGGAACGCATACGCCGCGATGCGCCGCCCCTCTTCGCCATCTATCGGCGCGGCATCGGGAGCGGGAAATGAAGTTACAACCCACGCAACGTCGTACCCTGGGGCTCGTCGCCGTCCTCGTTCCACTCCTGGCGCTGTTGATCTATGTCGCGCTGCGCTCCGGCCCCCTGGCCCCGGTGGCGGTGACCGAGGCCCAGGTTACGTCGCGCGCGATCACCCCTGGATTGTTCGGCATCGGCACGGTCGAGGCGCGCTACACATACAAGATCGGGCCCACCGTCGCCGGGCGCCTCAAGCGGCTGGATGTCGATGTCGGGGACCGGGTCAAGGTCGGACAGGTACTGGGCGAGATGGACCCGGTTGATCTCGATGACCGGATGCGCTCCCAGGAGGCGGCCATCAAGCGGATCGAGGCGGCCATCGTCGAAGCGACGGCCAGGTTCACCTTCGCGAAAACCCAGGCGGCGCGCTATGAGCAACTGCTCGCCGTCCGCTCCACCAGCGAGGAAATCCTGCTGGGCAAGCGGCAGGAGTCGCAGATCGCCGAGGCGGCCCTGGCGGCGGCGCGCGAGGATCTGGCCCGGGCCCGCTCCGATCTTCAGGCCCTGCGCGCCCAGCGCGACAATCTGAACCTGGTGGCGCCCGTCGCCGGCATCGTCACGGTGCGCGACGCCGATCCGGGCACGACCCTGGTGGCGGGCCAGGCCGTGGTGGAGTTGATCGACCCCGACAGCGTGTGGGTCAATGTGCGCTTCGATCAGATCAGCGCCGCGGGGCTGGCGGCCGGCCTGCCGGCACACATCGCGTTGCGTTCCAGTGGCGGCGCGGCCCTGAAGGGCCGGGTGCTGCGCCTGGAGCCCATGGCGGATGCCGTCACCGAGGAGATCCTGGCCAAGGTGGTGTTCGACCAGGTGCCCGCGCCTCTGCCGCCCATTGGCGAGCTGGCCGAGGCGACCGTCGATCTGCCCGCGCTGGCCGAGATGCCCGTGATCCCCAACGCCGCAGTGCAGCGCCAGGGCGATCGGCCGGGCGTATGGCGGATCAGTGACGGCGGGCTTGAATTTGTTTCTGTCAGACTGGGACGTGCAAACCTGGACGGCCTGGTGCAGGTGGCCGAAGGTCTCAAGGCCGGCGAGCGGATCGTGGTCTACAGCGAAAAGGCCCTCGGCTCCAAGAGTCGCATCCGCGTGGTGGAAAGCATCCCCGGAGCCGGCAAGTGATCAGTCTGGCCGGCCGCGACATCCTGCACGCCTGGGGCAAGTTCGTCTTCACCGGCGTGGGGCTGGGCCTGCTCATCGGCGTAACTCTGGTGATGGCTGGCGTATACCGCGGCATGGTGGACGACGGCAAGGCGCTCCTGGACAACAGCGGCGCCGACCTCTGGGTCGTGCAGCAGGACACCCTGGGCCCCTACGCCGAATCCTCCAGCCTCAAGGATGACCTGTACCGCACCATCCTGGCCATGCCCGGCGTGGCCCGGGCCGCCAACGTCACCTATCTGACCATGCAGGTGAGGCAGGGTGAGCGCGATGTGCGCGCCATGGTGGTGGGCGCCGCGGCCGGCGCGCCGGCGGGCACGCCCGGCACGCCACCCTACCTGGTGGCAGGGCGACAGTTCACCCGGGGGCACTACGAGGCGGTCGCCGACATGGCCACCGGCTTCAAGCTCGGCGATACGATAAGAATCCGCCGCAACCAGTACACGGTGGTCGGGCTTACCCGCCGGATGGTTTCCTCCAGTGGCGATCCCATGGTGTTCATCCCCCTCAAGGACGCCCAGGAGGCGCAGTTCCTGAAGGACAACGACGCCATCTGGCAGAGCCGCCGCCGCACCGAGGCGAACCCGGCCATCAACCGGCCCGGCGCGTCGGGCGTGCTGGATGCGGTGCTCGCTTCCCAGTCCAGCAACAACTTCGTCAACGCCATCCTGGTACGCCTCGAACCGGGCGCCGACCCCGACGAGGTGGCCCGGACCATCTACCGCTGGAAGCGGCTGACGGTGTACACCCGCGCGCAGATGGAGGACATCCTGGTCGGCAAGCTGATCGCCACCTCGGCCAGGCAGATCGGCATGTTCCTGGTCATCCTGGCCGTCGTCAGCGCCGCCATCGTCGCCTTCATCATCTACACCCTGACCATGGACAAGATCCGCGAGATCGCGGTGCTGAAGCTCATCGGCACGCGCAACCGCACCATCGCCGCCATGATCATGCAGCAGGCGCTGGCGCTTGGCGCGATCGGCTTCGCGGTGGGCAAGATCACCGCCACCTTCGCCGCGCCATTGTTCCCCAAATATGTGTTGCTGGTGCCCCAGGATTCCATCGCCGGCTTCTTCGCCGTCATGGCGATCTGCGCCCTGGCCAGCGTCGTCGCCATCCGCATGGCGTTGCGCGTGGACCCGGCGGAAGCGATCGGAGGCTGAAATGCAACGACCCCCTGACTCGCTGTGCTCGTTTCCCCCCGAGGGGGAAGTCAGTTCCTTCGGTCGGCCGTGCGGAGCTGACATGGCAACCAAGGGCATCCGCATCGAGGGTTTGAGAAAGCGCTACGGCAGCGGCGACACGGCGGTGGACGCGCTCAAGGGCGTGGACATGCACGTGGAGCCAGGCGAGGTGGTGGGGCTGATCGGGCCGTCCGGCTCGGGCAAGAGCACGCTGCTGAAATCCCTGGGCGCGGTGATCGACCCCACCGCCGGGCGCATGACGCTGGGTGACGAGGTGATCTACGAACAGGGCTGGAAGGTGCCCGACCTGCGCGCCCTGCGCCGCGACCGGATCGGCTTCGTGTTCCAGGCCCCCTACCTCATCCCCTTCCTCGACGTCACCGACAACGTGGCGCTGCCGCCCATGCTGGCCGGCTTGCCCAACACCGAGGCGCGCAAGCGGGCGCAGGACCTGCTCACCGCCCTCGATGTGCGGCATCGCGCCCAGGCCATGCCTTCCCAGCTCTCAGGCGGCGAGCAGCAGCGCGTGGCCATCGCCCGCGGCCTGGTCAACCGCCCGCCGGTGATCCTCGCCGACGAGCCCACGGCGCCCCTGGATTCCCAGCGCGCCATGGCGGTGATCCGCATCCTCAACGACATGGCGAGGAAGTATGAAACCGCCATCATCGTTGTCACCCACGACGAGAAGATCATCCCCACCTTCAAGCGCATCTACCACATCCGCGACGGCGTGACCCACGAGGAAGCGGGCGAAGGACGGGGGTTCGAATGAACGACGGAGGAATCGCGCCCATGAGATACGCCCTGCTGACGCTGGCCCTGGCCCTGGCCCTGGCGGGTTGCGCCGCCGGGCCGGACTACAAACGCCCCACCGGGCCGGAGGTGGCGCGCTACACAGCGACGCCGGTGGCTGTCCGGACCGAATCCGCCGCCGTGCGGCTGGGCGAAGCCCAGCGCCTCGTCGACGGCATGGCGGTCGATGCCCAATGGTGGCGCAACCTGAAATCCGCGAAGCTCAACGCGCTGATCGAGTCCGCGCTGACGGCCAGCCCCTCGCTCGCCGCCGCGGAAGCCACCCTGCGCCAGGCGCGCGAGATTCATGCCGCCCGGGCCGGATCGACGCAATACCCACAGGTGGACGCGGGGCTCGGCGCTCAGCGCCAGCGCATGAGCCCGAGCACCCAGGGCCTCGCGGGCGATGCGCGCGAATTCAGCCTCTACAACGCCAGCGTCGGCGTGCGATACAACCTGGATCTCGCCGGCGGCAACCGCCGCGCCCTGGAGGCCCTCGCCGCCCGCGCCGACTTCCGTCGCTTCGAGCTAGATGCCGCGCGCCTGACCCTGGCCGGCAACATCGCCACGGCCGCCATCACGCGGGCCAGGCTCGCCGACCAGATCGAGGCCACAGCCGCCATCCTCAAGGCCCAGGAGGAGCAGGTGCATCTTGCCCGGGAGCGTGCGCGCCTCGGTCAGGCGACACCGGACGAGGCCCTGGCCTTGCAGACCCAGGCGGAACAGACGCGGGCCCAGCTGCCCGCGCTGCGCAAGCAGAGGCAGCAGACCGAGCATCTGCTCGCCGTGCTCGCAGGCCGCGCGCCGGGCGCGGGCGGCATGCCGGAATTCACCCTGGCGGACTTCTCCCTGCCGACCGAACTACCCGTCGTCGTACCCTCCGAGCTGGTGCGCAGACGGCCCGACATCCAGGCCGCCGAGGCCCTGCTGCACGCGGCCAACGCCGACTATGGCGTGGCCGTGTCCAGGCTCTATCCGCAGCTCAACCTGAGCGCCAACCTGGGCAGCCAGGCCCTGGCCAGCGGCGCCCTGTTCGGCAACGGCTCGGCGGTGTGGGGCCTGGTCGGGCAACTCACCCAGCCGTTGTTCAATCCGGGGCTGCCCGCGGAAAAACGCGCGGCGCTCGCCGCCTTCGACGCGGCCGCTGCCAATTACCAGGGCGTGGTGCTGGAGGCGCTGCGAGATGTGGCCGATGCGCTGCGCGCCGTGGAAAACGATGCCCAGACGCTGGCCGCGCTGGCCGCCGCCGACGCCGCCGCGCGCGATGCTCTGCGCTCGATGGAGCGGCAATACCGGTTCGGCGCGGCCAGCTACCTGCAACTGCTCGTCGCCCAGCAGCAGGTCCAGCAGACCCGTAATGGCCTGATCGCCGCCCAGACACAGCGTTTGGCCGACAGCGTGGCTTTGTATCAGGCGATTGGCGCTACATGACCTGCCATTGAGCGCGTACTGGCTCAAATGGCAACACAACAATGGCCGAGTGAGTATGTTTCCGGCAGGTGGTGGCCGTGCAGCAGCCATTCAGGTGAGCGCATTGCGAAACCGATGAAGGGCCGCACCAGGTTCCCTGCCGCCGAACGCGGACGCGGCACGTGGCTACCCCTTCACCAGTAACGGGTTGGATACCGCCACCGGCACCGGCCTGCCGCAACCAGGCCCTCAAACCGCCATGTCCCGGCGGTGGTGTTGGCCCCTCAACAACACGCCGACGTCGCGCCGCCTTGTGCCGTATCGAACGGCAGCCCTCCGCCGCAGTCGGTGAAAATGCCGTGGTGGCGGGAGAAGTCGCCGATGAAGTCGAAGTACGGGGCGAAGCGGGTGTCGCGCAGCATGCGCCAGGTGTTGCCGCACACCGGGAAGACGCGGCCCGCCTCCATGGCGTGGTGTTTATCCAGAAGGAAACGGGTTTCCTGAGTGGGCACGCCGCCCCGGTAGACCACCGCCTGGCCGTAGTCCTCGCACTCCGGCTCCAGGCCGTCGAGCTTGAACAGGCGCCAGGTGGCGGAGTAGAAACGGGTGTTGCCCACCCGCGCCGCCATGCCCGGCTCGGTGATGGCGATGGGGCGGTCTTCCACCAGGCGCGGGTCGGTGAAGCCGCAGCGGCGGGCGAGATGCAGGAAGTCGTTCCAGTACAGGGCGCCGCCCAGGCATTCGCCATAGAGCACCGGGTCGTTGCGCAGCTCGGGCGGCACGCGGCGGTCGGCGTAGATGTCGGAGAAATAGAGCTCGCCGCCGGGCTTGAGCAGGCGGTGGACCTGGCGCAGCACGGCTTCCTTGTCGGGGGAGAGGTTCACGACACAGTTGGAGACCACCACGTCGAAGCTGGCGTCGCTCAACCCCAGCTGGTCCAGGCGCTCGATGTAGCCGAGCCTGAAGACGACGTTGTCGCGGGCAAAGCCGAAGACCTGGCGGTGGTGTTCCCGGTGGGCCTCGGCCACGGCCAGTTGTTCCTCGGTCATGTCCACGCCCACCACGCTGCCCGCCTCGCCCACCAGTTGGGCCAGGGCATAGACGTCGCGGCCCGAGCCGCAGCCCAGGTCGAGCACATGCAGGCCTTCGAGCAGGCTCGGGCAGACCAGGCCGCAGCCGTAGTAGCGCGCCGTCACGTCCGGGTGGATGCGCGCCAGCAGGGGCTTCATCCACTCCGGCATCCGGCTGGCGTCGCAGCAGGCGGAGGTGCGCAGGTCGGCGCTGCTTTTCAGCTGGTGGCCGTAGTAGTCCTTGACCAGCTCGTGCATCGTGGCGTCCTCATCGCGATTCGTCATCCACCGGCAAGCCCTGGGCGCGCCAGGCGGTCATGCCGCCCCGGATCACCCGGGCGTCGGCGAACCCGGCCTCCCGCAGCAGCCCGGCGGCCTGGGCGGAGCGGCGGTCGGTTCGGCAGACCAGGCGGATGGGCCGGGTCTTGCGGTCCGCCAGTTCGGCCAGACGGTCAGGGAGTTCCTCCAGGGGCAGGCTCAGGGCGCCGGCGATATGGCCCTGCTCGCCGGTGAAGTCGGCGGCGGGGCGCACGTCCAGCACCAGCACGTCGGCGCCGGTGTCCAGGTCCCGCTTCAGGGCGTCCACCGGCAGCATGGCGGGCTGCCGCAGCTTGCGCACCAGCCGGGGCAGGAAGGCCACGGCGGCCAGCAGGGCCAGGGCGATGAGGACATTGCGGATCAGGCCCTCGCCGCCCGCCAGGGCCTCGCGCCCGGCATGGCCCAGCCAGGTGTAGGCCAGGGCGCCGGGCAGCATGAAGACCCAGGAGGCCAGCACGTAGGCAAGGAAGGGGATGCGCGTGAGTCCCAGGGCGTAGTTGAGCAGGTTGAAGGGGAACAGCGGCACCAGGCGCACGAAGGCGACGAAGCGCCAGCCCTCGGCGCTCACCCCGTCGTTGAGGCTTTGCAGGCGCGGCCCGGCCTTGCGGGCCACCCAGTCGCCGCCCAGGTAGCGGGCGATGAGGAAGGCCAGGGCGGCCCCCATTGTCGCGCCGGTCAGGTTCCACAGGGTGCCCCAGAGGGGCCCGAACAGGGCGCCGCCGGCCAGGGTCAGCACCGAGCCGGGCAGGAACAGCACGGCGGCCAGGGCATAGACGGCCATGAACAGCAGCGGCCCGGCCGCCCCGGCGCCATCCACCCAGGCTTGCAGGGCGGCGGCGTCGAAGCGGTCGCGCCAGACGATGGCGGCGGCGATGGCGCCCAGCAGGGCCAGGGCGATCAGGATGCGCGGCAGGGCCCGGTTCATCGCGGGGCCTCCTCGAAGTGGCGCCGGTTGATGGCGTAATCGGTGATCTCGCCCTGGAAGGGCAGCAGCAGCATGCCGTCCAGGCGATCCACCTCCCGGGGATCGGTGTGGCCGCGGATGCCGAGGGTCATGCCCAGGTGGCCGCCCCGGGGCTGGTCCCGGTAGGTGCCGAACAGCCGGTCCCACCAGGGCAGGTTGAAGCCGAAGTTGGAATTGCACTCGTCGTCTTCCACCGAGTGGTGCACCCGGTGCATGTCCGGCGTCACCACGATCCAGCGCAACAGCCGGTCCAGCGCCGCCGGCAGGCGGATGTTGCCGTGGTTGAACATGGCGGTGGCGTTGAGCAGCACCTCGAAGATCACCACCGCCAGCACGGGCGGCCCCAGCACGACGATGGTGGCGAACTTGATGAGCATGGACAGGAGGATCTCGATGGGATGGAAGCGGGCGCCGGTGGTGAGGTCGTAGTCCAGGTCGGCGTGGTGCACCCGGTGCAGCCGCCAGAGGGCCGGCACGGCGTGGACCATGACGTGCTGCAGCCAGATGGCGAAGTCCATGGCGACGACCGCCACGGGCACCGCCAGCCAGAACGGCGCTGCGTAATGGTTCAGCAGGCCCCAGCCATTGTCGGCCGCGAAGGCGGCGACGCCGACGGCCGCCAAGGGGAACAGCAGGCGCAACAGCAGGGTGTTGAGCGCCACCAGGCCCAGGTTGCTGGCCCAGCGCAGGGCCTTGGAGACGGTCAGCGCCCGGCGCGGCGCCGCCATCTCCCAGAGTCCGACGAGGGCGAAGATGCCCAGGAAGAAACCGAGGCGGATGGCGGGCTCGTTGGCCAGCACGTATTGCTCGAGGTTCATGGCTCTCCTCTGTCTCGAAATCAGAACACCAGGACCTGCTCGGCCCACTCGGTCCAGGCCGTCAGTTCGTCCATGGAGCCGCGATGGGCGCCCTCGGCCAGCATGCCGGCCTCGATGCCGCGCGCGTCCAGGCAGCTGCCGCAGACGCCGATCTGGCCGCCGGCGCGGGTCACCGGCAGCAGCATGCGCTCGATGTTGTAATAGCCGTTGGGAGTGTGCTGGCCCAGCTTGGCGCACATCACGGCGTCGCCCATCAGGAACACGCGCACCTCGTGCGCCCCCCTTTTCGCCAGGGAGTCGGCCAGGCGCAGGCCGTTGTAGCTGCGCTCGGAGCCGTAGGGGGCGTCGTTGAGGATGAAAAGATAGCGAGGCATGTCGGTCTCCGGGTCGCTTTCAGTCTTCGGTCACGACGGGCAGTCCGTGGGCGCGCCACTCGGCCACGCCGTCTTCCCAGCGGATGGCGGTGTAGCCGTGCCGACCGAGCAGTTCCACCGCCTCCTTGGCCATCAGGCAGAAGGGGCCGCGGCAGTAGGCCACCACCGGGCGGTCGCACGGCAGGTCGGCGAGGCGCTTCTTCAGCTCCTCGATGGGCATGGACTGGGCGTAGGGCAGATGGCCGGCCTGGAATTCCGTCTCCGGACGCACGTCCAGCACCGTCACCCGGCCGGCGCGGGCGCTCTCCAGCAGGTCCTCCCGGCTCATCGGCGTCAGCTCCCCGGCGTGCTCGGACAGCCGCGCCAGCGCAGCGCGCAGCTCCAGCAGGCGGTCCTCGGCGAGCGACCGGAGGGCGACCCAGAAGTCGGCCACGCCCTCGCTGGTGAGGCGGTAGTAGACCTGCCTGCCCGCCCTGCGCGTCTCCACCAGGTGGGCCAGGCGCAACTCCTTGAGGTGGGCGCTGGCCAGCTTCACCGAGATGACGGCCTCGGCCGCCAGGCGCTCCACCGGCTTCTCGCCCTGGCAGAGCAGCTCGATCAGCTCCAGCCGCTTCGGGCTGCTCACCGCCTTGCCGATGCGCGCCACTTGGGCGTAGAGGACTTCCTTGATCTCGCGTGCGGACATGGACTGGCGGGCTCTGGCTATCATTCAAAAGAGTATTGGAATGATAGCCGGCCCGGCGGGGTAGTCGTCAAGCCTCGGCCCGGGGCGGTAGACTCCGTCCGACATCCATCAACAGGCCTGCCCCATGTCCCGCGTCGCCGCCTCCCTCGCCCTGGTCCTCCTCTCCCTGTTCACGGCCCTCGGCGCCTATGCCCAGACCGAGCCGCACCGGGCCACCCGCCTGGGCAATCCCGCGACGCGGTTCGCCGAGCCGCTGAAGACGCCGGACGACCTGCGCCGCACCCTGCTCGCCGAGGCCCTGCGCGACGACGTGCAGAAGGTGGCGCGCATGAGCGGCTACACCGGCGACATGGAGGACTTCCGGGAGGCGGTCCGCAGCGCGCCGATCCGCGAGATCCGCATCCCGGTCGGCACCGTGCTGCCGGCCATGTCGACGCGCCGGAAGGGCCAGGTGGACCTGCTGCGCAACGTCCTGTGGGCGGGCAAGCGGCCCATCGACGCCTACGAGTTCTCCTTCATCTCCGGCGAGCGCCGCTACCGGGTGGTGACGCCCAAGGCCTGCAGCAACTTCTGGGTGGAGGAGCAACTGCCGGCGCCGAAGTTCGAGCTGTCCCTCGCCTGCGAGGCGCCGGCGCAATCGCCGCGCCCCTACCCGGCCATGGTCTGCTGCACGCTGCGCAACACCGGCGACCTGACCGAACCCAAGGCCGTCCTGACGCTGCCCATGCCGGCCGGCGCGAAGGTGCGCTGCGTGTCCGGCGGCGCGGACGTGAGCGACAGCACGCGGCTCGCCTGGACCTTCGCCAACTTCGCCCCCGGCGCGGCGCGCAGCGTGTGCGCCACCTTCGTTCCCCAGCAGGCGGAGACCATCGTGTTCCAGGGCAACGCGGCGGGCGAGCGGGCCGCCGCGGTGTCGAGCCGGACGGAAACCCGGGTCACCGACGCGCCGGCCGAATTGCTCGAGGTCGTCGGCCCGGCCGAGGCGGTGCCGGAGGGCGGCGAGGCGGTCTACCTGATCCGGGTCCGCAACCTGGCCGCCTGGCCGCTCACCCAGCTCAGGCTGGCGGCCCGCCTCGGCGAGCAGCAGCGGTTCGTCGGCGGCACGGGGCCCACCCCGGTCGCGGCGGGCGAGGCCGATCGCATCGTCGCCGATCCCCTCGCCGCCCTGGCCCCCAACGAGCAGGCCGAATGGCGCATCGTCGTCAAGGCCGCCAAGCCGGGCGAGGCGCGCCTGGACGCGGAGCTGGTCGCCGACCAGTTCTTCTGCCCGGTGCAGAAATCGGGTGCCATCGTCCAACAGTGAAGAGGCGTCACAGGCCCCGTCGCGCCGGGTGACTTGCCGTGCAGGCACGCCGTCCTGGATGAATTGACTTGCCCTGCCGGCCACATGGACACGCCAGGGCCCATTTTCTGGGGCCGCCATTTCGAGGGCGGCGGAGATGGGAAAGAACCTTTCTTCATGAGTTGACAGACCTTGGCATCCGGGGCGACTGACCTGCATCATGAAGGCCCGAGAACAAGCGAGGTGTGGAATGCAAGCCGTAGAATTCACCAGCCAGCCCCACGACAACGTGGTTGATCTCCCCCCCGAACTGCGCGACTGGAATGGCCGGCGAGTGCGGGTGATCCTGTTGATGGATGAGTCCGGCAAACCACCCAGCGAGCCGTCGTTTCGGGCAGCCGCCCTGAAGACACGCGGTTTCCGCTTCGATCGGGAAGAGGCCAATGCCCGATAGGCGGTTCATCGACACCAACGTTCTGCTCTATCTCTACTCGGAGGACGAGCCCGACAAGAAATCCGCGGCGGAGGCCGTTGTCCGTGATGGCGGGCGCGCCTGGATCAGCACCCAAGTCCTCTCCGAGGTGGCCAACGTGCTGCGGCGCAAGTTCGGGCTCGAATACCAGGATATCGCTGCCGTCGTGGAGGAGGTGCGCGGCGCCTGCGACATCCATGTGGTGAGCGCAGATACCGTGGCCCTCGCCTTGAAGCTGGGTGAACGCTATCGGCACTCCTATTATGACAGCCTGATTCTGGCGGCTGCCCTGGAATGCGGCTGCGACACGCTGGCGAGCGAGGACATGCAGGACGGCCTCGTCGTCGAATCCAGGCTGACCATCCGCAATCCCTTCGCGTGACCCTGCCCGAGCCCGGTCCGCCCCAAGCGGCAAGCTTCGATGTCCGCCGCCCTGAGGCGGGTCTCTGACTCATCGCCGCTCCTCTGTCCAGGTTGTCGCGTGAAAGGCCGGGTTCGGCCTTGGAGCCATACTGGTGCATGGCCCTCGCCGTCAAAAGCCGCGGTCGATCGTTTGAGCGTGAACAGAGCCGTGATGCCAGCCCCGCTTCATCCCTACCGTTGACGACAGATCACATGGCACACGGTCGTGAAGCCGCCGTTCGGCCCGCAGGTGGGCCTCCCGCGGGGCGAGACGGTCAGCCGAGGGCCGCCGCCAGCCGAGCCATGGCCGGGGCCAGTTGCGCGCGGGGCAGGGCGAAGTTCAGGCGCATGAAGCCGCTGCCCTCGGGGCCGAACTGGATGCCGGGCGACAGACCCAGGCCGGCGTCGATCAGTCTCTGGCGCAGGTCGGCGTCTGCGAGGCCCAGGGCGCGGCAGTCCAGCCACAGCAGGTAGGTGGCCTCGGGCCGCGGGCAGACGATGCGCGGCGCCCGCTCGGCGAGGATCCCCAGGGCGAGGTCCCGGTTGCCGGCGAGATAGTCCAGCAGCGCCGCCAGCCAGGGGCCGCCCGCCCGGTAGGCCGCCGTCAGGGCGGCCAGGCCCATCAGGTTGGCGCCCTCGAACCATTGCGCCTGCATGGTCGCGTGCAGCCGGGCGCGCAATACGGGATCGGGGACGATGGCGTAGGCGCAGTTCAGTCCGGCGATGTTGAAGGTCTTGCCCGGTGAGTTGAGGGTGACGGTGCGCGCCGCCAGCTCCGGCGACAGGCTGGCGAGGGGCAGGTGTTTGTGATCCGGATAGACCAGATCGGCGTGGATCTCGTCGCTCACGACGAGGAGGTCGCGGCGCAGGCAGATCTCCCCCAGCCGTTCCAGTTCCTCGCGCCGCCACACCCGGCCGCCGGGATTGTGCGGGCTGCAGAGCAGGAGGAGCTTGGTGTCGGGGCCGAGGGCCGCAGCCAGGGCGTCGAAGTCGAAGCGGTGACCTTGGCCGTCCCAGAGCAGCGGCAGGCGCTGCACGCGACGGCCGAGCCGTTCCGGGCCCTCGAAGAGCGGGTTGTAGACCGGCGTGGGCACGGCCACCGCTTCGCCCGGCCGGCTGAGGGCCTCGATGGCGACCGCCAGCAGGGGCAGCAGACCCGGCCCGACCAGGATCCAGTCCGGCTCCACCCGCCAGCCGTGTTGACGCCATTGCCATTCGACGATGGCCTCCAGGGCGTCCCGGGGCGTGACGGTGTAGCCATAGATAGGATGCGCCGCGCGCGCCGCCAAGGCCTCCCGCACGCAGTCCGGCGCGGTGAGGTCCATGTCCGCGACCCACAGGGGCAGCACGTCATCGCGGCCGAACTTCGCCCGGCGCAGCTCGTACTTGACCGGGTAGGTGCCGGCGCGGTCGAGGGGGGTGTCGAAGTCGAAGCTCAAGGTGTTTGTGCCGCTGGGAAGCTGGCTTGAGGCTACCTATCAGGTTCCGGACGATTGACTATGGCTATTGAGCTTGCGCAGCTGCATCAAGAGGGCGGGTACGTCGACCCGGATGACGCTCCACAAGGTGTCGTCGTCGATGCCCAGGTAGCCATGGATCAGTCGGTTGCGCGTGGCGATGATCAGGCGCCAGGGTATTTGAGAGTTCGCTTGGCGAACGGTTTCGGGGATGTGGGTGGCTGCCTCGCCGATCAGTTCCAGGTTGCGGATGGTGGCGTCGTAGTGGAGACCGCTGGAGACGAAACGGTCCTGGTCGAGGCCGGCGGTGTAGGCCATGACCTTCTCGGCGCAGGCGATCATGTCGTCCAGATAGAAGCGCCATTCTCGCCCGACCGGCTCAGACATGCAGGGCTTCCTTCTCGACATGGGGGCGCAGTTCGGGGCGCAGGGCCTTGTCCGTGACCAGGTCCACGGGGCGGCCGAGCAGGTCTTCCAAGTAGAACTGGAGGCCGAAATAGCGCTCCGAGGTGGCCGGGCCATCGAAGCGGACGAGGATGTCGATGTCGCTGTCCTCCCTCGCGCTGTCGCGGGCGGTGGAACCGAACAGGGCAAGGTCGACGACGCCGAAACGCCTCATCAGCAAGGGTTTGTGTTCCGCCAACAGTTGCAGGACTTGCGCGCGGTTCATGATGTGCTCCCACACCGTCATCTCCGCCAGGGTGTGCTGGAACTTGCGGGCGGTCTCGCGGATGACGAAGGGCACGTCGCGCCGGTCGACGAGGCGGA
>JALOTG010000192.1 GCA_025458005.1 Thiobacillaceae bacterium
CGACGCGCTTCGGTCCGGGGCCGCCGGCCGCCGCCACCTGAGCCAGGTCCGCAGCCGGCGATGGTCGTCGGCCGACAGGCTGTCCGGCAGCACCACGATGGCGTGTCGGCGGTTTGCGTGCTCGAGCCGGTACTGGATGACCGTCAGCCAGGGGCCGACATGGGTGGCGGGCAGCAGTTCGATGGGGACCGTCTCTGCCTCGCTCGCGCCCAGGCGCCAGCGGCCGTCGGCGTCGGCCAGCAGCGTCGTTTCCGGTCTGGGCCGGAGGTGCCAGAGGACGCTGCCGAGGAGGATGGCCAGCCCGGCCAGGCGCGCGCCGGCGGGCAGGTCGGCGAGCCAGAGGGCGGCGGCGGCCAGGCCGTGCAGGGCGAGGGTGATGACGCGCAGGATCCGGGAGGGCCGGCAGACGAGCCGCAACGCGCCGCTCACGGCCGCTGCGCCGCCTGTCCGAGCAGGGCCTTGATGTACTTCGCCGGGATGGCGTAGCTGATGCCGCTGGGGTTGGTCAGGGCGTTTTCCTTGGCGCCCTTGACGAACACCGAGTTGATCACGCCGAGGACCTCGCCGCTGTCGGGGTCGTAGAGCGGGCTGCCGCTGTTGCCGGGGTAGGCCTGGGCGTCGAGCTGAAACATCAGGAAGGGCTCGTCGGCCTGGCGGATGAGCTTGGGGGTCAGCCCCTTGGCGCTGCCGGGCGGGCTGAAGACGGGGGCGATGGCGGCCAGGCCGGCGCGATGGGTGGCGGGGTAGAGGCCCAGCACCGCGCCCAGGGGGTAGCCGGTCATGAAGAGGGTCTGGCCTTCGCGGGCCCGGTCCGAGTCGCCCAGCTTGAGCGCCGGCAGGGGCTCGCCCTGGATGCGCAGCAGGAGCAGGTCGTATTCCGGGGCGTTGCGCAGCTTCTCGGCCTGGCGGATCTCCACCTTGTCGCCGCGGCGGACGATGACCGCCAGGGTTTCGTTGCGCTCCAGGTCCAGCATCAGGGGCGGCACGTGGGCGTTGGTGACCACGGTCAGCCCGTCGCCGACGATGAAGCCGGTGCCGGCCAGCTTGACGCGCGGGTTGCGGGTGGGATGGTGGGTGCCGATGCCGACCACCGAGGGCTTGACGCGCGGCAGGGTGTCGACGATGCCGGCCGCGCGGACCGGGGCCAGGGCCGCGCTCAAGCTAACCCAGAGCGTGGCCGATATCAGGGCTGCGCAGGTTTTGAACGCATTCATGCGGCCATGATGCCATGGTCGGCGGCCGCGCACGTTAAAATCCGGGTTCACATTTTCACAGGGGAAACCATGACCACCATCGCCGTTGTCGGATTGGGCTACGTCGGCCTGCCGCTCGCCGTGGAATTCGGCAAGAAGTACGACACCATCGGCTACGACCTGTCCGAGGCCAAGATCGCCAACTACAAGAACTACTGCGACCCGACCGGCGAGGTCAGCAGCGCCGACCTTAAAGCGGCCACCCGCCTGACGGTGAGCACCGACCCCGCCAGCATCGGCCAGGCCGACTTCATCATCGTCGCCGTCCCCACCCCGGTGGACGAGGCGCACATCCCCGACTTCTCGCCCCTGGTAGGCTCCTCCACCACGGTGGGGAAATACATGAAGAAGGGCGCCATCGTGGTGTACGAGTCCACCGTCTATCCCGGCGCCACCGAGGAGGTGTGCATCCCGCTGCTGGAGAAGCATTCCGGCCTGAAGTGGAAGCAGGACTTCCACGTCGGCTACTCGCCCGAGCGGGTCAACCCGGGCGACAAGGAGCGCACCATCACCAAGATCGTCAAGGTGGTCTCGGGCGACGACGACCCCACCTCGGAGAAGGTGGCCGAGATCTACGCCTCGGTGATCACCGCCGGCGTGCACCGTGCCAGCTCGATCAAGGTGGCCGAGGCGGCCAAGGTGATCGAGAACACCCAGCGCGACCTGAACATCGCCCTGATGAACGAGCTGGCCCTGATCTTCGACAAGATCGGCATCGATACCCTGGAGGTGCTGCAGGCGGCCGGCACCAAGTGGAACTTCCTGCCCTTCCGGCCCGGCCTGGTGGGCGGCCACTGCATCGGCGTCGACCCCTACTACCTGACGCACAAGGCCGAGATGCTCGGCTACCACCCGCAGGTGATCCTGGCCGGCCGGCGCATCAACGACGGCATGGCGGCCTGGGTGGCGCAGCAGACGGTGAAGGGCATGATCGGCAACGGCAGCGCGGTGAAGGGCGCCAAGGTCATCGTGCTGGGCCTGACCTTCAAGGAGAACTGCCCGGACCTGCGCAACTCCAAGGTGGCCGACCTGGTGCGCGAACTGCAGTCGTTCGGCTGCGACGTGGCGGTGCACGACCCGATCGCCGAGCCGCCCGAGGCGATGCACGAATACGGCATCACCCTGACCCCCTGGGACCAGCTGCCCAACCAGGCCGATGCCATCGTCGCGGCGGTGTCGCACAAGGAATACCTGGCCATGCCGCTCGCCGACATCCTCGGCAAGCTCAAGCGGGGCGGCGTGTTCACCGACGTGAAGTCGGCCTACGACCCGGCGGCGGTGCGCGAGGGGGGTTACACCCTCTGGCGCCTGTGACGGGATGTCTGCCTATCAGGACCTGCTGGCCGGTCTGCCCGGCGAGCCGAAAACTTGGCTCGTCACCGGCGTGGCCGGCTTCATCGGCTGCAACCTGCTGGAGACCCTGCTCAGGCTCGACCAGCGGGTGGTCGGCCTGGACAACTTCGCCACCGGGCACCGCCACAACCTGGAGCAGATCCGGGCGGCGGTGACGCCGGCGCAGTGGGCGCGCTTCCGCTTCATCGAGGGCGACATCCGCAGCCTGGCGGACTGCCGCGCGGCGTGCGCCGAGGTGGATGGAAAACGCGTGGACTACGTCCTGCACCAGGCCGCCCTGGGCTCGGTGCCGCGCTCCCTGGAAGACCCCATCACCACCAACGGCGTCAACATCGACGGCTTCCTCCACATGCTGGTGGCGGCGCGCGACACCGGGGTGCGGCGCTTCGTCTACGCGGCGTCCTCCTCCACCTACGGCGACCACCCGGCCCTGCCCAAGATCGAGGACCGCATCGGCAAGCCGCTCTCCCCGTACGCGGTGACCAAGCTGGTGAACGAGCTGTACGCCGACGTGTTCGCGCGCGCCTACGACTTCCGCACCATCGGCCTGCGCTACTTCAACATCTTCGGCCCCCACCAGGACCCGGAAGGCGCCTATGCCGCGGTGGTGCCCAAGTGGGTGTCGGCCATGATCCGCGGCGAGCCGGTCTACATCAATGGCGACGGCGAGACCAGCCGCGACTTCTGCTACATCGCCAACACCGTGCAGGCCAACCTGCTGGCCGCCACCACCGACCTCCCCGAGGCGACCAACCAGGTCTACAACGTGGCGGTGGGCGACCGCACCACGCTGAACGACCTGTTCTTCGCCATCCGCGACCTGCTGGCGGCGCGCTTCCCGCACCTGCGCGACTTCCAGCCCACCTACCGGGATTTCCGCGCCGGCGACGTGCGCCACTCCCAGGCCGACATCGGCAAGGCGCGCGACCTGCTCGGCTACGCGCCCACCCACCGCATCGATGAAGGCCTGCGGGAGGCGATGGACTGGTATGTGGCGGACCTGGCGCCGCATCCTTGATCGCCTGGGCGGATGCCGCCGCGCCGCGGCCTATCCGCCCTGCCTCCTGCTGATGGGCCTGGCGGCGCCGGCGGCGGCCGAGCTGCCGGCGGCCGTCGCCCAGGCCTTCCAGTCCGCCGGCATCCCCGACAGCCACGTCGGCCTGGTGGTCCAGCCCCTCGCCTCGGAGGCGCCGCGCCTGGCCCACGGCGAGTCGCGCTCACTCAACCCGGCCTCGGTGATGAAGCTGGTCACCACCCTGGCCGCCCTGGACAGCCTGGGCCCCGCCCATACCTTCAAGACCCGGGTGTACAGCGCCGGCGAGCTGCGCGGCGACACCCTGGAGGGCGACCTGATCATCAAGGGCGGCGGCGACCCGGCCCTGACCCTGGAGCGCTTCTGGCGGCTGCTGCGCGAGGTGCGCGCGCGGGGCATACGCCACGTGCGCGGCGACGTGGTGTTCGACCAGAGCTGCTACGACCTGTCGCCCATCGACCCGGGCGCCTTCGACCAGTCCCCCCTGCGTCCCTACAACGCCCCGCCAGCCGCCCTGCTGGTGGACTTCAACACCCTCACCCTGCGCCTGGCCCCGGAGGGCGAGACGGCGCGGCTGTGGCTCGACCCGCCCGGCCTGCCGATCCGCTCGGAGGTGCGCCTCAGCGACGCGGCGTGCAACGCCTGGCGCGACGGGCTCGCCTATCGCCTGGAGGGGGACGCCCTGCGGGTGACCGGCGACTACCCCGCCGCCTGCGGGCAGCAGGCCCTGCGCCTCAACCTGCTGGAGCCGGAGCGGGGCGTGGCCGCCGTCTTCCGGGCCCTGTGGGCGGAGCTGGGCGGCGGCCTGGCGGGGGAGGTGGTGAACGGCGTCGTCCCGCCGGAGGCGGTCCCGCTGCTGGCCTTCGACTCGCTCCCCCTGGCGCGCATCGCCGCCGACGTGAACGAGCAGAGCAACAACGTCATGGCCAAGATGCTGTTCCTCGACCTGGGCGCCCTGCGCTTCGGCCCGCCCGCCACCTGGGCCAAGGGCGAGGCGGCGATCCGCGACTGGCTGCGCCGCAACGCACTGGCGATCCCCGAACTGGTGCTGGAGAACGGCTCCGGCCTGTCGCGCATCGAGCGCATCTCGGCCGCCTCCCTGGCGCGGCTGCTGCGCTTCGCCGCCGGCCGCCCCGTCTTCCCGGAGTTCGTCGCCTCGCTGCCCGCCCTGGGGCTGGAGGGCACCCTCAAGGGGCGCCTGGCGGACAGCCCCCTCGCCGGGCGCGCCTGGCTGAAGACCGGGACCCTCAACGACGCCCGCAGCCTGGCCGGCTACGTGCTGGACGACCGGGGCGCCTGGCAGGTGCTGGTCCTGCTCGTCAACCATGGCCGCGCCGGCGAGTCCGGGCCGGCGCAGGAGGCCCTCATCGAGTGGACGGCGAGCCCGCTTGGCGCGGCACCCGAGCCGGCGGACAATGAACCCGGCGCCGCCCGCGCAAGCCCGGCGCCGGCCCCGGAAGGCGCCGCGGCTCAGGGTATTTCACCGATTACTTATGCACACCCCGCACGCGCCGCGCCCTAGCGCCGAAAAATCTTCCGGTCAAGCCCTGAATGGGCTTGTATCTGATTGAAAAACATGATCTTTGCGTGTGTGCAATTTTTAGGCTCGGCAGCCGAACTGCCTGTTGGACAAGGCTTTATTGCCGTTTGAAGACAGCTTTTCCACAACCTTATCCACAGATTGCGTGGACAACCCGAAAAGATGTTTGTACTAGCGCAGGATAGGGTGTTCTCGCAGAAAGCACTTTAACTTCCGGGGCTAACCCGCCCCGACATTTTTCATGCCCATCGCCAAGGTCGCCCTGGATACCCCCCTGCACCGGCTGTTCGATTACCTGGCCGAGGACGTGGACGCTTGCGACATCGGCCGGCGGGTGCGGGTGCCGTTCGGGCGCCGCGAGGAGTGGGGCGTGCTGGTGGCCCTGACGGAACATGCCGAGGTCGCCCCCGAACAGCTGAAGGCGATCCGGTCGGTGGACCGCGACCTGCCCCCCCTGCCCGCCGAACTGATCGACCTGGCCCGTTTCGCGGCC
>JALOTG010000039.1 GCA_025458005.1 Thiobacillaceae bacterium
CCAGGACCCGATACCGGTCACCCTGCTCACCGGCTTCTTGGGCAGCGGCAAGACCACTCTGCTCAACCGCCTGCTGCGTCACGTGCCGCTCACGGCAGTGGTGATGAACGAGTTCGGCGACGTGGGCCTCGACCACCAGCTGCTGGAGGAGACGCGCGGGCCGCTCGCCCTGCTCTCGGGCGGCTGCGTGTGCTGCCAGATCCAGGGCGCGCTGGCGCCCACCCTGAAGAATCTCTGGATGGCGCGCTCGAGAGGCCAGGTGCCGGCCTATGAACGGGTGGTCATCGAGACCACCGGCATCGCCGACCCGGCGCCCATCCTCGACACGCTGGCCAACGACCGCTGGATCGCCGCCCGGCACCGCATGGACGGCGTCGTCACCACGGTGGACGCCCAGCTGGGCGCGGGCCAGTTCGACGCGCACTTCGAGGCGGTCCGCCAGGCGGCGGTGGCCGACCGGCTGCTGCTCACCAAGACCGACCTGGCCGCGGCCGAGGCGGTCGCCGCCCTCAAGGCCAGGCTGGCCGAGCTCAACCCCGCGGCGCCCATTTACGAGGTCCTGCACGGAGAGATCGACCCGGCGCTGATCCTCAACCTGGGCCTGTTCAACCCGGCCGACAAGCACCCCGACGTGGCGCGCTGGCTGGCCCATGCGCGTTATCGTCCCGCCCGCGCGGGCGCGGCCTCCGAGCATCACGACCGCCGCATCCGCGCCTTCAGCCTGAGCTTCGATGAGCCGCTCGACTGGCTGGGGGTGCAGTCCGCCCTGGAGATGCTGGTCGGCTTCCGGGCGCGGAACCTGCTCAGGATGAAGGCCATCCTCAACCTGCGCGGCCGCGACCGGCCGGTGGTCCTGCAGGGCGTGCAGCACGTCGTCTATCCGCCCGCCGAGCTGCCCGCCTGGCCCGACGACGACCACCGCAGCCGCTTCGTGTTCATCACCGCCGACCTGGACGAGGCCTTCGTCGCCCGGCTGCTGGCGGATTTCACCCAGGCCGCCTCGGCCGGCCGGCTGACCGCGCCGGGGCGGGAGGATACCCCCTGAGCCGCCGGCCGGGTTAATCTATCCGGCTATTCCCTGCCGACCCTGCCCATGAAATTCACCGTCGATTCCTTCCGCGCCTGGCCCCAGAAGAAGATCACCCTGCTGGGCATGTCCGGGGTGGGCAAGACCTACCTTTCCTCCCTGCTGCGCCGCCACGACTGGTTCCACTATTCCGGCGACTATCGCATCGGCACCCGCTACCTGGACGAGCCCATCCTCGACCTGATCAAGCAGCAGGCCATGCAGGTGCCCTTCCTGCGCGAGCTGCTGCGCAACGACTGGATCGACATCCGCAACAACATCAAGATCGAGGACCTCGGGCCGGTGCTGGCCTTCGTCGGCAAGCTCGGCAACCCCGAGCTGGGCGGGTTGCCGCTGGACGTGTTCAGCCGTCGCCAGGCGAAGTACCGCGAGGCCGAGATCAAGGCCATGAAGGACGTGCCGGAGTTCGTGCGCAAGGCACAGGAGATCTACGGCTACGAGCATTTCGTCAACGACGTGGGCGGCAGCCTGTGCGAGCTGGAGGATGACTCGGTCATCGACCTCTTGGCCGCGCACACCCTGATCCTCTACATCCAGGTGACCACCCGGGAGGAGGAGGACACCCTCATCCGCCGCGCCCAGTCCGACCCCAAGCCGCTCTACTACCGGCCCGCCTTCCTGGCCGAGCACCTGCCGGTGTACATGGGCGAGAAGGGACTGGAGTTCGTCGCCCAGATCGAGCCGGACGACTTCACGCGCTGGGTGTTCCCGCGCCTGTTCCACTCCCGGGTGCCCCGCTACGAGGCGATCGCCGGCCCGCACGGCTACACGGTCACCTCCCATGAGGTGGCCCAGGTGCGCGACGAGGCCGACCTGCTCGCCCTGGTGGAGATGGCCATCGCGCGCAAGGGCGCGGGTTGAGGAGCGCAGCATGCCGCTGGTAGCCCACAACGACCTGCCCACCTTCGAGCGCCTGCGCCGGGAGGGCCAGACCATCCTGTCCGCCGACCGCGCCGCGCACCAGGAGATCCGCGAGCTGCACATCGGCCTGCTCAACATGATGCCGGACGCCGCCCTGGAGGCGACCGAGCGGCAGTTCTTCCGCCTGGTGGGGGAGTCCAACCCGATCGCCCAGTTCTACGT
Organism: Thiobacillaceae bacterium; assembly: GCA_025458005.1. Lineage (GTDB taxonomy): Bacteria > Pseudomonadota > Gammaproteobacteria > Burkholderiales > Thiobacillaceae > JALOTG01. The sequence continues at coordinate 2,171 of JALOTG010000039.1, forward strand.
CCACCCCTTCACCCTGGACGCCCTGCCGCGCGGCGCCAAGGCGCGCGAGCACATCGAGCGCTACTACGAGCCGTTCGCGGCGGTGCGCGACGCCGGGCTGGACGCCCTGATCATCACCGGCGCCAATGTCACCCACCCTGACCTCGCCCAGGAGCCGTTCTGGACGCCGCTCATCGAGGTGATCGACTGGGCGATGGACAACGTCACCTCCACGCTCTGCTCCTGCCTGGCCACCCACGCGGTGATGCAGTTCCGCTACGGCCAGGCGCGGGTCAAGCAGCCGGCCAAGATCTGGGGCGTGTTCCCGCACCGGGTGGTGGAGCCGCGCCACCCCCTGGTGTGGGACGTGAACACCCGCTTCGACGTGCCCCACTCGCGCTGGAACGATGTCTCCCGCGCCCAGTTCGAGGCCGCCGGCCTGCACGTGCTGGTGGAGAGCGAGGCCGCCGGGGTGCACCTGGCGGTCAGCCCGGACGGCCTGCGCGCGGTGTTCTTCCAGGGCCATCCGGAGTACGACACCGTCTCGCTGCTCAAGGAGTACAAGCGCGACGCCCTGCTGCACGCCCAGGGCTGGCTGCCCGAGCCGCCGCCGTTCCCCAGGCACTACCTGCCATGCCGCGAGCAGGCCATCCTCAAGGAGTACCAGGAACGGCTGGGGCGGGCCGCGCGCGCCGGCGATCCGCTGCCGGAGTTCCCCGAGCGCCTCGTTGCCCCCCGCCTGGACAACACCTGGCACGACACGGCGGAGGCGGTGCTGGGCAACTGGATGGGTTGCGTCTACCAGGTGACCCACCGCGAGCGCCGCAAGCCCTTCATGGACGGCATCGATCCCGCCGATCCCCTCGGCCTGGGCTGGGGCTGAGGCGGCGGTGTCGGCGGCCGGGTTCAAGCAAACCCGTCACCTTGCCGTTAACGGGAACGTGGCATAATCCGCCCCTTAATTTTCCACTCAGCTTCATCACAAGGAGACGAGGCAGTGGCAACAGCAGCCAAGAAAACCTCACCCCAGGCGGCAAAGGAAGAGCCGAAAAAGGCCGTCGCCAAGAAGAGTCCGGTCCAGCCGGTCGCGGCCGCCGCCAAGTCGGCCGCGGCGAAGGCCCCGCCCGCCGCCAAGGCCGCCGCGAAGCCCGCCGCCGCGAAGCCGGCGCCGGTCAAGCCCGTCGCCGGCAAGGCGGCTAGCAAGCCCGAACCCGTCAAGGGCGCTGCCGTCGCCAAGAAGGCCGCGACCGCCAAGTCCGAATCCGCCAAGGCGCCGGCCAAGAAGAGCGCCGGCCAGGTGCTGACCGACGCGGACATCCTGAAGATGCCAGAGAAGGACTACATGAACGAGGTCCAGCTCAATTTCTTCAAGGCCAAGCTGCAGGCGATGAAGGAGGACATCCTGGACAACGCGCGGGAGACGGGCGAGCACCTCAAGGAGAACGAGGTCTTCGCCGACCCCAACGACCGCGCCACGGTGGAAGAGGAAAACATGCTGGAGCAGCGCGTGCGCGACCGCGAGCGCAAGCTGCTGAAGAAGATCGAGCAGGCCCTGGGGCGCATCGACGCCGGCGACTACGGCTACTGCCTGGAGACCGGCGAGCCGATCGGCATCCCCCGCCTGCTCGCCCGCCCCACCGCGGAGCTGTCCATCGAGGCCCAGGAAAAGCACGAGCGCATGGAGCGCCTGTACGCCGACTGAGCAGGACCCTTCCTGACGGCCGGCCCGCCGCCGGCCGCCAGACTCCCCCGCCATGACCGCCCTGGAAACCTGGGAACTGCTCAGCTACGTGGTGACGGTCATCGGCCTGCCCTTCGCCATCGCCATCTTCCTCTGGGAGCAGCGCAAGGAACGCCTCACCGAGGAGGAGGAACTGCACCTGCGCCTGAACGGCGCCTATAGCGATTTCCTGCGGCTGGTCCTCGACCACGCCGACCTCAAGCTGCTGCATCCCGCGCCGCAGGCCGAGGCCGACCTGACGGACGAGCAGCGCGAACGCCGCTTCGTCCTGTTCGGCATCCTCATCTCCATCTTCGAGCAGGCCTACGTGATGGTTTACGACGTCGGCATGAACCGCCAGCGCAAGCGTCTCTGGCAGGACTGGGCGGACTACATGGAGGATTGGTGCCGGCGCGGCGACTTCCGCGCCGCCCTGCCCGAACTGCTGCGCGGCGAGGACCCGGAGTTCGCCGACTACATGCGTCGGGTGGCGGCCCGGGCGGACGCCAGCGGCCACGGGAGATGAGGCCATGAACCTCGCCCAGCGCCTGCTGATCGGCCTGATCCGCTTCTACCAGTACGTGCTCTCGCCCTGGCTGGGCAACCAGTGCCGCTTCACCCCCACCTGCTCGGAATACGCCCGCCAGGCGGTGCTTGCCCACGGCGCGCTGAAGGGCGCCTGGCTGGCCATCCGGCGCGTCTCCCGCTGCCACCCCTGGCACCCGGGCGGGCACGATCCCATCCCGCCCAGGTGATTCCGGATCGGCACGGCATCGGTTACATTCCCGCCATGCATCTCGCCAGCCTGCGCCTCCTGCTGCTCATCGCCGCCCTGCTGCTCGGCCAGCTGGGCGCCGCGTTGCACGGCCTGTCCCATGTCCAGGAAGACCAGGACAGGCCGCACGCGGCCTGTGAGCTGTGCACCGCCTATGCCGCCCTGGACCACGCCGCCGCCGCGGCGGCGCCCGGCCTGCCGGCGGCCGGCGCCGACCTGGCGCCGGAGGCGCGTCCGGCCAGCGGCTTCGAGCGCGCCGCCGCGCCGCCCTACCGCTCCCGCGCCCCGCCCGTTCACCTCGCCTGACCGCTGCTCCAGTCCCGCCCCCGCCGGGGGCGGTCGCTCCGTTTTCCTTGCATCGAGGTGAACCATGCTGCCACGCAGCCTGCTGGCCGGCGCCCTGCTCGCCGCCATCCCGCCGGCCTTCGCCGACGCCGAGATCGACGCCCTGCGCGACGAGATCCGCGCCATGAAACAGCTCTACGAATCCCGCCTGGCCGAACTGGAGGCCCGCCTCCAGGCGGCGGAGGCCAGGCCGGCGCCGACGCAGGCGGCCCCGGCCGAGGCGGCGTCCGCCCGCGCCAGCGCCTTCAACCCGGAAATCAGCCTGATCCTGCAGGGCCAGTACGCCCACCGCGACGACATCCCCGAGCGCGGGATCACCGGCTTCATGCCCGCCGACGATCACGGCCACGGCGCGGAGCGGGGCTTCTCGGTGGAGCATACCGAGCTGGTCCTGTCCGCCAACGTCGATCCCTACTGGCGCGGCTACGCCAACCTCGCCATCCTGGACGACGAGGTGGAGCTGGAGGAGGCCTGGTTCCAGTCCCTCGGCCTGGGCGGCGGCGTCAGCCTGAAGGGCGGCCGCTTCTATTCCGGCCTCGGCTACCTCAACGAGCGCCACCCGCACGCCTGGGACTTCGCCGACGCCCCCCTGATGTACCAGGCCCTGTTCGGCGAGCGCTTTTCCCACGACGGCCTGCAGCTGAAGTGGCTGGCGCCCACCGAGACCTTCCTGGAGTTCGGCCTGGAGGCCGGCCGCGGGCAGAACTTCCCGGGCACCGACCGCGACGGCAACGGCGTCGGCGCCTGGAGCGCCTTCGCCAAGACGGGCGGCGATGTCGGTGCCTCGCACAGCTGGCGCGCCGGCCTGGCCTGGCTGCGCGCCCGGCCCGAGGAGCGCGCCGGACACTGGGAAGACGTCAACGGGGTGGAGACGGAGACCGAGTTCACCGGCTCCTCCCGGTCATGGGTCGCCGACTTCGTCTGGAAATGGGCGCCGGACGGCAATCCCAGGACGCGCAACCTCACCCTGCAGGCGGAATGGTTCTGGCGCGAGGAGGACGGCGAGCTGAGCTGCGACGACGCGGACCCGGCCGATCCGAGCGCCTGCTCGGGCGGTTCGACGGGCGACTACGACGCGCGCCAGTCCGGCTGGTATGCCCAGGCGGTGTACCAGTTCATGCCGCGCTGGCGGGTGGGGGTCCGCTACGACCGGCTCGACGGCGGCAGCCTGGACTTCGGCGCCAACGACGCCAATCTGGACGATCCGGGCTACGATCCCAGCCGCGCCAGCCTGATGCTGGACTGGTCGCCCTCGGAGTTCTCCCGGCTGCGCCTGCAGTACGCCCGCGACAAGTCCATGCAGGGGATTGCCGAGGACCAATGGACCCTGCAGTACATCATGAGCCTGGGCAGCCACGGCGCGCACCGGTTCTAGGGAGCGGACATGAAGACGCTGATCGTCCTGCTGGCCGCCCTGCTGGCCGCCCAGGTGCCGGCCGCCCAGGCCGCCCTGCGGGTGCTGGCCTGCGAGCCGGAGTGGGCCGCCCTGGTTCGGGAACTGGGCGGCGACCGGGTGAACGTGGCCGCCGCCACCAGCGCCGCCCAGGATCCCCACCGCGTCGAGGCGCGCCCCAGCCTGATCGCCCGCGCCCGCAACGCCGACCTGCTGGTGTGCACCGGCGCGGACCTGGAGGTCGGCTGGCTGCCAGTGCTGCTGCGGGAATCCGCCAATCCCGCCATCCAGCCCGGCCGGCCCGGCCACTTCATGGCGGCGGACTGGGTGGTCCTGCTCGACCGGCCCGCCCGGCTGGATCGCGCGGAGGGGGACGTGCATCCCCAGGGCAACCCCCATCTGCACCTCGATCCGCGCAACATCGCCCGCGTGGCGGAGGCCCTGGCGCGACGCCTGGCCAGCCTGGACCCGGCCAACGCCGACCGCTACGGCGAGCGGCAGCGCGATTTCACGGCCCGCTGGCAGGCGGCGGTGGCCGGCTGGGAGGCGCGGGCGGCGCCGCTGCGGGGCCTGGCGGTGGTGTCCCAGCACAAGGGCTTCGTCTATCTGTATGCCTGGCTGGGCCTCCGGGAAGTGGCCGTGCTGGAGCCCAAGCCCGGCCTGGAGCCCTCGGCGGCCCATCTGGCCCGCGTGCTCGACAGCCTGCGTCGCTCACCCGCCCGGATGGTGGTTCGCGCCGCCTACGAATCCCCCCGGGCGAGCGAATGGCTGGCCGCGCGCGCACCGTTGCGGGTCGTGGCTCTGCCCTATACCGTGGGTGGCGGCGAGCGGGCGCGGGACCTGTTCGGGCTGTTCGACGAGACTCTGGCGCGCCTGCTGGGGGCGGCGCCTTGAACCCGGTCGACTGGGGGCTGATCGTCCTGCCCTTCGCCGCCGGACTGGTGGTGCTGGCCAGCCACGTGCCCCTCGGCCGCGAGGTGCTGCGCCGGGGCATCGTCTTCGTCGACCTGGCCGTGGCCCAGATCGCCGGCCTGGGGGTGGTGGCGGCGCATGCCCTGGACTGGCACCCGTCCGGCTGGGAGACCCAGCTCGCGGCCGGCGGCACCGCCCTGGCCGGCGCCGCCCTGCTGGCCTGGCTGGAGCGTCATTGGCCGGACATCCTGGAACCCCTGATCGGCGCCCTGTTCGTTCTGGCGGCCAGCCTGGCGGCCCTGCTGGCGGCCGGCGACCCGCATGGCGGCGAGCACCTGCGCGACCTGCTGGTGGGGCAGATCCTCTGGGTCGGCTGGGCGCAGCTGCTGCCCGCCCTGGCCCTCACCCTGATCCTGCTGATGGCCTGGTGGCGGCTGGTTCGGCGCTGGCCCTGGATGTTTCATGTCTGCCTGGCCCTGGCGGTCACCGCCTCGGTGCAGCTGGTGGGGGTGTACCTGGTGTTCGCCAGCCTGATCCTGCCCGCCCTGGCGGTGCGCCGCCGGCCCGGCCGGTCGGGGCTGCTCCGCGCCGGCCTGGCCGGCGGCGCCGGCTACCTGCTCGGCCTGCTCGTCTCCGCCGCCCACGACCTGCCCGCCGGCCCGCTCATCGTGCTCGCCCTGGTCCTGACCTGTCTGGCCTGGGCGGCCCTGGAACGGCGCGGGCGCGAGGCGGATCACTTGCCCGTGGCAAAGCCTTGGGTCTAGTATCGTAAGTCTGCAAGGGAGGGCCCGTGTTCAACCTGTTCCGCAAAGACAAGACCGAAGACCTGATGGCCTTCCTCAAGGAAGGCATGCCCGACGCGAAGTCCGGTCCCAGCGCCCGCGTGGGCCACGACACCGCGGACGAGGGCGGCATCCAGGTGGAGGAGGCCGGCGGCGGCCTGGCGGCGGAACTGGAGGAGGCGGCGGTGCTCTACGCCAACGGCCGGGTCGGCGACGCCGCCGCCCTGCTCAACCGCTACATCCTGGATCACCCCGAACTGCGCGACCCGCAGCCCTGGTACATGCTGTTCGACCTGTACGAGGCGAGCGGACAGGCGGAACATTTCGAGGACGCGGCGGTGGATTTCGCCGTCCGGTTCGAGCGTTCTCCGCCCACCTGGGACCCGCGTACCCAGGTCGCCCAGGAGGCCAGGACCAACCTGCCCTACATGGGTTTCGGCGCCACTTTCGGGCCGGCCGACAAGGCGCGCATGCAGCGCTTCCTGCAGGAAAACGCCGGCAACAAGTCGGGCGTGCGCATCGACGTCACCCGCGCGCCCCTGCCGGACGAGGACTACACGCGCGCCCTCCTGGATTGCCTGGTGACGTTGCAGGAGCGCAGGACGCCCATCCAGATAGTCGGCCCCGACAACCTGATCGCGCGCATCAACGCCGCGCGCGGCGACGACGGTCTGGCCGAACCGGCTTGGCTGCTGCTGCTGACCTTGCTGCAGCTGTGCGAGCGGCAGACGGAATTCGAGGACCTGGCGGTGGATTACGCGGTGCGCTTCGAGGTCTCCCCGCCCTCCTACGGCCCGCCCCGGCGCGTGCTGGAGGCACCGACCCGCGCCCAGTCCGGCGCCGCCCCGTCGGGCTTCACCTTCCCCCTGTGCGGCGTGCTGGGCGCCAGCGGCGACAACCAGCTCGTCGAGCTCAAGGCCTTCGCCGAGGACAAGCCCCAGGTGGAGATCGACTTGAGCCAGCTGACCCGCATCGAATTCGCCTGCATCGGCCTGCTGCTGGACACCCTCATCTCCCTGAGCGAGTCCGGCCACAACCTGCTGTTCAAGGAAGGCAACGAACTGGTCAACGTGCTGCTGAACATCGTCGGCGCCGGCCAGTTCGCCATGATCCTGGGCCGCACGCGGGCCTGAGCCGATGTCCGAACCCGCCGCCCCGGTCTTTCACGGCACCACCATCCTGTGCGTGCGGCGCGGCGCCCGGGTCGCCATGGGCGGCGACGGTCAGGTCACCCTGGGCAACGTGGTGGTCAAGTCCAGCGCGCGCAAGGTGCGCCGGCTCTACAAGGAGCAGGTGCTGGCCGGGTTCGCCGGCAGCACGGCGGACGCCTTCACCCTGTTCGAGCGCTTCGAGGCCAAGCTGGAGAAGCATCAGGGCCACCTCACCCGCAGCGCCGTCGAGCTGGCCAAGGACTGGCGCACCGATCGCATGCTGCGCCGCCTGGAGGCCATGCTGACGGTGGCGGACCGCGAGGCGACGCTGATCCTGTCCGGCGCCGGCGACGTTCTGGAGCCCGAATTCGGCATCGCCGCCATCGGCAGCGGCGGCGCCTACGCCCAGGCCGCCGCGCGCGCCCTGCTGGCGCACACCGAGCTTACGCCCGAGCGCATCGTCACCGAGGCGATGGGCATCGCCGGCGACATCTGCATCTACACCAACCGCAACCTGGTCATCGAGACGCTGGACTGACCCGCGGCCGGGCGCCGGCCTTACTCAAGCCTTCACAGGCCGCTTCGCCAGCTTGCGCTGCAGGGTGCGCCGGTGCATCTTCAGGGCCCGGGCGGTGGCCGAGACGTTGCCGTCGTGCTCGGCCAGCACCTGCTGGATATGCTCCCATTCCAGGCGATTGACCGACATCGGGTCGGCCGGCGGCGGCACCGCCTCGTCCCCCTTCTCGCGCCCCAGGGCGGCCAGGATCTCCTCCACGCCCGCCGGCTTGGGCAGGTAATGGGTGGCGCCCAGCTTGATGGCCTCCACCGCCGTGGCGATGCTGGCATAGCCGGTCAGCAGCAGGATGCGCAGACCGGGCTGTCGTTCCAGCATCGGCCCGATCAGGCGCAGGCCGGAGTCCTCGGCCAGCCGCAGGTCGAGGATGACGGCGTCGTAGGCCTGCGCCGACAGGCGGGAGAGGGCCGCCTCGCCTTCCGCCAGGTGCTCGGCGTGATGGCCCCGGCGCGCCAGGGCCGCGGACAGGGCGGCGCCGAAGGCGGCGTCGTCATCCACCACCAGGATGCGCCAGGCCAAGCCGCGCATCACAGCCCTTCGCCCTCAAGGCCGGCACGGGGCAACTGGATGCCGGCGTGCGTGCCGCCACCGGCGCGCGGACGCAGCTCCAGCCGCCCGCCCAGGCGCTGCAGGGCGGCGTCGGCGAGCTGCAGGCCGATGCCCCATCCCTGCGGCTTGTCCATCTGCGCCGCCGGCCCCGGCCCGCGGTCCAGCACGCGGATCTCCACCCACCGTCCGTCCCATTGGCTTTCCAGTTCGATCGCGCGGGCCGAGGCGTCGGCGGCATTGTTCAGCAGCGTGGTCAGGGAAGCGATCAACAATGGTTCGTCCCGGACGGCGGGGGCGGGCGCGGGGCCGAGATGGCGCAAGGTCACCCGTGCCTGGGGCCGCATCAGTCGCCAGTGTCCGGCCAGATCCGCAAGCCAGTCGTCCAGGGGACGGGTCGGCGCGGCGGCCTGCCGGTGCGCGCCGGCGAATTCACGCAAGCGTCCCAGGACGTCCTTCATGCGCCCGGCCTGCGCCGCCATGGATGACAGGGGGGCGGCCAATTCGTCGTCGTTGGCGTATTCCTTGCGCATCTCCTCCAGGGCGATGTCCAGGGTGGACAGCGGCGTGGCCAGATCGTGGGCGGCGGCGGCTGCCTGCATGCCCAGGGCGAACAGTCGCTCGTCGCGCAGGGCGGTCTCGCGCGCCTCGGCCAGGGCGCGGTCGCGATCGCGCAGGGCGGCGGTCAGCCGCACCACGAACATCGCCACCAGGACGGCGGAGAACAGGAAGCTCAGCCACATGCCGAGCAGATGCAGGTTGACCGCCTCGGCATCGGTCATGTCCAGCCGCAGGGGCTGGTAGTAGGTCATCAGCAGGGTGTACAGGGCGGCCACCCAGGCGGTCATGGCCCAGGCCTGGGCCGCCCGCAGCAGGGTGGCGCCCAGGATCAGGGGCACCAGCAGCAGGGAGATGAAGGGGTTGGCGTAGCCGCCGCTGTAATAGACCAGGGCGCCGATCAGGGCGGCATCGGCCGCCAGGTGGATGAAGGCGGGGGCGCTGCCCGGCGCGCCGGGGGGGGGCGAAGGCGCGGCAACCTCCCGCCCGAAAATGCCCACCAGGAGTCCGTGCAGCCCCAGCAGGACGGCCATGGGCGGCAGGGGCAGGCGGATCGGCGCCAGCCAGGCGACCAGGGCGACCACCAGCGCCTCCCCCCCCACCAGCAACAGCCGCGCCGTCAGCAGCCGTTGCAGCGCCTCCCGCGGCAATGTCGCGGACGAATGCGGGGCCGGCGTCATCATCGGGGCGATGGCCATGGCGCGGCAGCGATCGGGGCGGACATGGGGAAATTGTACGGCGGCGCGGCGGACGGATGCCCGTCGCCATGCGTCGAAATGCCGCACCCCTGGATGGGAGGGCGCATCGGCGCGTAGGATAATGAGTTATGTCGGGATTTCCCTCCATCCGTAACCGAACTGGGGCGAAAGGAAAGAGAGATGCGCAAATCACTGTTGGGTGTACTTCTGGGCGCCCTGCTCGCCAGCGGTCCCCTGCTGGCCGCCGGCGTGAAGGCCGAAAACGTCTGGCTGCGGGCCACGGCGCCCGGTCAGACGGTGGCCGGGGTGTTCATGGATCTGACCGCCGACCGCCCGGTGAGCATCCTGCGCGGCGACAGCCCGGCCTCCGAGCACGTGGAACTGCACACCATGTCCATGCAGGACGGCATGATGGTCATGCGCCGGGTCAGCGAGATCAAGCTGCCCAGGAGCGAGACCGTCCAGCTCAAGCCCGGCGGGCTGCATGTCATGCTGATCGGGATCAAGGGGCAGCTGAAGGAGGGCGACCAGGTGCCGGTGACGCTGCACTACCGGGATGCCGCCGGCAAGATGGAGTCGCTGCAGGTCACCGCCGCGGTGCGCAAGCACATGCAGAAGCACGAATCCCACGACCATCTGCACCGCTGACCCGGTCCGGGGCGGGGGCCATGCGCCCCGGACCGATGGCGTCGCCGCTCAGAGAATTTCCTTCTCCAGCTCTTCCAGGGTGGTGTGGCGCACGTCCTTGCCCTTGACCATGAACACCACGTACTCGGAGATGTTCTTCGAGTGGTCGCCAATGCGCTCGATGGCCTTCACCACGAACATCAGGTCGATGAAGGTGGAGATGGTGCGCGGGTCTTCCATCATGTAGGTGATCAGGTGCCGGGTGATGAGGTGGAATTCCTCGTCCACCTCCATGTCCTGGCGCGCCACGGCCGCGGCGGCGGAAACGTCCAGCCGGGCGAAGGCGTCCAGGGCCTCGCGCAGCATCTTCAGGGCCAGGCCGGCCATGTACTTGATCTCGCTGTAGCGCGGCATGACGATGCGGTCTGACTCATGCACCTTGAGGGCGTAGCGGGCGATCTTGGCCGCCTCGTCGCCGATCCGCTCCAGGTCGGTGATGGTCTTGATGATGGTCAGGATCAGGCGCAGGTCGCTGGCGGTTGGCTGGCGCAGCGCGATGATCTGGGTGCAGGCCTCGTCGGCGCTCACCTCCATCGAGTTGACGCGGTGGTCCTCGCCGATGACCGCCTCGGCCAGGGTGATGTCACCGGAGATGAGGGCGTCCACGGCCTTGTTGACCTGTTCCTCGACCAGCCCTCCCATTTCCAGCACGCGCGCCCGGATCGCCTCGAGCTCCACGTCGAACTGCTTGTAAGTATGCTCCGGCATTTGAGTTCCTCAATACCCTGATCCTGTGGATATCGGGTCGATTATAGCGACCGATTTCCGTCGGATCGTTACAGTTCCGTAACAAACGGCAAGCTCAGCAGCCGGCCGTCCACGTCCAGGGTCATCACCCAGTCCCGCCGACCCGAGACGCATACCGGCAGGGTCACGCGGGCGCGGTGGATGCCCTCCTTATCGGCGCGCAGGGTGTAAAGGTTGAACCCCATGTCCATGCCCTCCATCGCGAAGCTGGCCTCGACCCGTTGCGCGCCTTCCGCCCTGACCCAGAGTTCGAAAGGCTGTAGCACCTTCAGTTCCCCTTGTACACCCAGCCTTACTACGCGCCCGTCCACCTGACCGGCGCAGCCGGCGCGCAGATCGGCGCATTCCAGCGGCAGTGGCGCCGGCTCCCGCGGCGCGAAGGAGGGGTTGAGATAGACGACCGCCGCCACCAGCAGCAGGATGACCACGGGGGCGAATCGGTAGAAGTGGCTGCGCGCGGGGGTCATGTCCAGATTCCTCTCTTCATCGCGATGCCGTGGGCGCCGGCCCGGCGCGCCCGATCCAGATCGGTCGGCGCCAGCCCACCCAGGGCGAACACCGGCATGGGGCGTCCCGCCGCCAGCGCGGCGAAGCCGGTCCAGTCCAGGCTAGCGGCGCCGGGATGCGAGGCGGTGGGAAGCACCGGCCCCAGGACCACGAAATCCAGGCCGAGGCGCGCCGCATGCTCCAGCTCGCGGGCGTCGTGGCAGGAGGCCCCCGCCCAGGGCAGGTCAGGCCGGGCCTCCAGGGCCATGAGGCGGGCGGAGGGCAGGTGCGCGCCGTCGGCGCAGTCCGCCGCCAGCGCCAGGTCGCCGTTGACGAGCAGTCGCGCGCCGTGCTCGCGACAGCGGGCGGCCACCTCGCGGGCCAGTCGGGCCAGCCGGTCGGCCGGCAAGCCCTTCTCGCGCAGCTGCACCAGGCGCAACCCGGCCCCCAGGCGCGCCTCCAGCCGGTCCAGGAAGAGCGACTCGCCCAGCTCGGCGGCGGCGGAGATGGCGTAGGTCAACGGCAGGGAGAGTCCCTTCAGGATCGGCCCGTTGGCCGGCAGGATGGGCGCCACCTCGGGCCGCTCGGCGTGCACCCAGGCCATGCCCTGGCCCTCGTGCGGGTGCGGCTCACCCGCCCAGTCCACGACACGGAAGAAGTTCAGGCGCACGCGGGCGTGCTCGTAGTCGTAGTCGCGGACCAGCCAGGGGTAGGCCTGCCGCACCGCGATGCCCAGTTCCTCGCGCAACTCCCGGTCGAGGGCCTGGCGCGGCGTCTCGCCCGGCTCCACCTTGCCGCCGGGGAACTCCCACCAGCCGGCGTAGACCTTGCCCGGCGGTCGGCTGGCCATCAGGAAGGCGCCGTCCGGCCGCTCGATGACGGCGGCGGAGACCTCGACGCGGTTGGTCATCGCTGCTTGCGCCCGAGTCGTTGCCGGCCCACCCAGTCGGCGGCGAACTGCCGGGCGATGCGCCCGGAGCGGCCGCCGCGCTGGAGGGCCCACTGCAGAGCCTCGGGGCGCATCTCCGGCGTGGCCTCGCCGCCCAGGGCCGCGACCCAGCCGGCGACGATGTCCAGATAGGCGTCCTGGTCGAAGGGATGGAAGGACAGCCAGAGGCCGAAGCGGTCCGACAGGCTCACCTTCTCCTCGACGCTGTCGGCCGGCCGCACCTCGCCGCCCAGGTGGCGGGTCTGCTCGTTCTCGGCGAAGTATTCCGGCATCAGGTGGCGGCGGTTGGAGGTGGCATAGACCAGCACGTTCGCGGGCAGGCCGGCGACCGAGCCGTCCAGGGCGGCCTTCAGGGGCTTGTAGGCCGGCTCGTCGGCCTCGAAGGACAGATCGTCGGTGAACAGCAGATAGCGAAAGCGCGGGTCGGCGAGCTGCGCGACGATGTGCGGCAGGTCGACGAGATCGGCCTTGTCCACCTCCACCAGCCGCAGCCCCCGCCGGGCATGGCGTGGCAGCAGGGCCTTGACCAGGGAGGACTTGCCGCAGCCGCGGCTGCCGGTGAGGAGCGCGTTGTTGGCCGGCAGGCAGCGCACGAACTGGCGCGTGTTGCGGTCCAGGGCCGCCTTCTGCTCGTCGACGTGGCGCAGGGCCTGCCAGGGCGGGCAGTTCAGCACCTCGACCGGCTCCAGCCAGCCCTGCAGGGCCGTCCTGCGCCAGCGGCAGGCGAGCGTCGCGCGCCAGTCGACCGCCACCGGCGCCGGCGGCAGCAGCGGCTCCAGCCGCGCCAGCAGCGACTCGGCGCGGGCCAGGAAGGCGTCCAGGCGATCCATCAGGTGCGGTACTCGGCGTTGATCTTGACGTAGTCGTAGGAGAAGTCGCAGGTCCACACCGTGGCCGCCGCGTCGCCGCGGGCCAGTTCCACGCGCACCAGGATGTCGGATTCGGCCATCACCCGCCGGCCGTCCTCCTCGCGGTAGCCGGCCGCCCGGCCGCCGTGCTCCGCCACCAGCACGTCGCCCAGGTAGAGGCGCACGCGGTCCACGTCCAGGTCATCGACGCCGGCGTAGCCGACGGCGGCGAGGATGCGGCCGAGGTTGGGGTCGGAGGCGAAGAAGGCGGTCTTGACCAGCGGCGAGCGCGCGATGGCGTAGGCCACCTGGCGGCACTCGGCCTCGTCGCGGCCGCCTTCGACCCGGACGGTCATGAACTTGGTGGCCCCCTCGCCGTCGCGCACGATGGCCTGGGCGAGTTCGACCAGCACCTCGGTGACCGCGTCGCGCAGCGGCGCGAAGCGCGCGTCGCCATCATCCATCAGCACGGGTGGCGGCGGGTTGTTGTCACTCACGCCGGTGGCGATCAGGATGCAGGAATCGTTGGTGGAGGTGTCGCCGTCCACGGTGATGCAGTTGAACGAGCGGTTCACCGCGTAACGCAGGATCGCCTCCAGGGCCTCGCAGGACACCGGCGCGTCGGTGGCGACGTAGGCGAGCATGGTGGCCATGTTCGGGTGGATCATGCCGGAGCCCTTGGCGATGCCGGTCACCACGAACTCCACGCCGTCGAGCGACACCTTGCGCGAGGCGGCCTTGGGCACGATGTCGGTGGTCATGATCGCCTCGGCCGCCGCCGCCCAGTTGTCGGCGCGCAGGTCGGCGATGGCCGCCGGCAGGGCGGCGATGATCCTGTCGTGGGGCAGCGGCTCCAGGATGACGCCGGTGGAGAACGGCAGCACCTGCGCGGGCTGGATGCCGAGCTGGCCGGCCAGGGCGGCGCAGGTCGCGCGCGCGCGCGCCAGGCCCTCCTCGCCGGTGCCGGCGTTGGCATTGCCGGTGTTCACCAGCAGGGCGCGCACGCCCCCTTCCGCGTGCAGGTGTTCGCGGCAGAGCGTCACCGGCGCGGCGCAGAAGCGGTTCTGGGTGAACACGCCGACCACCTCCGCATCGGGCGCGATCCGCATCACCAGCACGTCCTTGCGGCCGGGCCGCTTGATGCCGGCCGAGGCGATGCCCAGCTCGACGCCGGGGACGGGCAGCAGGCTGGCGGGGTCGGGCGGGGCGAGCTTGACGGGCATGATGCGCATTCCTTAGGGTGACGCGTCATTCTACCCCGCGCCCACCATGAGCAAACCGCCTCCCAGCCGCAAATCCCGCCCGCCTCGGCCCGCCGCATCCCCCCCCGTCGCCCACCCGCCGGCGGCATCCCCGGACGCCCCGCAGGGCGTGCGCCTGTCCAAGGTGATGGCCGAGCGCGGCCTGTGCTCGCGGCGCGAGGCGGACGTGTACATCGAGCGCGGCTGGGTGCGGGTCGACGGCCAGACGGTCAGCGAGCTGGGCACGCGCATCGACCCGAACGCGACCATCACCCTGACGCCCCAGGCCCGCGCCAGCCAGCAGCGGCGGGTGACCCTGCTGCTGCACAAGCCGGTCGGCTATGTCTCCGGTCAGCCGGAGCCGGGCTTCAAGCCGGCGGTGTCGCTGATCGGCCCGCGCAACCAGTTCCAGGCCCCCGGCGACCCGTCCTTGCAGCCCGCCAACCTCAGGGGCCTCGCGCCGGCCGGA
>JALOTG010000326.1 GCA_025458005.1 Thiobacillaceae bacterium
CGAGGCCGTCCGGCGCCTGATGCAGACGGACCAGGCCATCGCCAACGCCAAGGCGGACCCCTACGACGACCGCCAGGGCCACGCCCGCGCCAGCGCCCAGGATGCCCAGGACCGCGCCAGCGCCGCTCGGCGCCGCATCGCCGACATGGAGGCCAAGCGCAAGGCAGACCTCTCCGCCATCCACGCCCAGGCCAAGCGGCAGGGCATCGACGAGGCCACCCGCCGCGCCATGATCGAGCGCCTGAGCGGCGGGCGCACCAACACCAGCGCCGACCTCACTGCACCGGAGCGCACCGCCCTGCTGCGCGAGATCGGCGGGGGCCGGCGTCCGCCCCCCAAGCGCGCCGGGCGGGCCCCGGCCGGCAAGGACATCGACCGCCGCGCCATGCTCGCCAAGGTCGAGGCCCTGCTGGCGGACTCCAAGCTGCCATGGTCCTATGCCGAGGCCATCCTCCGGCGTCAGCGCAGTATCATCGACAAGGGTGTCGCCTGCCCCATCGCCCAATCCACCAACGCCGAGCTGGGCGCCGTCATCGCTGCCCTGTCGCGGCGGGCCAAGCGGCTGGCTGGCGGGCCAGAGGGCGTCTGATGGACGCCACCTGGGCCCCGAGCGGCGAGCATGCCGCCGCCCTGGCGGAGGCCATCGGCGCCGCCGGCCTGGCGCGGCTGGTGCAGCACTACGGCGGCATGCGCATCCGCATCCATACGGACCCGCGGCCCGAGAGCGATCTGGCCGAGCGTCTGGGGCCCGAGGTCTACAGTCGCTTGCAAGCCATTTACGCGGGCGAGGAGATAGACATCCCGCGCCTGCGCAGCGAGCAGGCCGCCGCCCGCGCCGCCCGGGTCCAGGCCCTGCGCGCCAAGGGCTGGACCGGCAACGAGATCGCCCGCGCCGAGGGCCTCACCCTGCGCCAGGTACGCCGCCTGCTGGCCCAGGAGGCGCCGCCCGTGGTGCAGATGGATCTGTTTGGATGACGACAAAGGCTAACTGGGCCGCGCCACTATGACCTTGCAGAATCAGCTAAGCGCCGATGCGCGGCTCCAGGTTGAGCCGTGTGTTAGCCGCTTTCGGGCCGCCTATGCAGACCCGCCTTACCTGGGCTTGGCCAAAGCCTTTTACGGCGACATGCACCCGCACGCGGCAGACTACGACAACCCAGAGACGCACCGGCTCTTAATCGAGCGCATGATGGACGAGTACGACGCCTGGGCTATGAGTCTGCACGAGCCATCGTTGCGCAAGATTCTGGGCATGTGCCCCGAGGATGTGCGGGTTGCCTCCTGGGTCAAACCGTTTGCCAGCTTCAAGAAGAACGTGACCCGCGCATGGACCTGGGAGCCAGTGATCTTCAGTTGGCACCGAGGCCGCAAGCGCACGATCCAGCAACCGACCTGGCGCGACCACATCGCCGAACCGATTGCCATGATGCGCGGGTTTCCGGGCGCGAAGCCCGCGAAGTTCTGCTACTGGGTCTTTGACGGCCTGAACCTGGAACCCGACGACGACTTTGCAGACCTGTTTCCCGGGAGCGGGGCCGTGTCTCGCGCCTGGGAAGCATGGCGACTCCGGGCCGCGCCGGAGCAGTTTTCTTTGTACGGCTAACGAAAAGGCTAAAGCGGCCCCGCCGCCTGGAGGTTGATGATGAACAACGACGCCGATGCGGGGCTCGCGATTGAGCCGCTTGTTAGCCGCTTGCGCCGGCTTGACGGTTATCCGGCTGTCACCATGGCCGAGATCACCGCACTGCTCAACGAGATCGAAGCCTTGTGGGGAGACCGCGGCCCTGGCCGGATCTGCCCGGATTGCGGGGATTTTGTGCGGGCCGGGTGGATTCATGGATGCGGCTAACGAACGAGCTAAAGCGGCCCGGCCACAACCGGCCTTCCAACAACCAGCGATGCTCCGTGGCCGGGCTCGCTTTTGAGCGACTTGTTAGGGTGCGATATGCCTGATATTTCCGTGGCAGACGAATTGCGCGACATCACGTCCGCGCTCATTGAAGGGTTGACGACTGACGGAGCCCATCACAAGCAGTGGGCGCTTGAAGAGGCCCTGCGCATCATCGCCCCAGACGAGTTTGCCACGTGCAAGGCGTCGTGGGGATGGGATGATGGCGTAGCGCCCTAACTGTTACTAGACTGATCTGCCTAGTACGACAGTCCAGATCTGGCGCAAAAACCCAAGCACGCGCTAGACTTAAACCTTTTGGCTTCCGCTACGCGCGCACGGTGCACCGCTTCACCGCGCCCGTCAGGCTTCCGGGCGGCACACTCCCTGCGCCCTCACCGCAGCGGATCTGCCATGCCCTACCGTCTCTCCGCCCTGTCGCGCCGGCACCTCGTCGGGGTCCACCCCGACCTGGTCGCCTGCGTGCAGGAGGCCATCGCCCTGACGCCCCAGGACTTCCGCGTCCAGGAGGGGGTGCGCACCGTCGCCAGGCAACGCGCCCTGGTCGCCAGCGGCGCCTCGCAGACCCTGGACAGTCGCCACCTCACCGGCCACGCCGTGGACCTGGTGGCGCTGGTCGGCGGCGTCCCGCGCTGGGACTGGCCCCTTTACTACCGCATCGTCCCGGCCATGGCCCAGGCCGCCCGCAGCCTGCGTCTGCCCCTGATCTGGGGCGGCACCTGGGCCTATGTCGGCAACATCCAGACCGCCGAAGAGGCCGAGAATGCGGTGATCGTCTACGGCGATGCCTGCCGGGTCAAGGGGCGGCGGCCCTTCACCGATGGGCCTCACTTTGAACTCGACCGCCGCGCCTACGCCTGACGGAGTCCACCATGTCTGACGTGACCCCAGCCCAGAAGCTCGACCAGGCCCTCCATGACCCAGACGCCAAGAGTGGGCAGGAGGCCGTCGATTACCTGCTGATCGCCGACCCACCAGACCCCCTCTGGGTCTCGGCTCTGCGTGGCCGGATCATGGCCGCGATGGCCTCGGCCGCCAGCCTGGCGGCCTCCGGCGCCATGCTCTATCAGTCTGTCAAGACCATCGCCACCAGCCCGACCCAGGTGGGCATGGCCGGCGCCGTCGCCGACATCGCCCAGCAGGCCGTCAGATTGGTCGATGCGGGCCTGGCCCTGACCGCGGCCGCGGCCTCGCTCATCGCCCTGATCGCCAGCCTCAACAGCAAGGCGCGCGAGTGGCTGCGTACCCAGATGGGCGGCCATGTTTGATCCCGGCTGGGCCAAAGTCTTTACGGACTGGGCGCAATTCGCCATTGCCGGCGGCATTGGCGGGGTCGCCTCGGTGTGGGCCGTGCTGAGCAACCGCGAGGCCCGGCGTGCCCGTGAGCAGGAGGGGATCGCCTCGCGCGTCGCCCTCCACGCC
>JALOTG010000040.1 GCA_025458005.1 Thiobacillaceae bacterium
CTGGTGCGGGTGACGGTCTACAACCAGCCGGACCTGACCACCGAGACCCGGATCACCGAGCATGGCAGCCTGCTCTTTCCCCTGATCGGCGAGGTGCCGGTGGCGGGAGCGTCCGCCAGCGTGGCCGCCGGGCGGATCGCCAAGGCCCTGGAGGCGGGCGGCTTCATCAAGAACCCCCAGGTCAACGTGGTGGTGCTCGAGTTCAAGGGCCAGGAGGTGTCGGTGCTGGGCCAGGTCAATCGACCCGGCAAGTTCCCCCTGCAGAAGGCCAGCCGGCTGACCGACGTGCTCGCCCTGGCCGGCGGCGTCACCCAGACCGGCGCCGACAGCCTGATCCTGATCACCGATCGGGGCGGCAAGACCGAACGTCGGGAAGTCGATCTGATCGCCCTGTTCCGGGAGGGCGCCCCGACCCTGAACGTGGAGATCGTCAACAACGACATCCTCTACGTGCCGCGTGAACCGCGCTTCTACATCTACGGCGAGGTGCAACGGCCCGGCTCCTTCCGTCTGGAGAAGAACATGAGCGTGGTCCAGGCCCTCTCCGTGGGCGGAGGTCTCACCCAGCGCGGCACCCAGAAGGGGATGCGCATCCTGCGCCGCGGCGACCAGGGCGAGATGCGGGAGATCACGGCGCAACTCTCCGACCCTCTGCAGCCCGACGACGTCGTGTTCGTCAAGGAAAGCCTGTTCTGATCGCCGGGGAGACACCATGAACTTCACTCAATTCCTGCTCATCCTCAAGGCGCGCGCCTGGGTTGCCCTGCTGGCCCTGGGCGTCACGGTCGCCACCACCCTGGTGGTCAGCCTGCTGCTGCCCAAGCAGTACACCGCCACCACCACCCTGGTGGTGGACGCCAAGGCCAAGGAGCCGGTCACCGGCGCCCTGCTGCCCGCCCAGCTGCTGCCCGGCTACCTGGCCACCCAGGTGGACATCCTCACTAGCCAGAACGTGGCGCTGAAGGTGGTCAACGGCCTGAAGCTGGCGGACAACCCGCAGGTCAAGGCCGACTTCATGGCGGCCACGGAAGGCAAGGGCAGCATCCAGAACTGGCTCGGCGAGCTGCTGATCAAGAACCTGGAGATCGAGCCTTCCCGCGAGTCGAGCGTGATCCGCATCAACTTCAAGGGGACCGATCCGCAGTTCGCCGCCATCGTTTCCAACGCCTTCGCCCAGGCCTACATCCACACCAACCTGGAACTGAAGGTCGAGCCGGCGCGGCAGACCAGCGCCTGGTACGAGACCAAGATCAAGTCCCTGCGCACCAGCCTGGAGGAGGCCCAGTCCAAGCTCTCCGCCTACCAGCGCCAGCATGGCCTGTTCGCCTCCGACGAGCGACTGGACGTGGAGACCTCCCGGCTGGCGGAGCTGTCCAGCCAGCTGGTGGCCGCCCAGTCCTCCACCTACGACTCGGCGTCCAAGCAGAAGCAGAGTGGCGAGTCCCTCCCGGACGTGATGAACAGCCCGGTGGTGCAGACCCTGCGCGCCGACCTGGCGCGGGCCGAGGGCAAGCTCTCCGACCTGGCCGAGCGGGTAGGCAAGAATCATCCCCAGTACCAGAGCGCCAAGGCCGAGGTGGATACCCTGCGCGCCAAGCTGAACAACGAGATCAGCACCGCCACCAAGGGTGTTTCCACCACCGCCAAGGTGGCCATGGAGCGCGAGGGGGACCTGCGTGCCTCCCTGTCCGCCCAGAAGTCGAAGGTCTTGCAGCTGAAGAAGCAGCGCGACGACCTCACGGTGCTGCTGCGCGACGTGGAGAACGCCCAGCGCGCCTACGACACCGCCCTGCAGCGCTATCACCAGACCAGCCTGGAGGCGGAGAACACCCAGACCGACGTGTCCATCCTCAATCCGGCCGTGCCGCCGATCGAACCGTCGAGTCCGAAGATCATGCTGAACACCATCCTGGCGGTCTTCCTCGGCGGCCTGCTCGGCATCGGCCTGGCCTTCCTGATGGAAATGATCGATCGGCGCGTGCGCTCCGGCGAGGACGTGGCCGCGGCTTTGGGCATCCCGGTGCTGGGCGAGTTGGGCCGCAATCGCGCCAAGCGGCGCGGCCTCCTCTCGGCGACCCGGTTCAAGGCGGCTGGCGCGCAGGCCTGAACCCACTCCGAATCCCCTCCTTCAATCTGCCAGGTCAACCATGGACACTTCCCCGATCATCGAACAGAGCATGAGCAGCGCCGCGCGCGGCAACAAGACCATCGGACTGATGTTGCTGGAAAGCGGCAAGATCAGCGCCCAGGACGCGGAGCGGGTGCTCAAGCTGCAAAAGGAACAGAACCTGCGCTTCGGCGAGGCGGCCATCCGCCTGGGGCTGGTCAAGGAGGGCGACATCCAGCAGATCCTGGCGCGGCAGTTCGACTATCCCTATCTCTCGCCGGGCGAAGGCAGCTTCAGCAGCGACCTGGTGGCGGCCTACTATCCCTTCAGCCCCCAAGTGGAGAGCCTGCGCGCCCTGCGCAGCCAGCTCATGCTGCGCTGGTTCGGCGATGGGCGACATGCCCTGGCCCTGGTGGGCGCCAATCCCGGCGATGGCACCAGCTACCTGGCCGCCAACCTGGGCATCGTGTTCTCCCAGCTGGGCGAGCGCACCCTGATCATCGATGCCAATCTGCGCACCCCCCAGCTGCATACCTTCTTCAACCTGGGCAACCGGGCCGGCCTGTCCGACATCCTCGCCGACCGCGCCGACCTGTCCGCGGTCACCCGCATCTCCCAGTTCGTGGACCTGTCCGTGCTCACGGCCGGCGCCCAGCCGCCCAACCCGGCCGAGCTCCTGTCGCGCGGCAATCTGGCGGACCTGATCGCGGGCCTGTCCGGCCACTATGACGTGATCCTGCTCGACACGCCCCCGGCCGAGGAGGCCGCCGACTTCCAGGCCGTCGCGTCCAGGGCGGGCGGCGCCCTGATCTCGGTGCGCAAGAACCGCACGCGACTCAACGAGGTGGCCGGCATCCGCGACATGCTGGCGGCCGCGGGCGCGGAGGTCGTGGGGGCGGTGGTCAACGCCCACTGATCCTCCGCTCGGCGCCGGCCGGGTGATTCGTCGCCCGACCGCGCCGTCTCGGCGCTTCCACGCCGGCGTCCAGGGCCGCCGTATGCGCAGTTGTCCCGCCCGCTTCCTCTTGATTGGGGGGCGAGGGCCGAGTCCGGGCCGACGGTTATAATGCCAACCGTTCAGCCTTCCCTGCCTACCCCCCTTCCCAAGACGCCATGAGCGATCCGCGCTACGTCCATCTGCGCATGCACAGCGAGTATTCCGTGCAGGATGGGATCCTGCGCGTGGACGACGCCATCGCCCGCGCCCGGGCGGATGGCATGCCCGCCCTGGCGATGACCGATCTGGCCAACGTGTTCGGCATGGTCAAGTTCTACAGCGGCGCGCGCAAGCAGGGGGTCAAGCCGGTGGTCGGCTGTGATGTCTGGCTGGCCGGACCGGAACACGTGGACAAGCCCGCCCGCATGCTGCTGCTGGTGCAGGACCGGCCGGGCTATCAGCGGCTGTGCGAATTGCTCTCGCGCGCCTATCGGACCAATCTGCACCGCGGCCGTGCCCTGGTTGATCCGGCGTGGTTCGGCAGCCTGGGCACGGAGGGGCTGATCGCCCTGTCCGGCGCACAGTGGAGCGACGTGGGCCAGGCCCTGCTCAATGACGCCCTGCCCACCGCCCAGGCCCTGGCCGGGGAATGGGCGCGGCTGTTTCCCGATCGCTACTATCTCGAGATCCAGCGCAATGGCCGCCCGGAAGCCGAGCTGCATCTGGCCGAGGCGGTTGCCCTGGCAGACCGAATGGGCTTGCCGGTGGTCGCCACCCATCCGGTGCAGTTCCTGACCCGAGAGGACTTCAAGGCCCACGAGGCGCGCGTCTGCGTTGCCGAGGGCTATGTGCTGGCCGACCGGCGCCGCCCACAGCGCTATACGGAGGAGGACTACTTCAAGTCCCAGGCGGAGATGACGGAGCTGTTCGCCGACCTGCCCGAGGCCCTGGACAACAGCCTGGAGATCGCCCGGCGCTGCAACCTGACCCTGGAGCTGGGCAAGAGCAGACTGCCCCTGTTCCCTACCCCGGCCGGCATGACCCTGGATGATTACCTGCGCCGGCGTGCCACCGAGGGTCTCGAGGCGCGGCTGCGGCAGATCTTCCCGGACGCCACCGAACGCGAGTCGCGCGCCGCGGAGTACGCGCAGCGGCTGGAGCTGGAGCTCGCGACCATTATCCAGATGGGCTTCCCGGGCTACTTCCTGATCGTCGCCGACTTCATCAACTGGGCCAAGAACAACGGCGTGCCGGTGGGGCCCGGCCGGGGTTCCGGGGCCGGCTCCCTGGTGGCCTACGTCATCGGCATCACCGATCTGGATCCGTTGCGCTACGCCCTGCTGTTCGAGCGCTTCCTGAACCCGGAACGGGTGTCCATGCCCGACTTCGACATCGATTTCTGCCAGGACAACCGCTGGAGGGTGATCGAGTACGTGCGCGACAAGTACGGCGCCGATGCCGTCAGCCAGATCGCCACCTTCGGCACCATGGCGGCGCGGGCGGTGGTGCGCGACGTCGGCCGGGTGCTGGACCTGCCGTACAACTTCTGCGACCAGCTGTCCAAGATGATCCCCTCGGCGCCGGGCAAGAACGTCACCCTCGACCAGGCCCTGGAGGAGGTGCCGGAGCTGAAGGAACGCTATGAGCGGGAGGAGGAGGTCCGCGAGCTCATCGACCTGGCCAGGAAGCTGGAGGGGCTGACCCGCAACGTCGGCATGCACGCCGGGGGGGTGCTGATCGCGCCCGGCAAGCTGACCGACTTCTGTCCCCTCTACTGCGCCGAGGGATCCGACTCGGTGGTCTCGCAGCTGGACAAGGACGACGTGGAAAAGGTCGGCCTGGTGAAGTTCGACTTCCTGGGCCTGCGCAACCTGACCATCATCGATTGGGCCCTGAAGTTCATCCGGCGCCTCGACCCCGCCGCCGAGATCGACCTGGACAGCCTCGCCTTCGACGACCCGGCCGCCTACGACATCCTCCGCAAGGCCAATACCACCGCCATCTTCCAGCTGGAATCGGAGGGCATGAAGAAGCTCCTGGTGAAGCTGGAGCCGGACCGCTTCGAGGACATCATCGCGGTGCTCGCCCTCTACCGGCCGGGACCGCTGGGCTCGGGGATGGTGGACGACTTCATCCTGCGCAAGAAGGGCAGGCAGTCGATCGATTACTTCCATCCCGACCTGAAGACCTGCCTGGCGCCCACCTACGGCGTCATTGTCTACCAGGAGCAGGTCATGCAGATCTCCCAGCTCATCGGTGGCTATACGCTGGGCGGCGCCGACCTGCTGCGACGGGCGATGGGCAAGAAGAAGCCCGAGGAGATGGCCAAGCACCGAGACATCTTCCGCGAGGGGGCGAAGCGCAAGGGCTACGACGAGAAGCTGGCCATGCAGCTGTTCGACCTGATGGAAAAGTTCGCCGAGTACGGCTTCAACAAGTCGCACACCGCCGCCTACGCGGTGATCTCCTACCAGACCGCCTGGCTCAAGGCGCACCACGCCGCCGCCTTCATGGCCGCCACCCTCTCCTCGGACATGGACGACACCGACGCGGTGCACGTCTTCTACAAGGACGCCCTGGCCAACGGACTGGAGATGCTGGGGCCGGACGTCAATCTCTCCGAGTACCGCTTCGTGCCGGTGGATCGCACCCGCATCCGCTACGGGCTGGGGGCCGTCAAAGGCACTGGCGAGTCGGCCATTGCCAACCTGGTCTCCGCCCGCGAGGCGGAAGGGCCGTTCACCGATCTGTTCGATTTCTGTCGCCGGGTGGACCGTCGCGTCGTCAACCGCCGCGCGATCGAGGCCTTGGTGCGCGCCGGGGCCTTCGACAGCCTGAACGAGGACCGCGCGCTCCTGCTCAACAATGTCGGCCTGGCCATGGAATGGGCCGAGAACATGGCCCGTCATGCTGTCCAGGACAGCCTGTTCGGCGAGATGGCCGCGGATGCCCCGCCGGCCCTGGCTCGGGCGGCGGGATGGTCGCTCAAGGAAAGGCTGCAGCAGGAAAAGACCGCGCTGGGATTCTTTCGCAGCGGCCACCCCTACGACGTGGACCGGGCCGAACTGGCCGGCATCGTCACCCGCAGCCTGGCGCAGATCGCCGCCCAGCAGCAGCCGCAGATCATGGCCGGCACCATTCTCGCGCTGCGTACCCAGATGACCCGTCGCGGCAAGATGGCCTTCGTGCTGCTGGACGACGGCACGGCCCAGGTGGAAGTGGCGGTGTTCAACGAGCTTTACGACGCCGCGCGGGACCGGCTGAAGGAGGACAACACCCTGGTGGTGCTGGGCAAGGTCAGTCTGGACAGCTACTCGGGCGGCCTCCGGGTGACGGCCGACGAACTCTACGATCTGGAGCATGCCCGGACCCGGTTCGCGGCACGGCTGAGCCTGACCCTGGGCGGCGAAGTCCATGCGGATCGGCTGCACGACCTGCTTGGCCCCTACCGTCAGGAATCCGCGGGCTGCCCGGTCAGCCTGCGCTATTCGAACGCGGCCGCCGCCTGCGAGATCGAACTGGGCCAGGCGTGGCGGGTGCGGCTGTCCGACAACCTGCTGGGCGGGCTGCGCCACATGCTGGAGCCGGACAACGTGCGCGTGATCTATGCCAACACGACGGTCAAGGCGCCGAACCTGCATTAATCTCAAGCCAGGTACGGCAAGCTTGTGGTGGATATGCAACGAGGCGCGCTCCCGACCGTGTCGCCAGGCGTGCGAATCCAGTTGCGCGGCAATTAATAATATTAGATAATTCTTATAACACTGATGCGATGCATTGGTGTTGTCTCCTCCATCCTCCTCCTTTGGTGGATTTCACCCGGCCCCACTGGCCGGGTATTTTTTTGTCCTCCGTGAGGCTGGGACGGCGGCCTGATTCAGGCATGTACAATGGGCCGACAGTCACGCGCCCTACCCATGACCCAAGCCCTCTGGTATTTCCGCGACGCTGACCAGGTCAGCGGACCCCATCCGGCCGCGCTCATCGCGCAGTATGTGGAACTCGGCCGGCTCGGCCCCGACAGCCGGATCAGCCAGGATGGCCATGCGTGGACGTCGGTCCAGGAATGCGGCCAGTTCGAGGTGGCCCTGCGCAACCTGAGCCGGACGCGCCAGGGAGAACCCCGCGGCGACGCGGGGGCCCCGGACTGGGAGACGGAGCGGGCACTGGCCCGCCAGCGCTGGCTGGATGAACGCCTCGATAGCGAGGCGCTGTCGGCGGACAGCGCCGAGCACCGTGCGGGCGAGTCCGTCACCGTGGCCAGCCTGCGTCATGACCACGCCCAGACCGGGCAGCTCGCCCGACAGGCCTGGCAACGGCGGCCGGCCTACCGGATCGCGCCGCTGGCCGCGGCGGTCCTGGTGGGGGTGGCGCTGGCGGTGTGGTATGGACAACAACGCCAGCCCGAGCCAGCCGCCCCCCGTCTGATGACCGACAAGGATTGCGCGGCCCCGGCCCGCCCGGAGGTGGGCTGGCAGGGGTGCGACAAGCGCCGGGCCGATCTTGCTCGCGCCGACCTGAAGGGCGCCAGGCTCGGCAAGATCCTGCTGGACGGTGCCAACCTTCGCCAAGCCGTGCTGGACTACGCGGATCTGCGCGGCGCCAGCCTGCGCGGCGCCGACCTCTCCCAGGTCAGCCTGCGCGGCGCCGATCTGACCCAGGCCGACCTGACCGGGGCCGACCTTTCCCGGGCCACGCTGGACTACGCCACGCTGACCGGCGCCACGCTGGCCGGGGCGCGCTTCTCGGGAACCCGACTGGGCAAGGCGGCCTGGCCGGACGGCCGCCTGTGCGCGCCCGGGTCCGTCGATGTCTGCGGCTGAGCGAATTCGGGCGATCAGGTCGCGGGACAACCCGGCCTATCGCGAACTCAAGGCGCTGGCGGAGGACAAGCGGGCCCGCCGCGAGACCGGCCGCACCCTGCTGGACGGCGACCATCTCATCGAGACGGCCAGCGCGGCGGGGACGCGACTGCCGATCCTGGTCGCCACGGACAGCGTCAGCGAGGCCGGCGGCCTGGGGCCCTGGCTGGAGGCGTTGCCCGCCGCGCAGGCGCTTGTCATCCCTCAATTCTTGTTCAAGGGACTCTCGCCGACCCGGACCCCCAGCGGGATCATGGCCGTGGCGGAGATTCCAGTCATGGTGGATGCGCCGGCCGACTTCGCCATCCTGCTGGAGGATATCCAGGACCCGGGCAATCTTGGCGCCCTGCTGCGCGCCGCGGCCGCCAGCGGGGTGGAGGCCGCCTACCTGTCGAGTGGGTGCGCCGAGGCCTGGTCGCCCAAGGCCCTGCGCGGCGGCCAGGGGGCACAGTTCCTGTTGCGGGTGCACGAGCAGGTCGACCTCGTCGAGGTGGCGGAGCGCTATCCCGGCCGCTGCCACGCCGCGGTCCTGGATGTCGGTGTTTCGCTCTATGACCTCGACCTGCGCGGTCCGTGCGCCCTGGCCTTCGGCAACGAGGGGGCGGGTCTGAGCGCCGGCCTGCGCGCGGTCTGCCGACCCTTCACGATCCCGATGTCCGGCGGCGTGGAATCCCTCAATGTCGCCGCCGCGGCGGCCGTCTGCCTGTTCGAACGGGCGCGTCAGTCCGGCGGTGCGCGACGGGCAAAAAAATAGGGGCGGCAGCGCCGCCCCCGTTGCGCGCGGAACGGGCCGTCAGGCCTTGACCCGGTTGCGGTATTCGCCGCTGGCGGTGTCGATCTCGATCCTGTCGCCGATCTCGACGAAGGCGGGCACCGAGATCTCGATGCCGGTCGGCTTGATGCGGGCCGGCTTCATGACCTTGCCGGAGGTGTCGCCCTTGACGGCGGGCTCGGTGTACTCCACCACGCGCACCACGGTGGTGGGCATCTCGACGGAGATGGCCTTGCCCTCGTAGAACACCACCTCGCAGGGCATCCCGTCTTCCAGGTATTTCAGCATGTCGCCCAGGTTCTCGGGCTCGATCTCGTACTGGTTGTATTCGGCGTCCATGAAGACGTACATGGGGTCGGCGAAGTAGGAGTAGGCGCACTCCTTGCGCTCCAGGGTGACCGTCTCGAACTTCTCGTCGGCCTTGTAGACGGTTTCCGTGCCGGAGCCGGTGAGGAGGTTCTTGAGTTTCATCTTGACCACGGAGGCGTTGCGACCGGATTTGCTGAATTCGGCCTTTTGCACCACCAGCGGGTCGTTGCCGACCATGATCACGTTGCCTGCGCGGAGTTCCTGTGCGGTTTTCATACAGCTGCCCTTGAAAGAATGGGGATTAAAAAGCTGATTATTATAACTTTTCCGCGCAGAATTGCACTAGGTTTCCGGTCAGGTCGCCGAGGCCGTCGAGGCGGGCCACCCACTGCCTCGCGTTTCGCTCCAGGACCGGCCGGTGTCGCCAGAAGGCCGGCCAGTCGATGTCCTCGACCGCCTCTGCGTTCCAGGCCGACCACAGCGCGCGCAGGTCGGCCGCCGCATCCGCCGGCCAGCCCTCGCAATAGCGGTTCAGGTAGGCCTCGATCTTGGGCCAGTGCGCCGCTTCTTCCTGACGGTAGGCCTGCCAGACCAGCGGCCGGCCGGCCCATTGCGCGCGCACGAAGGAATCCTCGCCGCGCACGAAGTTGCAGTCGCAGGCCCACAGCAGACGGTCGTAGGCGTCCTGCGACAACATCGGCAGGACATGCACGCTGAGTTGACCTTGCTGCGGGGTGTCGCCCGGCGACAGGGTCGCGCGATGGAAATGGCGGGCCACGTCGGCGAGCAGCCGACCGGCGGGCAGCAGGCAGCGAATCCGGCTCGATCTGTCGGCCCAGGCGGACAGCAGGCGATCCACGGCTCGGTTTTCGTAGCCGAAAAGGGAAATCCTGAGCTCGTCCTGGGCGCGATCGGGCAGGCCCAACCCCACCCAGAATTGAGCTTGGGCCTCGGCCGAGGCCTGAAAGGCCTGGCATCGCTCCATCAGCCAGGACTCCCTCAGCACGCCGCCCGTCCCCGCGGCATAGCCCGGGAAGAAGAACCACTTGGTCAGAGGCAGGCGCGGGTGGGGCGAGGGCAGGCCGTGGCAGCCGGTCACCCAGTCCTCCGCGCTGAGGTATTCCAGGTTGATCCAGACCGGGCGGGGATCACGTCGGGCCATGGCCGCCACGTAGTTTTCCGGCAGCTGGCAGGCCAGGGCCTCGATGACCACGTCGGCGGGCGCCAGGTCCGGAAAAGGTGTCCCCCAGCGTCGGATCTCCACCCTCTCCAGTGACTGGGTCGTCCGTTCGGGGTCGATCTCCGGGCGCAGGGCGTGGAAGCTCAGCAGGTCGTCCACCCACAGCCGGACCGACAGCCCGTGCTCGCCGGCCAGTTGGCGAGCCAGCCGCCAGGTGATGCCGATGTCGCCGTAGTTGTCGATGACCGTGCAGAAGAGATCCCAGTGCCGGGCGGGGCGGGCATTCATGCCGGCATTATGCGACGCGGTTGAGCGGCGCGGGGGCGTCGGGTATAAGGTCGGATGGCCAAGGACAAGACCCTCTATGTCTGCCGCGAGTGCGGCGGGCAGACCAACAAGTGGCAGGGGCAGTGCCCGCATTGCCTGGCCTGGAACACCCTCTCGGAGACCGTCGTCGAGGCGAAGCCCGCGCGCTTCCAGGGCCTCGCCGCGGCGGGTGGCATCCAGCGCCTGACCGAGGTGCAAGCCCGCGAGACGCCGCGCTTCGCGACCGGCCTCGGCGAGTTCGACCGCGTCCTCGGCGGCGGCATGGTGGAGGGGGGCGTGGTGCTGCTGGGCGGCGACCCGGGCATCGGCAAGTCCACCCTGCTGCTGCAGGCCCTGGCGGTGATGTCCGCGCGTTTCAGGACCCTGTACGTGAGCGGCGAGGAGTCCGCCGACCAGATCGCGCTGCGGGCCAAGCGGCTCGGCCTCGGCCAGGCCGACATCCCGCTGCTGACCGAGATCCGCCTGGAGGCCATCCTTGCCACCCTGCAGGCCGAAAAGCCGCAGGTGGCGGTGATCGACTCCATCCAGACCGTCTACACCGAGCAACTCCAGTCCGCCCCCGGCAGCGTGGCCCAGGTGCGCGAGTGCGCCCAGTCCCTCACCCGCCATGCCAAGTCGAGCGGCACCGCCCTGGTCTTCGTCGGCCACGTCACCAAGGAAGGCGCGCTCGCCGGCCCGCGGGTGCTGGAGCACATCGTCGACACGGTCCTCTACTTCGAGGGCGACCCGTCCTCCAGCTTTCGCCTCATCCGCGCCTTCAAGAACCGCTTCGGCGCGGTGAACGAGCTGGGCGTGTTCGCCATGACCGAGAAGGGCCTCAAGGGCGTGAGCAATCCCTCCGCGCTGTTCCTGGCCCGCGACGAGCGGGAGGTGCCCGGCTCCTGCGTGGTCGTCGCCCAAGAGGGCACGCGGCCTTTGCTGGTGGAGATCCAGGCCCTGGTGGATACCGCCCATACTCCCAGCCCGCGCCGGCTGACCGTGGGCCTAGACCCCAATCGCCTGGCCATGCTGTTGGCGGTGCTGCATCGCCATGGCGGCATCGGCTGCTACGACCAGGACGTGTTCGTCAACGCCGTCGGCGGCGTGCGCATCAACGAGCCGGCCGCCGACCTGGCGGTGCTCATGGCGGTGGTCTCCTCGATTCGGAACAAGCCTTTGCCGCACAAGCTCGCGGTCTTCGGCGAGGTCGGCCTCGGCGGCGAGGTGCGCCCCGTGCAGCGCGGCCAGGAACGCCTCAAGGAGGCCGCCAAGCTGGGCTTCACGCATGCCCTGGCGCCGCGCGCCAACCTGCCGAAGCAGCCACCGACCGGGATGGCGGTCAGGGGGGTGGGAACCCTGGCCGAGGCGTTGGACTACCTGCGCGGGCTCTAGGAAAGGTCGCGGACGGCGCTCAGTACCGGCGACGGCTTTCGATCCAGGCCGCCGCGGCGGTCACGCCCGCTGCCCCCAGCAGCAGGGCAAAAGCGATGGCCACGTTGTTGAGCATTTGCGGGGCCAGCAGGAGGAGCACCCCCAGCTCCAGCATCATCACCCCGGACATCAGCTTCAAGAGCCGTCCCTGCCGCTCCGTGAGCTGACGGCGGCCGAGGGCGTAGGTGATGGCCAGCACGATGGCCAGCAGCGGGATGACGTAGATGAGGTTGTACAGGGCGAGGTAGAGGTAATAGCCGCTGGACGGCAGGTTGTTCAGGGTCAGCACACGCGTGTAGACCATCGGGAAGCCGGCCGTGCAGAGCAGCTCGTAGAGGTTGGCCGCGCCGGCCAGCAGCAGGGTGGCCACCAGCATGGTCGGCAGGTTTCCGGCGGCGAGCACCGCCCGGCCGCGCCGGTAGAGGTCGGGCAGACGGGATTCGGGGATGGAAAGGGTGAGGCCTTGCTTGAAGGCGAAGAAGTCCTTGATGTTGATCAGCGCGATGGCGATGGCCAGCAGGGCCGCCGCCAGGGTGACCCACTGGATCTCGCCCATCATCCTGAACAGATTGAGCCAGGCGGCCATGAAGGCGAAATAGAACAGGCCGGAGACCAGCACGAACACCCCGCCGATCGCCAGCATGCGGCGGCGGTCGCGCTGGTGGGCGAGCAGCCCGAGCAGGAACAGCAGGACGAAGAAGGCGCAGGGATTGAAAGCGTCCAGGCCGGCGATGAGCACCGTGAACACGGGCAGGGACAGACCGGACGGGTCGATCTCGCCGAGCAGCGGCAGGTGGATGGTCTCCGGCGCGCTCGGGCCCAGGGTCTCCCGGTTCGCGGCCGCCCGCGCCCGGCAGGCCTCCAGCCGTTCCACCAGGAAGGCGCCGGTGGTCTCAGCGGAATGCCAGCCGACATGCATTTCGCCGCAGAACAGGAAGGCGGGCACCGACCGGGCCTGTTCGCCCAGGGTGGCGGCCATGTCCAGATAGAGCTGCACGTTCTCGGGGTGGCGGCTCAATTCCAGGTCGTGCAACTCGATCCAGGGGCGCTCGGCGACCATGGGCAGCACGTGGGGGCGAGCCTCCAGGCAGTGCGGGCAGCGGGCGGACCAGAAGAAGTGCAGCTGGATACGCGCCTCCCGACCATCCTGCTGGGTCAAGGCCTGCTGGGCGTGGCCCGGGATGGGAGCCAGCAGCAGACCGGACCCTAACAGCAGGGCACCCAGCACGGCCAGCAGGCCCGCCCAGTCAAGATGCCAGGGGGGGCGGCGGGCAGCCATGGACGGCGGGGTGTTCAGTTTCATGTCGATCAGATCAGGGGGCAATCACATCCTTAAACGCCGCCCCCTTCCCTGACGACGACGTGGCGGCCGACAAGGGGGCGCGCCGCGCTGGACTATAGTGAGTAGTGGCGAGTTTGCGCGCGAATTTGGGAGTAGATCATGGATGCCAGATGGAAGAGAGTATTGCCGGTCATGCTTGCCGTGCTGGTCTTGCCGGTGCAGGGCGAGGACCTTACCGGACGATGGCGCGGCAACGACGGGGGGGTATATTACCTGCGGCAGGTGGGCAGCGAGTTGTGGGCTTACGGGGAGAACGCCCCGAGCCAGCCGGCCTGGTCGAATGTCATGCACGGCGTGGTCTACGGCAGTCAGATCCGCCTGCAGTGGGCGGATGTGCCCAAGGGCCGGGCGGCGGGCAGCGGCTACATGCACCTGGAAGTCGCGCCCGACGGTCGTCTGATCGCCCGCCATCGTGTCGGTGCCTTCGCCGGCTCGGAATGGGTGCGCGAGGCAGCCATGGCCCCGCCGCCGGCCGCCGCACGGATCGAGTCCCTCGCCTGGGTGGGCATGGTGGCCGACAAGGTGGGCGACTGGGGGCAGGGGCGTCCGGACAGTCGCCCCGATGGTCATTTCACCCTCCGCCTGGAGCTGGGCGGACAGGCGGAGATCGTGTCCGTTGCCCTGTACAGCGCCAACGAAGCGGGCAACCCCACGGGAGGCCAGGTGTGGCACAGCCGCAATCCCGCCTACTGGGTGCTGGGCGTGTTCCGCGACGGCCGCCAGCTGAACGCCAGCCATGCCGCCACGCTGGGCCTGCACGGCGGCCGCTTCGGCCTCGATCTCTACGCCAACGATTCCGGGTGGTTCCGCGCCGGACAGCCCTTCCTGGCGGAGGTGGAACTGGCCGACGGCACCAAGCTGAAGTCCCTGGTCAAGGTCACCGCCGCGCCGGCGGCCACCGCGCCCCCGCCCGCCGCCACGCCTGGCGCCCAACCCGCGCCGACCAAGGACGAGAAGGATCCGATGAAGGAATTGCTCAAGGGCATCTTCGGCAAGTAGGGCGGGGCGACACGGGGTTCCCGGCGTGGAGCGTCAGGCCTCACGACGGGGGGCCGCGGCATATTCCACGATCTGCCCCCTCACGGCGCGGCCCGCCGGGCCCATCAGTTCCACCAGCCAGGCCGCCAAGGCCTGCGGCGAGGGGAGGCTTTCCTTGTCCTCGGCCGGATGGGTGCGGTTGCGCTGCGGCGTGTTGACCGGGCCGGGGATGGCCAAGTGTGCGTGCAGGTTGGTCAGTCCCGCCCATTCGTCCGCCAGGACACGGAAATAGGCCTCCTGGGCCGCCTTGGACACGGCGAAGCCGCCCCAGTAGGCGGCCGGAGCGTGGCCATGGGTCTCGCCCACCAGGACCACCGCGGCATCCGGCGACCGCTTCAGCAGTGGCTCGCAGGCCCGGTTGATGGCGAAGGGGGCGATGGCGTTGACCTTGAACAACGTCTGCCATTGCTCAACGGTCTGCAGCGAGAGGGGCGACAGGGAGGTGAAGTGGGCCGCGCAGTGCAGGATGCCGTCCAGGCGCCCGAGTTGCACGGCGATGGACTGGGCCAGGGTCTCGAAATCCCGGTCCGCCGCGGCGGCGAGGTCCACGGGCAGGATGGCCGGCATGGGGCCGCCCGCCGCGACGATCTCGTCGTAGACCCGCTCCAGCCTGGCCACCGTGCGGCCGAGCAGGATCACTGTGGCGCCCCGTGCGGCCAGGGCCAGGGCGGCGGCGCGGCCGAGGCCCTGGCCGGCGCCGGTGACCAGGATGACGCGCTCGCTGAACGGGTCGGACGCGGCTGGCGATGCGTTCATGACTTCTCCAGGATCAGGCGGGCGCATTGTACCCCGCTGCGTACCGCGCCCTCGATGGTGGCGGGGTAGTCGCCGCGGGTGTAGTCCCCGGCCAGGTAGAGGCCGGGCAGGGGCGTGGCGTTGTCCGGCCGTGGCAGGTCGGGCGCGCAGGCGTAGGTGGCGCGCTTCTCGACGATGCGCTTCCAGGCCAGCAGCGGCGGCAGGGGTCCCACGGCCTCGGCCAGCAGGGCCAGATAGTCCTTCTTGAGGGCATCCGGATCGCGTCGCAGATGGGGCCCCTCGGCGCTGACCACCACCGCCACCAGGCCCGGCGCCAGGTCGTCGCGCGCGAAGGCCCAGGGGCTCTGGCCGCCGCCCAGGCCGAGCATGGTGAAGGGCAGGGCGACAGGCGCGGCGAAGCGCAGCCAGAGGGTGAGGATGGGTTGCCAGGCGTAGGTCTCCACCTGGCGGATGACGTCCGCGAGTTCCGGCAGGTCGGTCAGCAGGGCCGGCAGGCGGGCGGGATGGACGGCCAGGATGACGCGGTCGGCGTCCAGGTCGGCGCCGGCCAGGTGGAAGCCTGCGCCTGGCCGGCTGATGGCGGTCACCGCGCAGGACCTGCGGACTTCGCCACCGGCTAGTCGGACGAACTCGGCGGCCGGGCCGGGAAAGAGGTTGTCCAGCTCGCCGCGGTTGAGCAGCAGGTCGCTGTCCGCCCGTTCGCCGGCCAGGCTGTCGCGCAGCACGTTGCAGAAGACCTGGGCCGAGGCCTGCTCCAGCGGGGTGTTGAGGGCGGCCACGCAGATCGGCGCCCAGAGCCGGTCGACCAGGCGTTCGGACTGGCGGTGCCGGGCCAGCAGGTCCGCCGCCGGCAGGTCCCGGTCGAGGCGGAAGCCCTGTCGCTTGAGGGCCTGCATGAACGCGGCGGCGCGCAGCTTGTCGCCGACCCCCAAGCCATGGGCGGCCAGCAGTCCCAGGGCCAGGTGCCAGGGGGCGGGCAGGGTAGGCAGGCGCAGGCGGAAAGCGGGCACGCGCAAGTCGAGGGGGCGGCGCTCCAGCCGGTGAGCGCTGCCGACCCGTTCCATGAGGCGCAGCGTTTCGCGATAGGCGCCAACGAAGAGATGCTGGCCGTTGTCCACCCGAATCCCGTCCCAGGGCACCGATCGGGCGCGGCCGCCCAGCTGCCGGGCAGCCTCCAGCACGGTCACCTTTTCCCCATGCGCGGCCAGCTCCACCGCGGCGGCCAGGCCCGCCCAGCCGCCGCCGACGACGGCGACGCGATTCATGCCCCGACTCGCACCGGCTAGCCCCGCACCCAGGTCCGCCAGGCGATCCACAGCTTGCGCAGCGGCGGCAGGGCGGTGCGGTAGCGCAGGACGTGGAAGCCGTCGCGCCGGATCTCCTCGAGCAGGGTCCGGTAGATGGCGGCCATGACGAGGCCGGGGCGCTGCGCCTTGCGGTCGACCGCCGGCAGCAGGGCCATGGCCTGATCGTAGGTCTCGATGGCGCGCCGGTGCTGGAATTCCATCAGCCGGCCGAAGGCTTCGGTCTCCCGGCCGCCGAGGAGGTCCGCCTCGGCGACGCCGAACTGGGCCAGTTCGTCCTGGGGCAGGTAGACGCGGCCACGGCGGGCGTCCTCGCCCACGTCGCGGATGATGTTGGTGAGCTGGAAGGCGAGCCCCAGACGGTTCGCGTACTTCAGGGTGGCGCGGTCGACAGGTTTGTCGAGCGTGCTGCCGAAGATCAGGGCCGCCACTTCCCCCACCACCCCGGCGGCGCGGTGGCAGTAGAGGTTGAGCTGCTTGAAGTCGGCATACCGCACCGTGCCCAGGTCCATCTCCATGCCGTCCAGGATCTCCTGCAGCTGTTCCTGGGCGATGCCATGCCGGTCGATGACCTCCATCAGCGCGCGCGTGACGGGGTGGCCGGGGTGGCCGGCATACAGGCGCGCCACCTCGTCGCGCCACCAG